>DASPTH010000138.1:0-13452 GCA_035623515.1 Acidimicrobiia bacterium
AACCGGCCCGGGAAGTCTCCCGCGAGCTCCTCGAGGACGAAGTCGTTCCACGCGCCGACACACACCTGCGCGAGGTCCTTGTCCTTCGCCTCGTTGAACACCTGGCCGCAGTAGCGGGGGAACGAGGGGAACAGCAGCGACGCCAGCACGTTGCCCTCGTCCATGTCGGCCACCCGGGCAGCGGGCTCGTAGCAACCAGGCCGCATGTCGTCGTAGGTGATGGGCTCGGGCGAGAATTCCTCCCGGCGCTTCCCGGCCACCGCGTTCAGGCCGGTGGTCACGATCTGGCGGTCCTCGTAGAGCCAGAACTCCGAATCGCCGTCACGGACGATGCGGGGAGCCCGCTCCCGTAGCCGCTCGGGCACCCGCTCCTGCCAGAGCCGGGCCGGCTCGATCAGGTGGTCGTCGACGGAGATGAACCAGGTGAACGACATGGGGCCTCCTGTCCGCTCACCCCGAGCGCGGAGAAAGCGAACGCTCACACTCTAACCAGGCGACCCCCGAGCCGCCAGGGTGGCGAGGAAGCCGCGGTGGAGGTGCTGGGGCGCGGGCTCGTTGCGACCGAACACGACGGCGTCGAGCAGGCCGGTCCGGATGCCGGGCTCCGTGCGGCTCGCGACCCAGAAGTCCTCCCCGTCGACGACGGTCTCGCAGATCCACGGCGCCATGTCGACCGCCCGCGCGCGCGCTTCGTCGGACAGGCCCGGGCGCAGGTACGCGGTGTGCAACACCTCGGAGGTGTTCACGTCGACGGGCAGGATCTGCCAGAGCTCGGCGTGGCGGCTGTCGAACGTGAGGCTCGTGTTGGGGAACAGCGCGTACTGGTAGCTGAAGTGCTCGCCGACGTCGCGCCACTCGTGGTCGGGAACGCCGCGCAGCTCGTCGATCGAGCGGAGCGCCGAGCAGTTCCGGAGGTGGGGCCCGAAGGCGTCGAACGTGAGCACTCCGCCGTACGCGTAACCGGCCAACGTGTTCCGGTGCAGGTAGTCGAAGTGGTAGTTCTCCCGGAAGGTGTCGAGCGTCACCTTCCAATTGGCGCCCACGGCGTGGATGTGTGGCTCGCCGTACGGTTCCCACGCGGCGAAGTCGAGCATGGCCAGCTCGTCGGCGAGCCCGGGCCCGAGGTAGTCGTCGATGTCGACGGCCGGCCCCGGGCGGAGACGACCGACGACGAGTCCGTGCCCCTCGGCGACGGGGAGCGCCACCAAGCACTTGTCGTCGCGGCACATGCCGTCGAACGCGTCCGCGGTCGGGACACCGACGAGGCGCCCCTCGAGGTCGTAGGTCCACGCGTGGAAGGGACAGGTGAAGCGCCGCGCCTCTCCGGCGCCGTCGACGACGCGGACGCCGCGGTGGCGGCAGACGTTCGCCATGGCCCGGACCTTCCCGTCGCCGTCCCGGGTGAGGAGGATCGGCGTGCCGCACACGTCGACGGTGCGGTAGGTGCCCGGGCGGGGCAGCGCGCCCGACAGACAGAGGACGAGCGGGTAGTCGCGGAAGAGCACCGCGAGCTCGTCCTCGAAGTGGGCACGCGAGGTGTACGCGTCGGCGCGCACCTCGTAGACGGCGTCGGCGAGGTCGGTCGTGCCCTGCTCGATGTGGTCGAGCAAGCGGCGCACCAGGCTGTGCTCCAGTGCTTCTCGGTCCACCGCCACTCCACTCGTCAGTGATCGCTCACTCTACAACGGCGGCCGGCGCGCGACCTTCGCCGCGAACAGCGCGTCGATCTCCTCCGCGCCGAAGCGCAGTTCGGTGAGGACCTCCTCGGTGTGCTCGCCGATCCCGGGGAGCGCGAGCCGCGGCCCGTGACCGGACGACGGCCCGGATCGGAGCAGCGGGCCGATCTGTTCGAAGCGACCCCACTCGGGCGTCTCGAACGTCACGACGCGGCCGAGTTGCCGGTTGAGAGGGTCGTCGAGGATGCCCTGGCGGAACTGGTCGCGCGACATCGGCGCGATGGCTTCGACGAGGAGCCCGAGTGGCCGCAGGCGCGCCACCCAGTCCGACGCGGCGGCGGTCGCGAACACACCAACGAGTACCGCCTCCGCTTCGCGGGCGCGCGCGTCGTCCTGGCCACCGCGCAGCGGCGCGTACTCCGGCGGGAGCGTGCGTGCTCCCGGCAGCGCTCGGACGCGCGCCCACGACTGCGGGTCGGGGAGCACGAGCGCGACCCAGTTGCCGTCGCCACACTCGTAGATGCGGTAGCCGGGCCCGTACCCCGACTGCGCGCCGTCGAGCTCCGGCCCGCGCACGCACTCGCCGTCGCGCTGGAACACACCGCTCTGGAGGAGCATCCCCGCGCCGAGGAGGCTCGTGGCCACGCGCTGCCCGCGGCCGCTCGTGGCGCGCGCGTACAGGCCGGCGAGGATGCCGGCCGCGCTCACCCAGCCGCCGCACATGTCGATCGGGATCCACGTGGGCGCCAAGGGGTCGTTGCCCGCACCGCCGACGGCGCGTTCCAACCCGGTCACGGCCTGCATGAGCGCGTCGTTCCCGGGAGTGGTGGCACGGGGCCCGGTCGTGCCGAAAGCGCTCGCGTGGCAGTACACCGCGTGCGGGTTGAGGCGCGCCACGGTCTGTTCGTCGATGCCGAGTCGCTCCGACACGCCCACCCGGAAGTTGTGCAGGATCACGTCCGCCCACCCGATCAGGCGCTCGACGACGGGGCGGGCCTCCGGTGCGTTGATGTCGAGGGCCACGCTGCGCTTGCCGCGCTGGCACGCGGCGACGGCGTACGCAGCCGCGCGCATGGCCTCACCCTCGGGCGGCTCGACCTTGATCACGTCGGCCCCCAAATCGGCGAGCACCTGGGCACCGAGTGGCCCGGCGACGAATGCCGAGAAGTCGAGCACGTGGACGCCGTCGAGCACGTCTGCGCGCCGCGCGCGCGGCGTCGTCGGGTCGACGCGCCCGCCGGTGTCCGCCTGCTCGTCGGCGAGCGGGACGACCGAGATCGGCGCCGCCACGACGAGGTCGCGCGCCCCGGCCTCGGACCGTGCGACCGCGAGGCCGGCCTCCAGCAGGTGAGGATCGGACAGCACCTCCCCGGGGGCGAGCACGGGTTCGCACGGGATGCCGGCCTCGCGGAGCCGCTCGATCCACACGTCGCGGCGCTGGGTCGCGAAGAACGACCGCCACCGCCGCGCGCGCTCGTTGAGCGCGCCCTTGACCTGATCGGCGTAGTAGCCGTCGGCGCTGGGCTCGTCGCCGAGGACCTCGAGGAGCTTCGCGTACATGCCCTTGCCGCCGAACCAGACCTGGATCAACTCGCCGTCGGAACAGCGGTACAGGAAGTTGGGGAACGTCGAGCCCGTCTCCCAGTAGCTCTCGACCTCGGCCGGTGCCCGCTCCGACCGCCCGATCATGCAACCCAGCGTCGCGAGCATCCCGTCGTAGAGCGAGGTCTCCGCCCACCCGCCGACGCCATCGCGTGCGCGCCGGCACAGCAGTGCGAGCACCGACGTGACGAGCACGAACGACGTCCCGCCGGTGGCGGCGCGCACGTCGACGAAGATGGGGCCCGGACGGTGACCGGCGAGTTGGGTGCAGAAACCGGCGTTGGCCTCGACGAGCAATCCGAAGTCGTCGATCGTTCCCGCGCCGGTCCGGCTGGGCCGACAGCGCGCGTAGACGAGCCCCGGGTGTGCCGCGCGCAGGTCGCGCCAACCCAGGCCGCGCGCCTCGACGAGCGACTCCGGCCCGTACACCAATGCGACGTCGGCACCGCGCAGGAGGTCGAGCACCTCGTCGGGGTCGTCGGTGGCGACGATCTGCTTGTCGCGGTGCCATGCGCGGCGCCACGTGACCGCGTCGTCGATCGGCACGTTGGTCGTGCCGACGACCCTGACGACCGACGCGCCGAGATCGGCGAGGATCATGCCGGGGACGCCTCCGGCCAGGCCGAGACCGAGGTCGCTCGTACCGACCGCGACCTCGACGACCGAGATGCCGGCGCACGGCAACGCGCGCGTCGGCGGGCTCATTGCGTCACCGGCTCCCGAGCGGGCACGGAGAGCTGCGGCAGCACCTCCTCGGCGGCCAACGCAACCACCTCGAGCGTGTCGGCGGGAGCCGCGGGCGCGACGACGAAGTGACGGACGCCGGCGTCGACGTATTCCTGGAACCGGGCCGCGACTTCCTCGGGCGTGCCCGCCGGCGCGATGCGATCGAGCATCGCGCCCGGCCTGTCGCCGTAGGCCCGCCCCAAGAAGCGCGCGACGTCGTCGCGCGCGCGGTCGCCGTCGTGGCGGATCGAGCAGTACACGTAGAGCATCCACTCGAAGCCGGCGAGGTCGCGGCCCCGAGCGTCGGCCTCGTCCTCGATCGTGCGCGCGGAGCGTGCGTACGCGTCGGGCGAGTAGAGATACGGCATCCACCCGTCGCCGAGCCGGGCGGCGCGCCGCATGGCCGCCTCCTTCCGCCCGGAGACGATGATCGGCAGTTCACGGCACGGCGGCGTCGAGGCGTCGGTACCCGGTGGGCGCACCACGACCAGCTCCACCTCGTCGAGGTCGAAGAAGCGGCCGTGGTGGGTGACCGGCCCGCTGCTCCACAGGGCTCGGAGCACCTCGATGGCCTCGTCGGTCCGGGCGCCGCGCTCCCTCATCGGCACGCCGACCGCCGCGAACTCCTGCGGGAACTCGCCGCCCACGCCGACCCCGACCGAGAGCCGCCGTCCCGACCAGGCGTCGAGGTCGGCGAGCTGCTTGGCGACGACCACCGGGTGGTACAGGGGCAACAGGAGCGTCGCGGTGCCGACCCGGACCCGCTCGGTCCACGCGGTCATGAGCGCGAGCCGCGTGATCGCCTCACCGGTCGGGTACCGGGGAAGGAGATGGCCGCCCTGCCAGATCGACGCGATCGGCAGCCGTTCGGCGGCCTCCAGCCACGCCCGCTCCGGCTCCGGGATGGCGGCGGCCCCCACGACGACACGATCGCGGGCGCGCACGTCGGGCGGACGCTGTGGCGCGGGCATCGGAGTGAACGTACACTTTTTTCCCACTCGAGCGCCGTCCGAGCGACGGGCGAGGGAGAGGCATGCCGGGCCCGCTGTCGGGGATCAACGTCGTCGAACTGCAGGGTCGCGGTCCCGGTCCCTTCGGGACGATGCTGCTCGCCGACCTCGGCGCCGACGTGGTGCGCGTCGCCCGGATCGAGGACTTCGCGGCCGCCGCCGACGAGACCGACACCGAGCGGATGATCGCGGGGCGCCGCCGCGTCGACCTGCTCGCGCGCGGCCGGCGATCGGTGGCCGTCGACCTCAAGCACCCGGACGGGGTCGACACGGTGCTCCGACTCGTCGACGGCGCCGACGTCCTGGTCGAGGGCTACCGGCCGGGCGTGGCCGAACGTCTCGGCGTGGGGCCCGAGGTGTGCCTCGGGCGCAACCCGCGGCTCGTGTACGCGCGGATCACGGGGTGGGGACAGGAGGGCCCGTACGCCCGGATCCCCGGGCACGACCTGAACTACGTGGCCCTGGCGGGCGCACTGGATCCCCTGCGCCGGCCCGGCCAGGCGCCGGCCCCACCGCTGAACCTGCTCGGCGACTTCGGCGGGGGCGGCATGCTCCTCGCGGTCGGCATCCTCGGCGCGCTCGTCGAGCGAGCGCGGTCGGGTCGCGGGCAGGTGGTCGACACGGCGATGGTCGACGGCGTGGCGCTGCTCACGACGCTGTTGCACGGCATGCGCGCCGAGGGGCTCTGGTCGGACGAGCCCGGCACCAACGTCCTCGACCTCGCCGCGCCCTTCTACAACGTGTACGAGACCGCCGACGCGCGCTACGTCACGGTCGCCGCCGGGGAACCCAAGTTCTACGGCGAGCTCCTCGTCCGCTTGGGCCTCGAGGACCTGCGCGAAGACCAGGCGGACCCGGCGACGTGGCCCGACGCCAAGGCGCGGCTGGCCGCGGTGTTCAAGACGAAGACCCGCGACGAGTGGTGCGAGCTCCTCGACGGCACGGACACGTGCTTCGCTCCCGTGCTCACGCTCGCGGAAGCGCCGGCGCATCCCCACAACGCCGCGCGCGCGACCTTCACGACCGTCGACGGCGTGGTGCAGCCGTCGCCCGCACCGCGCTTCGCACGAACACCGGCCGAGGTCGGCGGACCGCCCGTAGCCGCCGGACGGCACAGCACCGAGGTCCTGCTCGAGCGCGGCTTCGCGCCCACCGAGGTCGACGCGTTGCTGGCCGCGGGTGTCGTCGGCCAAGCTGGCGAGCCGGCCGCACCGCGGCGCGGCTGAAGGAACCCATGGACGCGACGGTCGGCATCCCTCCCGCGGTCACCGAGGAGACGGCCGCGTTCTGGTCGGCCGCGCGGGAGGGCCGTCTCGTCGTCGAGCGCTGCACCGCGTGCGGCGCCGAGTCGTTCCCGCCGCGCGGGATGTGTCGCTCGTGCCGCGCGCGGGCGATGGCCCCTTCCGAGATCACAGGCCGCGGCCGCATCTACAGCTACACCGTCAATTACCAGCGCTGGCTGCCCGACCTCGAGGTGCCGTACGCGATCGTCCTCGTCGAGTTCCCCGACCATCCGGGCGTGCGCGTGGTCGGCCGGCTGCGAGGTTGCGACCCCGAAGCGGCGACGATCGGCATGGAGGTGGAGGTCGGGTTCGAGCCCGGACCGGGGGGCTACGCGATTCCCAGCTTCGTCGCCGCCGAAGCATGAGCAGCGCGGTTGCCGAACGGCGGGCGGTGATCTCCGGCGTCGGTCAGTCGGCCATCGGACGGCAGCTCGACCGCTCCGGCTTCCAGCTCACGCTCGACGCCGTCCTCGCGGCGATCGCCGACGCCGGTCTGACGGTCGACGACGTCGACGGCCTGGCGATGTTCCCGGGGGGCGGGAAGGCCAACGTGCCCGGCTACTCGGGCGCCAACCTCTACGAGGTCCAGGACGCGCTCCGCATCGCCACGACGTGGAAGCAGGGGCAGGTCGAGGGCATGAGCCTCCCCTTCTACGGGCCGGCGCAGGCGGTGGCGACCGGGGAGGCGCGGCACGTGGTCGTCTACCGCACGGTGAAGGAGGGCAGCGCGGCGAGGAACGCCGGCGGACGGCCTGCGTACGGCGCCATCCACCCCGACGCCGAAGGCCCGCTCGCATGGCTGCTGCCGGTCGGCGCCCTGTCGCCCGTCTGCCAGGTCGCGCCGTACGCCACGCGGTACATGCACGAGTACGGCGTCACGCGCGAACAGCTCGGGTGGATCCCGGTGGTGCAGCGCGCGCACGCGGCGGGGAACCCCGACGCGGTGTACCGCGACGAGCTCACGATCGACGACTACCTGGCCGCGCGCATGATCTCGAGCCCAATCTGCTTGTTCGACTGCGACGTGCCCGTCGACGGGTCGACCGCGATCGTCGTCTCGGCCGCGGACACCGCGCCCGACCTGCGCGCACCGGTGCGCATCGAGGCGATGGCGGGCGTGGTGGACGGGCGGCCGTCGTGGGAGCAGTGGGAGGACATGGGCCGAGTCGGGTACGCCACCGCGGTCGCGATGTGGAACCGGACGGATCTGCGACCGGGCGACGTCGACGTCGCGCAGCTCTACGACGGGTTCACGATCGAGGCGGTCTGGTGGCTGGAAGCGCTCGGCTTCTGCGGCACCGGTGAGGCCGGAGCGTTCGTCGACGGCGGTACGCGGATCGCGCTCGACGGACAGCTGCCGCTCAACACGTGGGGCGGCCAACTCTCGGGCGGGCGGCTCCACGCCGCCTTCGGCCACACGGCCGAGGCGGTGCGACAACTGCGCGGCGAGGCGGGAGCGCGGCAGGTTCGCGACGCAGAGGTTGCCGTCGTGAGCAACGTCGGGGGCTTCGAAGCGGGCGCGGCGCTGCTCACCCGGTAGCACCGACGCGAGCGCTCACGAGAACGACGACAACGAGAGGACCACGGAGAAATGGTCGAACGCGCGGGACGGGTCGAGGGGAAGGCGGCGATCGTCACGGGTGCGGGTTCCACACCGGGTCCCGGCATCGGGACGGGCAAGGCCACGGCGGTCGCGCTCGCTCGCGAGGGAGCGCGCGTGCTGCTCGTCGACCTCCACCCCGACCGGGCCGACGAGACACGAGCGATGATCGAGACCGAGGGTGGAACCTGCCGTGTGTTCGCGGCCGACGTCACGAGTGCTGCCGGCTGCGACGCCATGGTGCGCGCCGCGGTGGACGCGTTCGGGGCCGTGGACATCCTCGTCAACAACGTCGGCCTCGCGTCGGTCGGCACCGTCGTGGACATCACCGAGGAACAGTGGGACCGCGCGCTCGACATCAACCTCCGCACCGCGTTCCTCGCGTCGAAGTACACCGTCCCGGTGATGGTGGAGCACGGTGGGGGTGCCATCGTGAACGTGTCGTCGATCTCGGCGTTGCGCGGTGACGGAACGGCTGCGTACTCCGCGGCGAAGGGCGGAGTCAGCGCGTTGACTGTCGACATGGCGTACTCGCACGGCCGCCAGGGCATCCGCGTCAACGCGATCGCGCCCGGCCACATCACGACGCCGATGGTGCTGTCGGTCTCGCAACCGGGCCCGCATGCCGAGTTCATGAACCGCATGCGCGCGGAGGCGGGGCTCCTCGGGACGCCGGGCACGGGCTGGGACGTCGCGTGGGCCGCGCTGTTCCTCGCGAGCGACGAGGCGCGGTGGATCACCGGCGTCACGCTCCCGGTCGAGTCGGGCGTGCTGAGCGTGACGCCGCTGATGATGGCCACCCACCTCCGGGCGGTCCCCGAACCGTGACCACGATAAAGTGAGTGAACACTCCCTACCGATCCCGCCTGCGGGAGGACACCTTGCGATGATCGAGCACACCCCCGGCGGGGTGGCGCTGTGCGAGCGCTACGCCGTCGCCGACGTCGACTCCCACATCATCGAACCGGCCGACCTCTGGACCTCGCGGGTGGACCCGAAGTGGGGCGACCTCGTCCCCCACGTGCGCTTCCACGAACGCCGCCAGGAGGACTACTGGTACGTCGGCGACCACAAGCTCTACGGCGCGGGTGCGTTCGCGCAGGCACGCTGGCCCGAGTACCCGCCGTCGCACCCGAGGAAGCTGGCGGACGCGTTCCTGCCCGCCGTCGACGCCGGCGCCCGCCTCGGCTACATGGACGAGGTCGGCGTCTACTACCAGGTGCTCTACCCGAACATCCTCGGCTTCCACAGCCACGTGTTCCTCGAGAACATGCCGCCCGAGCTCGCCATCGCGTGCGTCCAGGCCTACAACGACTGGCTCGTCGAGTGGTGCTCGGCCGACTCACGGCGCCTGATCCCGATGATGATGCTGCCGTTCTGGGACATCGACGCGTCCGTCGCCGAGATGCGACGCGCGTACGACCTCGGCCACAAGGGCGTGGTGTTCGCGGCGCGCTACGAAAAGGTCGGACTCCCCCGGCTCGTCGACGACCACTGGGAGCCAGTGCTCGGCCAGGCCCAGGAGATGGGCCTGAGCATGAACTTCCACATCGGCTTCCTCGCGTCGGCCGAAGACCTGAAGGGCGCGGTCGACCAGTCGAAGAAGCTCGACTTCACCCGTGAGAGCTCGCTCAACCTGCTCGGCAACGCGCAGAACGTCGCCGAGGTCGTGCTGAGCGGCGTGTGCCACCGCTACCCCGAGCTGAACTTCGTGTCGGTGGAGAACGGCGCCGGGTGGCTCCCGTTCCTCGCCGAGAGCATGGACTGGCAGTGGCTCAACGTCGGGGCCCACAAGGACTACCCCGACCGCCTCCTGCCGAGCGAGTACATGAAGCGCCAGGTCTACGGCATGTACTGGTTCGAGCAGGCGTCGGTGCGGCGCGTCATCGACGAGCTCGCCGACAACCTCATGTTCGAGACGGACTTCCCCCACGCGACGAGCCTGTCGCCGGGACCGGCGTCGGAGTCGCCGAGTCCGCGCGACGTGATGGACAGCTCCCTCGCCGGCGTCCCCGACGACGTCGTCGCCAAGGTCCTCCAGCACACCGCGACCCGCCTCTACCACCTCGACCCACCCGCACGGAACTGACAGGTCGTGCCAGTAGAGGCACGTCTTGACGCCTCGGCGGGCCGAACCTAGGCTGCGAGGGCAGCGGACCACAGGGGGGATCCAAGGGGGGATTTCTGGTGCGAGGCACTCGAACCCGCGCGCCGCGGCTGGCACGCGTCGCCGTCGTCGTCGCGCTCACCGCGGCCGCCGCGCTCCCGGTCGCCACTGGCACCGCGGGTGCTGTGGCACGCGCGCCCGGAACGGGCCCGGCGCCGGCGGGTACAGGCATCGGCACCGCGGCCGCGTACGCCAACCCGTTGTGCGACCGGAACGCCGGCACCTACGGGCGTCTGCAGTTCGTGACCAAGCAGGGGTACCTCGGCTCGGTGTGCGTCGCGAAGTGGAAGGGCACGAACAACGGCGGCGCGACGTACCAGGGCGTCACCAAGGACGCGATCAGGGTGGTCGCGCTGGTCCCCAACGACCAGCAGATCGGCGCGGTGGTCGCGAAATCGCAGCTCCCCCTGAACAACGCCACCGGCCAGCCCGGCAGCATGGAGAACGCGATCAAGGACACGCTGGCGCCGTTCCAGAAGTTCTTCGAGACCTACGGCCGCACGGTCGAGATCGACTTCGTGACGTCGACCGGCGACGACGAAGCCGCGCAGCGTGCCGATGCGGTCACCGTCGTCGCCGAGAAGCCGTTCGCGGTGATCGACACCACGTTCAACGGCGAGCCGGTGTTCGGGGCGGCGGTCGGGGCGGCGAAGATCCCGGTCTGGGGCAACGACGTGTCGCTCGAGGACACCCTGAAGCAGGCGCCGTACCGCTGGGGCCAGGCGGACGCGAACGCGGGCGCGATCAACGTCGCCGAGTTCGCGGGCAAGCAACTCGCGGGCAAGAAGGCCGTCTACGCCGGTGACACCACGATGCACGACCAGACCCGCAAGCTCGGAATGGTCTACAGCCCGACCGTCATCGACACCGCGCTCTTCGACAAGACGCTCGCCAAGTACGGCGCCAAGCTCGCGCCCGGCGCGGTCATCAACTACCCGTCGAGCAACTCTCCCTTCGGCGACCCGACCGTCGCGCAAGAGCAGGCAGGAACTGCGATCACCAAGCTCAAGACCGCAGGCGTCACCACGGTGATGCTCCTCACCGACTCGGCGATGATCACCGCGATGCTGAAGCAGGCGAACTCGCAGGACTACCACCCGGAGTGGATCATCGCCGGGTACCAGTACACCGACCTCGCGTTCTTCGCGCGGAACTACGACCAGAACCAGTGGGCGCACGCGTTCGGGATCTCGAACATCGCGCCGCCGGTGGTCACCACCCAGACCGGGGCCACCCTCCTCGACCCCGTGCAGTGGTACTGGGGCAAGGGACGTGGCACGTCGAGCGTCTTCATCGAGAACATCGTCAACTGGCTGATGCAGGGCATCATGTACGCAGGCCCGAAGCTCACCCCGCAGACGTTCGAGCAGGGGTACTTCGCGGTGCCGGCAACGGGTGGGTCGGTGGCCAACGACGTCTACACGGTCCAGCAGGGCTTCGGGCGGACCGACGGTCTCCCCTACGACGAGTACCTGCACGGCAACAAGGACTTCACGGTCGTGTGGTGGGATCCGAACACCGTCGGGCCCCCGCTCACCAACCTCGGCCTGCCGGGCGGCCAGGGCACGCTCTGGTACCTCGACGGCGGCAAGCGCTACTACGGCGCGCACTGGCCGACCACGCCGCTGAAGTTCTTCGACAAGTCGAACGCGACGTACGAGTTGACCGTGCCCGCGACCTCCAGCGCGCAGGCTCCGTGCACCGGATGCCCGAGCGAGACGGGACAGGGACAGCCGTCGTCGTGACCCGGGAGGAACGCGAATGACCCGCACCGCGATCACCTCCGTCGACGGCCACGTCAATGAGTTGCGCGCCGGTTTCCATGTTGCAGGAGCGAAGGAGAGCGACCCATGTTGCAGGAGCGAAGGAAAGCGGGCCGGGTACCCCGGCCCGCTCTGAGCGACCCATGTTGTAGGCAATTTGCTCACGACGAGCTCGTGTAGCCCCACGAAGCGCCCATCCGATTGGAGCAGCCATGACCGTCCAACCCGCCGCGCTCAACCGTCCCGCAGCACCCGAGGGGTCCGAGCCGTTCGTCCCGAGCGGCGCGTACCGCGGCGACCCCGCAGAGTTCGACTACGTCGAGGAGGAGTGGTTCGCGACCGGCGAGGCCGACGGTCACCCGTACACGACCTCGGTCTTCGTGCGCCGGCCGCGCGACCCGGCTCGGTTCAGCGGGACCGTGATCGTCGAGCCCGTGCATGCCGCGAGCGCGGCGCCCATCTGGATCTACACGTCGCTGTACGTCATGCGGGCGGGTCACGGCTGGGCGGCGGTGTGCTCCCAGAAGAGTGCGCTCGAGGCCTTCGTGAAGCCGTCGGACGCGGGCCGCTACGCGTCGCTCGACATCTGGTCCGACGCGCCACCACCCGAGACGACCGGGCCCGCGGCGGCCGCTCTGCCTCGTGACCCCGCCGCCATGCAGGCGCGTATGGAGCACATGCGGCGCCTGAACGTGCTCTCGACGCCGATCCTCGCGCAGGTCGGGGCCGGGCTCGCGGGCGGCACCGGGCCGTTCACCGGCTTCGACGTGCGCCACCTCGTCCTGGTGGGCCATTCGCAGACCGGCGGCGTCGTCACCGAGTACGTTCTGAACGGCCACGACGCGCACCGGCGCGACGACGGTTCACCCGTGTACCAGGGCTTCTTCCCGTCGGGGGCGCCGTCGGTGACGTTCGGTCCCCGCGACGTGCCGATCGTGCAGGTCTTGAGCGAGGGTGACATCTCCGACCCGAACCGGCCCGGCCGGGAGGGTCGCGGCTACCGCCGCCCCGACAGCGACGAGCCCGGAGACCGCTTCCGGCTGTACGAGCTCGCGGGAGTGGGCCACATGGGCACGAGGTACCCGCCGTACAGCGACAACGCGATGTGGCAGGCTGATCCCATCGGGACTGCAGGGAACGTGCCGAAGAACGCGCCCATGAACAGCCTGCCACACGACGAGCTGTTCAGCGCGGGGCTGGACCACCTCGTGCGCTGGATCGCCGACGGCGTCACGCCGCCGCGCGCGGATCGCATCGAGGTGGGGCCCGACGGGCTCTTCGTCAAGGACGAGTTCGGGAACAGCCGCGGCGGGGTGCGGACCCCCGAGATGGACGTTCCCCGGTTGCGGTACCTCCCGAATCCCGGGGTCCGCGACGACGGGGTGCCGGCCTTCGGCGTCGTCGGTATCGAGGAGCCCTTGCCGAAGGAGACCCTCGAGCGCGTCTACCGGGACCACGCCGACTACGTCGAGCGGTTCAATCGCCGGCTCGACGAGCTGATCGACGAGGGTTGGCTCCTCGCCGACGACGCCGACGAGCTGCGCAGCGAGGCCGAGAAGGCCGACGTGCCCTGAGCCGGAGGAGAACCGCGTCGTGACGCAGTCGCTTGCCGTGCAGTTGCGGGC
>DASPTH010000311.1:0-6408 GCA_035623515.1 Acidimicrobiia bacterium
GGCCAGCGGCTGCTTCACATCGGCGATCGCGACCTTGGCACCGAGCTCCTCGAGCAACATCGCCGCCGCCAACCCCATGCCGCTCGCGCCGCCGACCACCACCGTCTGCTTGCCGTCGAACCGGAACTTGTCGATCCCCACGATCCCTCCTTGGCGTGGCGCTCGCTGAAGGCGACCGACGATACTGCGGCGTCCTGGCCGGCGGTACCGAACGGGCGGTGATGAGCGTGCCCCTACCGTTGCAGGGTCTACGCGTCGTCGACATGGCCGACGAGAAGGCCGAGCTGTGTGGTCGCCTGCTCGCCGACCTCGGCGCCGACGTGGTGCGGGTCGAACCACCGGGCGGCGCCGTCTCACGGACGCTGCCACCGTTCCACGACGGCACCAGCCTGGCGTTCGCGGTCCGCAACACCAACAAGCGCGGCGTCACGCTCGACCTCACGGCCGCCGGCGGCCGTGGCGCGCTGCTCGCGCTGCTCGAAGGCGCCGACGTCTGGGTGGAGACGAGCCGCCCCGGTGAGCTCGCCGCCCGCGACCTCGACCCGCGCGACGTGGCGGCGAGAGTGCCGCACCTCGTCGTGGTGTCCGTGACCGACTTCGGGCAGACGGGACCGTACCGCGGGTACGTCGCCACCGACGCGGTGATGCAGGGGATGGCGTGGATGCTGTTCCGGGCGGGCGTGCCGGACCTGCCACCGGTCCTCGCGCCCGGCCCGATCGCGTACGACACGGTGGGCGTGACCGCAGCATTTGCCGCGCTCACTGCGTACCTCGACCGGTGCGCCACGGGCCGCGGGCAGCACGTCGACGTGAGCGTGATGGAAGCGCTGCTGCAGACGACCGACTGGGCGCTCGCGAGCTACAGCCTCATCCGGCAGTTCGGCACGTACCGCGAGGTGCGCGACGGCGGCGGCAAGGTGTACCCGATCGTGCCGTGCGCGGACGGCTTCGTCCGGCCCGCGATGGTCACGACGGCCGAGTGGCGCAAGCTGCGCGACTGGATGAGCGATCTCGCCGTCTTGCAGACGGACGACTTCGACCAGTCGGCCGTTCGCATCGAGGTGTACGAGGAAGTCATCGAGCCGGCGTTCGTCGAGTTCTTCGCGGACAAGACGATGCTCGAGGCGTCGATCGAGGGACAACTCCGCGGCATCCCGATCACGCCCATGTTCCGTCCGGCCGACGTGCTCGACGCGGAACAGTTCGACGCGCTCGGCTCGTTCGTCGACGCCGATCTCGGCGAGGGTCGTCGCGGCCGCTTGGCGAGCGGTTTCTACGTGGTCGACGGCGAGCGCATGGGCTACCGCGCTTCGCCGCCGGTGTGCACGGCGCCGTCGGACTCGGCGCCGGCGTGGTGCGCGCCCTCGTCGACTGCGGCCCGCGTGCGCGCCGAGCCCGGCATGCCCTATTCGGGGCTGCGAGTCCTCGAGTTCGGTCAAGCGGGCGCGGCGCCGGAGATGGGCCGTCTACTGGCCGAGTACGGGGCCGACGTCATCCGTGTGGAGAGCCCGTCGCGACCCGACGTGTTCCGGCAACTCGGCGCGGCGACGGGGGTCGGGCCGCCGTTCTGCTCGTCGAACCGGAGCACGCGCAGCTTCGCCGTCGAGTTCACCGAACCGGAAGGGGCCGCCCTCGTCCTCGAGTTGGCTCGCCACGCCCACGTGGTCGTCGAGAACCTCTCGTTCGGCGCGCTCGAGCGCATCGGCCTCGGCGCCGCGGATCTGCACGCGGCGAACCCCGAGCTCCTCGTGATCAGCAGCCAGACCATGGGGCGGCGCGGACCGTGGTCGCACTGGCGCGGCTACGGCTCCAACACCCAGTTGCCGAGCGGCCTGTCGTACCTGTGGAGCTTCCCGGATGCACCCGTGCCCGTGCCCCAGAACGTCGCCTTCCCCGATCATCTCGTCGGTCGTCTCGGTGCGCTCGCGGTGGCGGCGGACGTGATCGCGCGAGCGCGAGGGCTCGCGGGTGCCCGGCACGTCGAGCTCGCGCAGGCGGAGATGGCCTTGAACCTGCTCGCCGATCTCCTGCTCGAGGAGTCACTCTCCCCGGGATCCGTGCGACCGCAGGGCAACCGGTCGGCACGCGGCGCGCCCTGGGGTGTGTACCCGTGCGCGGGTGAGCAGCGGTGGTGCGTGATCACGTGCCGGAGCGACGCCGAGTGGTCCGGGCTCGTCGACGCGATGGGCGAGCCCGAGTGGACGAGTGCCGATGCGTGGCGTACCGCGGCCGGCCGGCTGGCGCACCAGGACGAGCTCGACCGACACGTCGCGGCGTGGACCACGCAGCACACCGACCGTGAGGTGATGGTGCTGCTCCAGGCTCGCGGTGTGCCCGCGGGGATGATGATGTACCCGAGCGACCAGCCGGACGACCCGCAGCTTCGAGAGCGCGGGTACCTCCTCGACGTCGACCAACCCGGGCTCGGTTCGATCCTCCTCGAAGGCCCTGCCTTCCACGCCACCCGGCTGCCGGCGCCGCGTACCTTCCCCGCGCCGCTGCTCGGTCAGCACACCCGCGACATCGCCGTCGAGGTGCTCGGGTTGCCGGACCGCGACGTCGACGAGTTGGTCGCCGCGGGCACCCTGGAGGTCGCGGGGTGAGGATCGGGCTCAACCTCGTGATGGTGCGGCCCGACGCGATGCCGGGGATCGCGGCGCGCGCGGAGGCGCTGGGCTACGAGTCGGTGTTCGTGCCGGACCACCTGTTCTTTCCGTCTCGAGTCGCGAGTCGGTATCCCTACACACCGGACGGTTCGTTCCCGTATGCCCCGAGCACGCCGCTCTTCGATCCGTGGCTCGTGCTGACGAACATCGCGGCCGGCACGAGGAGGATCAAGCTCGGCACGGCCGTCTACGTGCTGCCGTTGCGGCACCCGTTCGTCACCGCCCGCGCGGTGACCACGCTCGACGTGCTGTCGGGCGGCCGCGCCGTTCTCGGCGTCGGCGCCGGATGGCTCACCGAGGAATTCACCGGGCTGGGACTCGACGCTCGCACCCGGTTCTCGCGCACCGAGGAGGCCATCGCGGTGATCCGCGCGCTCTGGACCGAGACCGAGGTCTCGTTCCACGGGAAGCACTTCGCCTTCGATGGCGTGTGCTTCGAGCCGAAGCCGGTGACCTCACCCCACCCCCCGATCCTGCTCGGCGGGGACACCGACCAGGCGCTCGCGCGCGCGGTGCGCGCCGCCGACGGCTGGATCTCCGCCGGAACCACCGCGACCGTCGAGAGCCGCGTGGCCAAGATCACCGAGCTGCGTGCCGAGCTCGGTGCCACCCGCCCGTTCGAGCTCACCGTCCTCCACCCCTCCCCGTCGGTCGCCGAGCTGTCGCGCTACGCGGACATCGGGGTCGACCGCGTGGTGGTGATGCCGTGGCAGCGTGGCCGCGACGCCGTGGCCGGGCTCGAGGCGTTCGCCGCCGACGTGCTCGGGGCGCGTTGACCTGCACCGCGGCGCTCCGTACGGTGGGCCGGCACCGAGCAGTGGGGGGAAGGATGCACAGGACCTGGCGAGGACTCGGCGTCGGCGTGCTCGTGGTGACACTGATGTCGATGGGGGGTACGGCGGCCACGGCTGCGTCCAACGAGGCGCCGAAGGGAACCGAGATCGGGGTCTCCCCGACCGCCGTCCACATCGCGGTGATGGCCGATGTCGACAACCAGTTCGCGCCGGGGCTGTTCAAGGGGGTCGTCGACGGCGTGAAGGGCGCGGCCACGTACCTCAACACCAAGGCCGGCGGCGGCGGCGTGGGCGGGCGGAAGATCCTCGTGGACTTCATCGACTCGCACCTCGACGCCAACGCGGCACGCAACGGCGTGATCACGGCGTGCGGGAAGGACCTCGCGCTCGTCGGCACGACGGCGCTGTTCCTCACGACCGTCGACGACGAGGTGAACTGCCGGGACCAGGCCGGCGCCACGACCGGACTGCCCGACCTGGCCGGGGTCGCGACCGGCGTGCCCGAGTCGTGCTCGCCGGTGGCATTCCCGGTGAACGCGGTGCAGCTCGTGTGCTCGACGAAGGACCAGCACCCGCAGACGTATCACGGCAACCAGGGCGATACGAAGTACCTGCTCTCCAAGCACAAGAACGACCTGCACGGCGCGCTGATCGCGTCGAACGACACACCCGACGCCAATCGCGGCGGCGAGGTGCTCCTCGACACCGTGCAGAAGGCCGGGATCAAGGCCGACCAGGACGTCACGCGGGGCGGGCGCGATCAGCAGACCGCCTACACGTCGATCATCCAACAGATGAAGACCGACAACTCCAACTACTCGTTGATGGTGCTCGCGGCGAACAGCGCGATCGAACTGCGGAGCGAGGCGCAGATCCAGGGCCTCACCGACCCGAACATCGTGTGGGAGTGCACGACTGCGTGCTACGACAACTCGCTGAAGCAGAACGCCAGTGTGATGGAGGGCGAGTACGTCCCGGTGAGCTACCTGCCGTTCGAGGAAGCCGGCGAGAACAAGATGCTCGACACCTTCCTCGAGTACGTCGGGAAGAACAACGCCGACGGTTTCAGCGTCTACGGCTGGGAGGCCGGGATCGCGTTCGCGCAGGCGGCGCGGGCGGCAGTGGCGAAGAACGGTGTGAACGGGCTCACCCGGAAGACCCTGCTCGACGGCATCAAGACCCTCACGCACTTCGACGCGGGCGGCATGGTCGCCGCCGTGAACATCCCCGACAAGGTACCGTCGGCGTGCTTCGCGCTCCTCCAGTTCCGGAGCGGGAAGTTCGTCCGCGTCTACCCGACGAAGAAGGGCACCTTCGATTGCAAGCCGTCGAACGAGATCGAGGTCAAGGCCGACTTGATCAAGACGTGATCCGCGGCAGCTCCGGCGAGGCCCGGGCATGAGCTCGATGACCGGGGGCCGTGCATTCGCGCGGCAGCTCGCACGTGAAGGCGTGCGCCACGTGTTCGGCCTGCCCGGCGACCAGATCATGTACGCGCTCGACGGCCTCTACGACGAGCCGGGCATCCAGTTCGTGACGACCCGCCACGAGCAGGGCACCACGTTCATGGCCGACGGCTACGCGCGGTCGAGTGGTCGTCCCGGCGTTGCCTTCGTGGTGCCCGGAGTGGGCGTGTACAACGCGGGCGCGGGGCTCGCCACCGCGTGGGCGTCGTCGTCGCCGGTGTTGCTCGTCGCCGGCCAGGTGAACCGACACGGCATCGGCGCATCGCTGGGACTCCTGCACGAGGTGCACGACCAGCTCGACCTGGTACGGCCCGTCACCGCGTGGCAGGAACGAGCGCTCACCGCGGAGGCGATTCCGGCCGCAGTCCATGGCGCCTTCGAGCGATTGCGGCGTGGGCGGCGTCGACCGGTCGAGATCGAGATGCCGCCGGAGGCGTTCGCGGAGACAGCCGACGTCGAGCTGCTCGAGCCTGCCCGCGACGTGCGTGTGGCCGCGGACCCCGACGCGATCGCGCCCGCGGCCGAGGCGCTCGCCGCGGCGGATCGACCACTCGTGTGGGCAGGCGGGGGAGTGGTGTTGGGCAACGCATCGGAGGAGCTCACGGCGGTCGCCGAGTTCCTCCAGGCGCCGGTGATCACCACCCGTCAGGGCAAGGGCGCGATCGACGACCGGAATCCCCTGTCGGTGGGCACGGCGTGGGTCAACAAACGGGTGCAGCCCGTCGTCGACGACGCCGACGTGATCCTCGCCGTGGGCTCGCACTTCGGCGCGTCGGGCGCAACGAAGGAGCAGGTCGTCGTGCACCTCGACGTCGACCCAGCGGAGATCGGACGCCACTTCGCGGACGCGGTGCCGGTCGTCGGCGACGCCGCCCCGACGCTGGCCGCGCTGCTCGACGAGCTGGAGACGCGCACGTCGCCGCGCCCGTCCCGCGCAACCGAGACCCGGGCGATGCGCGCGCGAGCGGAGGAAGAGCTCCGCGCCGTGGGCCCGCAGGCGGCGATGGTGGACGTGCTGCGGAGTGCGGTGCCCGACGACGGCATTCTCGTCCCGTGCACGACCACGGTCGGCTACATGTGCCACATGTACTACCGCGTCTACGAGCCGCGGACCTACCTGTCCACGTCGTACATGGGCACGCTCGGGTTCGGGTTCCCTGCCGCCCTCGGGGCGAAGGTCGCGTGCCCCGATCGTCCGGTCGTGTGCGTCACCGGCGA
Organism: Acidimicrobiia bacterium; assembly: GCA_035623515.1. GTDB lineage: Bacteria > Actinomycetota > Acidimicrobiia > IMCC26256 > DASPTH01 > DASPTH01. The sequence goes on from DASPTH010000311.1 coordinate 6,145, forward strand.
CGGAGGCTTTCTCTTCGCAGCCACCGAGCTCGCCACCGCGGTGCAGTACGGCATCAACGTCGTCACCGTCGTCTACAACGACAACGCGTACGGGAACTCCAACCGCGACCAGCGCGAGCGGTTCGGCGGCCGCGAGATCGGGACGGTGCTGCGCAACCCCGACTTCGCCAAGTTCGCCGAGTCGTTCGGCGCCGACGGCGCGGTGGTGAAGGACGCGAGCGAGCTCGGCCCCGTCCTGCGTGAGGCGCTCGCGGACGAACGCCC
>DASPTH010000348.1:0-10507 GCA_035623515.1 Acidimicrobiia bacterium
CGGGTGTGTCGCAAAGCTCACTGGGGCGAGAGGCGTCGGCTCCGCGCCGTTCCGGAGTAGCTGGGCAAGCCGCGCCGCGTCCTCACGACGCACGCGCGCGCGATGCTCGGCGACCTCGACCGTGGCGGCGGCGTCGCGCTCCGCCTCGGCGCGCAGCGAGTCGAGGAACCGTTGCAGGTGCATCATGGCCCACGCCGCGGTCTGCGGGTCGATGCCCGCGGCGCCGGCCCGTGCCTCGGCTTCCTCGGCTTCCGCGGTCGCTTCCGTTGCACGCCGCTCGTACTCCACGAACTCGCGCTCAGTGGCCTCGATCAACTCACCGACGGTGTCGGCCGGGATGACGTCGAGCGACTCGGGACGCGGCAAGCGCGGGCCGGGCATGTGGCTACTCGGAGTGCGGACCGAGCGGTTGGTCGTCGGCGAGTGCGCCGCGGAGGAACTCGAAGTAGTCGGTGTCGAGTGCGTCGGGTCGTGCACCGCCGGCGTGCACACGTCGGTCCGACGACCCGTTCGGCGCGGGCCGGTCCACCAGGTCGACGAGCGGCTCCGGTCCCGACGCGGGTGGTGCGGAGCGGGCCGGAGGGGCGACGACGGACGCGCCGGGTACGACCGGCGCCGGACCGGGACTGGCCCCGTCGCTCCGGGCACCCGCGAGCACGTGTTGCGCATCGGCCTCGGCCGCCGAGACGATGCGGTCGGCCTCGACCTCGGCGGCGCGGCGGATCCCGGCAAGCTCCCGCTGGGCCTCGAGCACCATGCTCACCATCACACCGTGCACCCCGATCGCGGTGCGAGCTTCGCGGATGCGACGGTTGGCGTCGGCGATGTCCGCCTCGAAACGCGCCCGTTCACGGGCAGCCGCCTGGAGGAAGGCGTCGACCTCCGCGCGCGAGTAACCGCGCATGGGCTGACCGAACGAGGACGTTCCCGAAGCCTCCATCGGCGCGGAGTGTACGGGTCCGGAGTAGCCGGCGATTGAACTCCGGGTGAAGTCTGCGTTCACAGGGATTGAACGAGGCTTTTACCGATGCTGCGCCGCGTAGGCCACCATGCCGGCGAAGACGGTGATGACCTTGGGGGCGTAGTTGGGATCGGTGGCCCAGTTGCCGTTCCCCATCATGTTCCAGAGCGGTGCTCTGCCCTTGAGCGGGAAGGTGTCGTACAGCGCGGCGGCGCGGACGGGATCGGTCCCGTACAGGCCCGGTGAGGGTGGGTTGCCCAGCAGCTGGGCGCGGCTGCCGGGATCGGCGTAGTTGCGCAGGAGCTGGATCTGCGCGCGCACGCCGTCAAGAGGGGTCGCGAACACGAGTCCACCGCTGCACGAATCGCACGCTCCGATGCCCGCGTAGTTGTTCCCTGCGTCGACGCGGAACGCGGCGGTCTCGACGATCGACTGCGCGAACGCGAGGTCACCGCGCACGTGCTCCGTTCTGCCTTCGATGACGAACAGCCGGGCGAGGTCGTCGATCGTGGTACCGGGCGCGAGCTCGGGCACCGCGTACGTGGCCTTGAACCATGCCGCGATCTCATCGGCCGACAGCCACGAGTCCCCCATGACGGGCACCGCGCCCCACGCGTCGAGGAGCGCCTGCTCGTGCGCGCGTGTGTCCTGGAGCTGCTGCCGCGTGGCGTCGAGGCGGGCCAGCGCGTCCGCGAGGTCCTGGTGGAGTTGCGCCCGTTGCGCGCGCTCGTCGCTGAGGCGACGCTCGACCCCGCGGAGCTCGTCGAGCAGCCGCGCGTCGACGCTGAACCCGGCCCGCGCGTAGACCTCGGCCGAGTTCACGACCGACGCGTCGTGGACCTCGAGCAAGGCGCTGTCCGCGCCCGATTTCCGCCGGTAGATGAACAGCGCGCGATCGCGCACGCGCGCGGCGAGCGACGCCATCTTCACCTGGTTGGCAACGATCTTGGTGTTCGTCTCGTCGATGAGCGTCTGCGCCGACGTCGCGCGTGCCTGGGTTTCGGCCATCTGGCGCGCCACGGCCTCGAGCCGGTTGTTCGTGTCGTCGAGATCGATGGCGGCGCGCGCCGCCGCCGGGGTGAGCGCCGGATCGGGAGGAGCCGACGCCGGAGCGGCGGCGCCGTCAGGGCCGCTCGGAGGTGGTGGATCGGCCGCCGCGATCGGGGCTGCGCACAGCGACGCGAGCAGCAACACCGACGCCACGAGGATTCCGGCGCGAGGTGAGACCGCAGGCACGAGGATCGTCAGCGCCGAGCGGGCTCGACGCCCGGGTCGATGCCCAGCTCGTCATCGGTGGCGAACCGGTACCCGACGCCCCGCACCGTGACGATCCGCTGAAGGCCCTCGGCGGCCATCAACTTGGCGCGCAGCCGTCCGACCTGGACGTCGAGCGTCTTGGTGTCCCGCTGCGTCCCCCAGAGCTCTCGCACGAGCTGGGTCCGTGACACGACGCCACCGGCTCGGCTCATGAGGAGCTCGGCGATGTCGAACTCCTTCCTCGGTAACGGCACCAGCTCCCCGCACACCGTGACCTGTCTGCGCGCGCGATCGAGGCGAACCGGACCGATCGCGATGAGATCCGGATCTGATGCGTCTTCCATTGGTGCGCGGCGAAGCAGTGCGCGTATCCGTGCGACGAGCTCGTGGGAACCGACCGGTTCACAGATCACCGTGTCCGCGCCGGAACGGTAGGCGGCAACTACTTCACTCTCGGCTGCACGCTCGGCGAAGATCGCGATCCGTGCGCGCGCCGCCGCGGACTGCAGCGACGCGCACAAGCGCGTCGCTGCCCGAGACGGCGAGACGACCTCGAGGATGATCACATCCGGAGCCTCGAGGTCGACGAGCTTCATCACCACGTCGAGTGTCCCCTGCGAGTTCTCGAGCGAGATGCCCTCTTCGGTCAGGAGCCGGGCGACGCGCGGCTGCGCACGCTCCTCGACCACTACGACCCGCGCCATGACCCGGCTCCCCGACACCCCTCCAGGACGCCAGCACGGTAACCACGAGAGGTGAACGCCTGGTTGCCGAAAGCGGACGACTGCGGTCGGAAAGGGGAAACGGAGAGCAACGGACAGGCGAACAAGTTCGAGGACGACCGCCGTGCGCGCGCCGCGCCAACGAAGGGTGGTCTACAGGAAGCGGGTGGCGAGGGCGGCCGCAGCCGCCACGCCCGCACCGACTTCGAGGAATACCGCGGTCGGCACGCGGTGGAGTCGCCACCACTGCGCGCGCCGAGGTTCCGGCGGCCAGAACACGCGATCGTCGGCCACATCGAACGTCGGGACGTACGCGTCGACCGCGGTCCCCTCGACCGCGACCGGCACGACGGCGGTCTCGTTGCGCGGTTGCGGCACGTCGTACGACGACGCGCCGTTCGTGGCCGGCACGGGTGCCGGCACCGCCGCGCTCCACGGCACCGGCTGGGGCCGGACCCGAGGCTCGTGGCGCGCGTCGGGAGGCGGGTCCAAGGCCTCTGTGGCGAGCTCACCCCGGGAGATGGCGACTGCATGCCATCGCGCCGACGCCAACCGCGCGGAGGCGTCGTCCTCGGCCTCGCGCCGCAGGCTCTGGAGGTACTGCTGGATGCGGAGGAGCATCCACGAGGCGGTCACGGGGTCGATGCCGTCGGCCGATAGTTTCCTCTCGAGATCCTGCGCCTCGGCGGTTGCCTCCGCCGCGCGCTGTTCGAGCGTCCGCAGTGCGACGAACTCTCGCTCGATGATCGCCTCGACCGCGTCGGCGGTGAAGAGCGAGATCTCGGCGGGGCGGACAAGGGCCAGGCTCGTGCTCTTCATGCTCGACCTCGAGACGCATGGTGCTCCGCCGACTGCGACCGGCGGCTGCAAGCTGCCGCGGCGTCGGCGACGCTACGACGACGAGATTGACTCCGATTGAACACGGCGTGAACCTTTCTCGCAGCCCTCTGAACCGCGATCACTGGTTGGTGTCGAACATCTTCTGCGCGGTCGTCTTCCGACCGGCGTCGTCGTACGCGATGATCACGACGTCGTGGGGGAGGGCGTCACAGTGCACGGGCGTCTCGACCGCGCCACTCGCCGACGTGGCTTCCACAATGGGACGGCCGTCGATGTAGAGCTCACGCTTGTTCGCACCCGTGGTCGCCCACTGGATGTTGACGGTCGTGCTCGTGTGCCCCTGGCACTGCACCGACGTGGGAACCGTGAACGAGGTGATCTGAGCCGTTCCCGGCTTCGCCACCGTCGACGCGGTGGGTGTCGACTTCGTCGACGCGCTCCCACCCGAGCTACAGGCGGCGAGCAACGTGCTGAACGCAGCGGCTGCGATGGGAACCCACACTCTCTTCATCGTGCACCTACTGGATTGCTGCGTCGGGCGCGGCCGACGACGGTGATGATGCGTGCCCCTCCGATCGCACCGGCGAGCGCCGCGATGAAGACACGCAAGCCCTGCGACATCCCTCCGCTCGGTATGGCCACCGCGTTCTGAGCGGTGTCGAGGGCGGTCCCGTCGGGAGCGCTCGACGACCGTGAGGACGTCGACGCGCGCGACGCGCTCTGGTCACTTCCGGCCGGCACCGTCGTCGTGGCGGCCGAACCGCCGGCGGTCGCGCCGTGATCGGCGCCGCCGCCCGTGCCCTTCGACCCGGCGTCGTTGGCAGTAGCTGCAGCCGCCGCGGCCGGCGCGCCGGCAGGAGTCGTCGCCGTCGTGACCGGCGGCGCGGGCAAGCCGGAGAGGTCGGGAGGGCACGCGGCACCGAAGCAGAGAGGGGCGCGGAAGTAGACGGTCGAGTTCGTGATCTCGACGCGGATGACGAGGTCGCACGGGTGGGTGTCGTCGCACGTGATCGTGTACGGGTAGCCGCGGTCGTTCATCCAGTTGGTCGTTCCGGTGCCGACCTTGAACGTGAGGTCGGCCGAACTGTCGCCCCCGAGCACGGTGATCTTCTCCACGTCGCTCTGGCCGACGGGCTTGTCCGTGCAGGCCGGTCCCAGGAAGCCGAAGAAGAAGTCACCGGTGTGCTCACCGGGAAGGCAGAGGTGGCCGGTCACCGAGTAGATCGACGTTCCGGGTTGGGCTTCTGCGTGGATCGAGACGTCGCTGCCGTCCGACAGGTTGGTCACCGGCGCCACGGTGAGCTTGATCGGCCCGGCGGTTCCGACGAGCGCCTCGGCTGTGTGCCCGGCGAACGGCGACACGCCGGAAACGAGCAACACCGCGACCGCGAAGAGCGACCAGCGAACGATCGTGTAGATCCTGCGCGCCATGATCACACCTCCCCTCGGTTCGTTTCGTTGGTCTCGAACGGTCAGGTCCATGCCGGCAGGAGTCGGGCGAGGGTCTCGCCCGCGATGATCGTGAACGCCACGAGCGGCGCGATCGTGAGGACGTACGCGACACGGAAACGCATCCTCCGGTAGAGAACGACGCTGCCGACGATCACCCCGACGAAGGCGAGCAGCGCGAGCGTGACCGCGGCCCAGGCTCCGGAGTCGCCGTTCATGCCCGTCTCCTCGGAGCTGCGCGCGCCCTGGACCGTCGGCGGGTACGGCATGCCGACGAGCCGAGCGACCACGACGGTCGCTTGCGACGTGTTCCAGGGCGCCTTGCTGCCCGACGTGACCAGCGTGAGGCGGTCGTCCCTGGTCGGACCGTACAACTCGTCCACCGAGACGGATCCCGACTTCGGCGTGCCACTGCCCGGCGTCGAGTAACTCGAGGTCGGCGCGCTCGTCGACGTGGTGGTCGAGGCCGCGGTCGTGGTGGTGGACGCCGCGGTGCTCTTGCCGGCCTTCGACGCCTTCCTGCTCGGGCACGTGTAGCCGGAGCTCGTGGTGGTCGCAGTGGCGCCGCTCGCGCTCGCCGGTGCGGTGCTCGATCCGGAGTCGTCGAGCCCCATCGTCACCACGCAGCGGACCGCGTAGACCGACTGGCCCTGCGTCGTGGTGACGACGACCGGATCGCCCTTCACGAGCTCCGCCAGACCGCGGAACGAGCCGCCGTACGCGTTGCGGCGGGCGACGACGACGCTGTTGCCGGGTTGGCCGAGCCCGGCGGTCCCCGGCACGTGCCCGGGACCGCGCGCAGTCTGGGACGCGCTGGCACCCTCGACGACGACGTCCTGCGTCTTCAGGGCGCCGATCTCGAGGATCCCCACCGCGGAGCCCTCTTCCGGCGGCTTGGTGGAGACGGTGATCCCCTGGAGCGTCCCCCGCTCGTTGGCGGCGTGGTCGACGGTGACGCGGTAGTCGTCGAGGAGCGATCGCTGCTCGCGTTGCTCGAGCAGTGGGCCGAGCTGGAACACGACGAGACCGAGGCCCGCGACGGCGACACCGCTCCACAGCAGCACGAGTGACCCGATCCGGGCAGGCGAGAGCGCGCCCAGCGATCCGGGCGTCCACATCGTGCCGCCGCTCAGCCGACCGCCCGCGGTGACCCAGGCGCCCAGGCTCATCACGAGGACGATGCCGATCAGCGCGACGACGCCACCGAGCGGGCTCTCGATCTCGTGACCGGCGAACGCGGGGATGGCGACCGCGTGCTCGGCTTTGGTCCCCGCGGGCTTCTGCGTGAGCTCCGCCGGTGACAGGGGCACGCCACCCGGCCCCGGGACGGCACCCGACCTGGGCACCACACCGGAGGTCGGGAGGCTCCCCGCGCCCGTGGCGGCGGCGAACAACGGGTTGCTCCCGGTTCCGGTGCCCGAGGCCGAGCCGGTCCCCGCCGCACCACCCGCACCCGCGCACGGACCGGTCACCGGCGAGGCACCGACCTTGGTGATCTGCGCCTGCGCTTGCGTTTGGAGCGCGGGCGTGAGCTGCTCGAGTCCCGGCGCCATGCTCTGCTGGCCGGGGCCGGTGATGTACTGCAGCCACTTCGTGAGCAGCGCCTGCGACGCGGACCGCGGGGCGCAGGTCGTCGGGTCGACGAGCGGCTGCGCGGGAGCGAACGCGTACACGACGTAGGTGAGCGGGTACGCCGGAGTCGCGGCTGCGCTCGCGCTCGCCTGCGGCGCCGACCCGAACGTCGGCTCGAGCACGCCGAGCGGTCCCGGCTGCATCGCGTCCACCGCGGCGTCCATGGAGTCCGTCGTCGGGGACACGAAGGTCCCGGTGCCGTTGTCGAGAGCCACCGGCGTGAGGCTCAGCGACGCGGCCGTTGCCCGGTCGGTGAACACCCAGAGCGGCCCGTCCGGGTCGTTGAGCGCGGCGGGCACCGTCACCTTCTGCATCGCCGGGCGGCCGCTCAAGGTCGAATCGTCGTCGAACCCGACGGCGAGGCTGGAGGTCTGGCCTCTGGGCGTCGGGGGTGTGGTACGCCGGTTGACCCAGTCGGCGGGCGCGACTGCCTTGAAGTAGCTGGTCAAGAGCCACGTCGAGGTACTGGGCAGCGACGACGTGAGGATGTTCGCGGGCACGTAGTACGCGATGCCCTGCAGCGACGGGTTCTCGCTCAGGATCGACGCCGAGTACGGCAGCGAGTCGTTCTGGAGCACCGACTTCCCGTTCGAGAGCAGCGCGGCGGAGTCGGACGCGAGCATCTGGAGTTGTGGGTAGGGCACCTTGTCGAGGCCCGGGGCCGGTCGGTGCCCCCCTCCGACCGCGAGCACGGCCGCGTTCAAGGCGATGGGAACGGCGACGGCGTCGCGTGGAGGCGTGTCGGACGCGAGCATCCCGGTGGTCGGATCGACGCCGAGCGAGCCGTACGTGAGGTCGGCGTCTCCCGTGCCGAACGCGTTCACCGCGCTCCCCTCACTCGGGAACGCCGTCGTCGAGGGTGCCCCGCCGGGGTTCGCTTCGCAGAACTGCCGGGTCCAGTTCGCCCACGCGTCGGTGAGCTCGTCCGACGCCTGTGCCTTGAGCACACCGGTCGCGGTGCCCCCACACGCCTTCACCGGGTCGGCGTCGGTGAAGCGCAACGTGAACTCCTGGTACAGGTAGTCGGGGCCGACCCGCACCTGCGCGAGCAGCGCACACGGATTGTCGATGTCGCAGGTGAGCGTCGTCTGGCCGGACGCCGCGTCCCAGGTTGCCGTCCCCACGCCGACCTTGAAGTCGACGGTCGCCCCCTGGTCGGAGCGCGCGGCGTTCACGAGTCCGTCGCTCGCCGATCGCACCTTCACGTTGTCGGCGGACGAGGAGACCGGCGTCGACGGGCAGTTCCCCTCCGCGGGACTGTTGTCGACCTGGGCCACGTAGGTCGGTCCGAGCCGGCACTGGCGGATCTCGAGGTTGTTGATCGCGACGTCGTCGTTCGCCTTCACCGTCACCGAGACCGTCGTCCCGTCCAGCAGGTCGGTCAGCGGTGTGGCCGTCACCTGCCAGCCGGGGTCGGGGAGCTGATTCGAGGCGCCCACCCGGAACGCGACCGCGGCGGTCCCGACGATCGCCAGGCAGGCCGCGATGAGACCGGCGTGCCGGATGCGCGCCGGCGCGCGAGGCCGCGTCGGACCGTGGGTCATCGCGCGCCAGCCGCCTTCCGACGGGCTTGGCGGCTCAGGAGGAACAGTCCGGCCGCGATGAACAGCAGAGCGAACGACACCAGGTCACGCGTCGACGAGCCGCTGAAGGCGAGGCTCGGGCTACCGGCACTCGTGCCCGACGTACCCGACGCGCCCGACGCGGGGCTCGCGACACCGATGGCGGCCGTGGTCGCCGTCGTCCCGGTTCCCGATGGATTCGTCGACACCGTCAACGTGAGCTGCACCGTCCGTGCCGAGCTGTCCGGACCCTGGCCGGTCAAGACGACGACGTACGTGCCGGGGGCGGTGCCGGCCGGCAAGGTGAACTGACCCTGCACCGCGCCGCCGGACGACGCCGTGAGCGCCCCGAGTGGGGTGGCAGTCGCCGCCGCCTGCTCGCCGGTCACCGCGGCTGCCCGGGCGCCCGCCACCGTCGTCGTCGTGACGCTCGCCGCGGCCGCCTGGGGCTCGAGCCCCACGGACACCTGGGACGACGGCATCCAGCCGGTCGACGAGATCGTGAAGCCGCCGCCGGGTGCGACCGTTGACGGGTCCACGGTCCCGCCGGCGGCGCCCGCGGTCGTCGTGGTCGTCGTCGGAGTCGTGGTCGTCGTCGTGGTGGCGTGGGTCGTGGTCGTAGGTGCGCGCGTCGTCGTGGTGGTCGTCGTGCGGGTGGTCGTCGTCGTGGGTGGGCGCGTGGTCGTGGTCGTCGTGGTGCGCGTCGTGGTCGGCGACGTCGTGGTCGTCGTCGGCGACGTCGTCGTGGTGGTCGTGCCCCCGCCCGCGAAGGTCACGGTCTGGATGAAGAACGTGTCGGCGACGGTGTCGCCCACGAGGCCGACGTGCACGACGACGTCGCAGGGGTTGGCGCTGTCACACGTCAGCGACGAGGGGAACGAGTCGTCGTTGAGCCAGCTCACGCTCCCGGTCCCCACGTGGATGGCGAGGTCTCCCGATGTCGTGACGGCCGAGAACGGGAACGGACCGATGTGGTAGCCATCGTCCACGCCCGAAAGTCCTCCGCTCTGGATCCCCTGCGCGTCCACGCACCGCACGCCAGCCGAGCCGGTGAAGCCGAAGCTGGAGAGGCTGTAGGTGGTGAAACCCGTCTGGCAGATCCGGGCCTCGACCACCGCGAGCGTCACCTGTCCTCCCGCCGGATTCATCGAGGTGTCGATCGTGAAGTGGACGGCCGAGCCGTCGGTCAGCCCGTCGGTCGGGGTGGTGACGGTCATGCTCGCGTGCGCGGGCGGTGTCGGCCCGACGACCGGAACGGCCGGTGCCCAGGTGACGTGCAGTGCCACCGCGATGATCGCCGCCAGTGCCGCGGTCGCTCCGTAGAAGCGGCGCCGGCGCCGCGCTCGACTCACGTCGCGTCCTTCCGGAAGTCCGTCACGAGTGCTGTCCGAGATCCACCAGCTCGCCCCCGGCTGCGGTCGCGGCTGCCGTCGGCTCCGGCCGCGGGCGATCGTACGCAGGGCCTCCGAAAGCCCCGAGGTCGTAATCCCCAAGAGAGGGTGAACTCTCGGGGAACAACGCGGGCTCCGCTTCTTCCGACGCGGGCGCCTGTGCTTCCTCGGCTCGCCGTTGTGCCCGTTCGCGGCGCCGCAACAGCTGCGCGACCGCGAGCAGGAAGATCGGTACGGCCAGCTCGATCCCCCACGGCTCGTTCGACATCGGGACCGAGAAGTTCACCGGTGCCGCGAGCCCGTAGATGCTCCCGTGCACCGTGTAGTCCCCCCACACCGGCGCGCCGATGACGAAGGGAACCCGGAACTGACGGGTCGTGTTGGCAGGCACCGCGCCGAGCGTCTGGTTGATCGGCTCGCCCTCGGTCTTGTCGTGGCCGACGCTCCCGACGACACGAAGACCCGTGACAACGCCGCTGCTCGAGTTGTGCACGCTGAGCACGAGCACACGGTCGGTCGGTCCCGCGAACGCGGGGTACCACGACCGCGGCCACCCGACGTCGGCACCGCGCACCTCCGCGCGGACCTGGAGCATGCTCGCGTCGGGAAGCTGACCGGTCGGTGCGATGTCGACGCCTCCGGGGACGCCTTCGATGTCGATCGGCGCGGTGCGAACGACGTCACCGGTCGTCG
>DASPTH010000147.1:0-2423 GCA_035623515.1 Acidimicrobiia bacterium
CGAACGGATCCCGCATCGCCCCATTCGAGCAGATTCGCGCGCTCAGGTACACGGGCCGCGATGCCGTGAATCCCAGTTGATGACGCGCCGCCGGCACGTTGATCGACTCCGGTACCGTGACCGGATGCGGTTCCCCGCCCGCAAGGCCGCGATCGCCGCGTGCCTCGTGGGGATCGCGCTCCTCGCGTCGTCGGTGGCGGCAAGAGCCGGCGACACGCCGGCCGAGAACGGGGCGATCCGGCACCTGCACTTCCGGTACGGCCTGCTCGACATCAGACCGGGCCAGAACATCATCACGACGAACAAGTTCTCCGTACCCCAGCCGAAGATCGACGGGTGGATCGTCGGCTTCGTGCCGAACATCCGCCTCCAGGACGGCACGGTTCCCCCGGTCGACGAGATCCACCTGCACCACGGCGTGTGGGCGACCGGAACCCGTTTCGACGCGACGGCGCCCCCGTTCCCGGAACGGTTCTTCGGCGTCGGCGAGGAGAAGACCCAGCTGCACCTGCCCCCCGGCTACGGGTACGAGTACCACACCAGCGACTTCTGGTGGCTCAACTACATGATCCACAACCTCACGCCGCGGTCGTACAAGCTGTGGATCACCTACGACGTCGACATCATCCCGTTCGCGGTCGGCCGGCATGAGGGCATCAAGCCGGTGCACCCGATCTGGATGGACGTCCAGAACGGCAGCATCTACCCGGTGTTCGACGTGCTGAAGGGGTCGGGTACGAACGGTCGCTTCACGTACCCGGACCAGGCGGTCGACCCGTACGGGGGTGGGAAGCCGAAGAACGAGTGGACGATCCCGGCACGCGGTGTGCTCGTGCACACGTTCGGCCACCTGCATCCCGGCGGCTTGAGTGTCGATCTCGATCTGCAGCGCGGCACGCAGACCGCGCACCTGTTCAAGTCCACCGCGAAGTACTACGAACCGGCCGGCGCGGTGTCGTGGGACGTGTCGATGACCGCGACACGCGACAACTGGGCCGTCGCGGTACAACCCGGTGACGTGCTGAAGATCAGCGCGACCTACGACACGAGCCGCGCGTCGTGGTACGAGTCGATGGGCCTCGCGGTGGTGTGGATGTACGACGGCCCCGGAGGCGTCGACCCGTTCGAGCACGCGGTCGACCAGCCGGGTGTGCTCACGCACGGCCACCTGCCGGAGAACGACAACCACGGCGGCAGGAAGACGACGCTCGCGGATCCGCGCACATTGCCCGACGGCACGCCGACCTCGACCGTCGACGTCGACGACTTCGTGTACGGGCCGAGCGACCTCACCGCGCGGACGCCGATCATCACGGTGGTGCAGGGCCAGTCGATCAGGTTCGACAACCTCGACGCCCAGCGCTTGGGCGTCTGGCACTCGATCACCGCCTGCAAGGCGCCGTGCACCGCGTCGACCGGCATCGCGTACCCCATCGCCGACGCGGCCATCCCGTTCGACTCGGGTCAGCTCGGGAACGCGGGGCCGCCCACCTCCGGGCACGAGACGTGGAGCACGCCGGTCGACCTCCCGCCCGGCACCTACACCTACTTCTGCCGGATCCACCCGTTCATGCGGGGCGCGTTCCGCGTCGTCGCGGTCGGCTGATCATCCGAACTTGCGTCGTCCACCGACGCTCTACGTCGCCTGCTGACGCAACTTCGTCGCTCAGGGGCGTGCCACTTCCGCCAACCGCGCCGCGAGGAACGACTCCGGGTCCTCGGCGCGCGCGACGAGCATCTCGTGGACCTGGGGATGGGTCAGCAGCAGGAACGTGTTTGCGCGCACCGCGTCGACGACCAGGTCGCCGACGACCGCGGGATCGAGCACCTCGAGTCCGGTGGGGCTGTTGATCGGCACGTCGTCGTGGACCGCGAACTGCTCGGTGATGTTCGTCGCCACCGGGCCCGGGCACAGGCACGTCACGCCGACGCCGAGCGGGCGCGTGTAGAGCGCCAGCGCCTCCGACAACCCCACCACCGCCGACTTGGTGGCCGAGTACGGCAGCCGTTCGTAGGCGTACGCCATCAACCCCGCGGTCGACGCGGTGTTCACCACGTGCCCACTGCCCTGCTCGATCAGGAGCGGTAGCAGCACCCGGAGGCTCCGCACGATCGACAGCAGGTTCACGTCGATGCATCGTTGCCATGCGTCCATCGGGAGCGTTTCCGGCCGCCCGATCGGGATGATGCTCGCGTTGTTCATGACGATGTCGACGCGACCGAATCGGGCGAGGGTCTCGCGGCGCAGCACTTCGAAGTCGTCGTCGCTCGTCACGTCGCACCGGATGCCCGCCGCTTCGACGCCGAGGTTGCGCGCCTCGTGCTCGACCGCGCTCGCCCGCTCGGCGTCGATGTCGGCGATCACGGGCCGCGCGCCCGCGCGGGCGAGTGCCAGCGCGCTGGCGCGCCCGATGCCGCTCCCT
>DASPTH010000377.1:0-2467 GCA_035623515.1 Acidimicrobiia bacterium
GACCTCTCCTACGGCATCTTCACCGCGGCCGCGAGCATCGTGCGCCGCGGCGCCGTCACCGGGCGCGTACCCGTCGACCTCCTCATCGGTGCGGGCGCGTCGCAGTCGGCCAACCGGCTCGTCACGTACGCGAATGCGATACAGCCGTTGGAGGGCGCGCTCGACGCCTTCCTCGTTCACGGCCGGGTCGGCACGTCGTCGCCCGCGCTCGCGGCCGGCGTCGAGATGCCGGACCCGTTGACCCTCCGCACCGACACGCGCGCACCGGTCCTCGTGCTCGAGTCGGAGTTCGACGTGTTGCGGTCGTGGGCGGCGCGCCAACCCGACTCCGAGGGCTTCCGCCTCTGGGAGGTCGCGGGCTCCACCCACCAGGACGAGTACGTCGAGCGAACGCTGCAGGCGCAGTTCGGGCGGGATCTCGGCCAACGGCTACCCGGCTGCGACTGCGCGGTGAACGACATGCCCTTCCACTACGTCGAGAATGCCGCGCTCGCGCACCTCCGGTCGTGGGCGCGGGGTGGCTCCGCGGCCCCGTCGCTCCCGCGCATCGAGCTGGGCGGCGACGGCGACGTGGTCCGCGACGAGCACGGCAACGCGCGCGGCGGCATCCGGCTGCCGCACCTCGACGTTCCGACCGCGCAGTACGGCCCTGTCGGCACACCGGAGCTGTGCGCCTTGCGCGGCTTCGTGAAGCCCTTCTCCGCTGACCAGCTGGCGGCGCGCTACCCGACGCGCGAGCAGTACCTCGACCGGTTCGACGCGGCGTCGCGCGCCGCGGTCGACGCCGGCTACCTGCTCGCGGTCGACGCCACCGAGGCGCGCGAGCTCCTCAGCTGAGGAACCGGCCGCCGTTCACGCTCCACACCTGGCCGTTGACCCACGCCCCGTCGTCGGAGAGCAGGTAGGCGGCGAGCGCGGCGACGTCGTCGGGACGTCCTGCCCGCGGTGCGCGCGGCTCGCGGCGCCCCGTCCCCGACAGCTCCGCGGCCATTCGGTCGGTGCGGGCGATGATCCCCGGCGAGATGGAGTTGCAGCGCACACCGTCGCGACCCCATCGGCTCGCGATGTGGTGGGTGACTGCGACGAGCGCCGACTTCGAGGTCGCGTACGCCACGCGCACCCGCTCGCCGGCGTGGATCGCGTCGGACAGCGTGTTCGTGATCCCACCGCCGCCCCGCTCGAGCAGGTGCGGGATCACCACGCGGGCGCAGAGCACGAACCCGGTGAGGTTCACGTCGAGGGTGCGCTGCCACACCGGGAGGGGGATCGTCAGGAGGTCGGTCTCGCTGTCAACGCCGAGAACCTCGGGTGACAGGTCGGCGGCGTTCACGTGCAAGCCGTCCACCGCGCCGAAGTGCGCCACGGTCTCGGAGACCATCGACTGCACGGAGTCTGCGTTCGCCACGTCACACTCGAACGCGCCCGCACGGCCTCCACGCGCGCGGATCAACTCGACCGTCGCGGCGGCCGCGTCGCGGTCGACGTCGCCGACCGCGACCGCCGCACCCTCGTCGGCCAACCGGATGGCGGTGGCAGCCCCGTTCCCGGGGCCGGCCTCGCCGGTACCGCCGCCCGCGACGACGAGGACCTTGCCCGCGAGCCCGCGCAATGGTCACCTCGTGCTGTCGGCGATGGCCTTGCCGAGCACGGTGATGCCGCGCTCGAGCTCCTCCTTCGGCACCATCACGAACGCGAGGCGGAACCACTGCTTGTGGGCGTCGGCGTCGGTGTCGCCGAAGAACCGCTCACCGGGCCGGCAGAACACACCCTCCGCGAATGCCTTCTGCATCACCTGTTCGCCGTCGACGTCCTCCGACAGCTCGATCCAGAGGAAGAACCCGCCTTCGGGGACGTCGAAGCGTACCCACGGACCGCACTGGTCGCGGAGCGCCTGCACCGCGAGGTCGCGCTTCTCCCGGTAGAGCGCGTTGACCATCGCGACGTGGGGATCGAGCTTGCCCTCCTCCATGAAGCGCGCGACGACACGCGCGATCCACTGGCTCACCCCCAAGTCGCCGCGCACGGATCCCAGCGCGCGCATGGCCTCGGCTTCCGCGCTCACCCAGCCCAGGCGCAGCGCGGGCGCGAGGATCTTGCTGAAGCTGTCGATCTTGACGACCAGCCCGGTCTCGTCGAGCGCGAACAGGGTCGGGATGGTCTCGCCGTCGTAGCGCAGCTCGCCGTACACGTTGTCCTCGAGCACGAGGAATCCGTACGCGTCGGCGAGCTCGAGCAGGCGTCGCCGCCGCGGCAACGAGAGGCTCCAACCGGTCGGAGTGTTGAACGTCGCGATCGTGTAGAGCATCTTGAGCCGCTTCCCCTCGGCCCGCAGCCGGTCGAGCTCGTCGGCCAGTACGTCGACCTGCATGCCCTCGGCGTCGATGGGGATCGCGACCGCGTCGGCACCCGACTGGCGGGCCGCGTGCAACGCCGCACCCCACGTGGGCGCTTCGACCGCGATCAGGTC
>DASPTH010000382.1:0-2205 GCA_035623515.1 Acidimicrobiia bacterium
GCTCCCGCTCGTGCTCCCACCCGAGAGCAACCCGCTGCGCATCGAGCTCGAGCACGTAGCCGTGTCGCGTGGGGTGACCCTCGAAGTCGCCGTCGAAGTGGAGGGCATTCGACTCATCGCCGACCTCGTCGCCGCCGGGGAGTACGCGTCGATCCTCCCGGAGACGGCGTTGCCGCCCGATCTGGGCGCGCTCCGCGCGGTCGCGATCGCAAGGATGCCGCCTCGTCGGCTCGCAATCGTGCACGCGCGCGACGTGCAGCTCTCGATGGCCGATCAGGCGGTGCGCGAGAGCGTCGGACGGCTGATCGCGCGGCACCTCGGTGCGCACGACGGCGCTGCCCGAGAAGTACCGTCACGCGCGGCGCGGACCCCACAGCGCACGAAAGGCAGGTGACCCGTGGCCGACGAACAGCGGTCCTCACGCGACATCAACTTCGCGTTCATCGCCATCGGCGCGCTCGCGGTGCTACTGCTGGTGTTCGGCTTGCTCAACACCGGTGACGTGGGCGTCGACTTCCTCGTGGACACCGTCAGCGCGCCACTCATCCTCGTGATCGTGCTGTGCGCGTTCCTGGGCTTCGTGATCGGATGGATCGTCGGGCGACGGCGCAACAACTGACGACGCCACGTCGACCGCCGGGCCCCGGCCCGCTCGGGTGAACACGCGGGCCGCGAGGTAGCCGAGCCCGAGGGTGACGAAACCGGCGGGCGCGTCGAGGAAGTAGTGGTTGGCGGTGATCACGATGGTGAACACCGTGGCCGCCGGGTACACGCAGGCCAACATCTTGCCCCATACGGGCTTCACCCGAGGCACGAGCACGCACGCGCACCACAGTGCCCACGCGCAGTGCACGCTCGGCATTGCCGCGTACTGGTTCGAGATCTTGCTCACCGCGCCCGAATTGAACGACCAGAACGCCGGGTCCTTCACGAGCGTGTCGACGAAGCCGTAGTGCGCGGGGAGCAGACGCGGCGGCATGAGCGGGAAGAAGGCGAAGCCGATGAGCGCGATCGCGGTTCCCGCCGCGAGCGTGTTGCGCCAGAGTGGGTAGTCGTCGCTCCACTTGCGGTACATGTAGATCAGCACGCAGCCGGTGACGACGAAATGCAGCGAGCCGTAGAAGTAGTTGGCGGCCACGATCAACCAGTGGTACGAGAGCGCCCAGTGCTGGACCGCCTGCTCGTGGAAGATCCCGAGATCGCGCTGGAGGTCGATCAGCTCCCTCGCGTGTCGGAACGCCTCGGCCGCGTTCGAGTGGTTCAGGTTCCTGACACTCGAATAGAGGAGGTAGAACGCGCCGATCGCCAACACCTCGACCCACCAGTAGAGGTAGTGGCCGTCGCGGAGGCGCCGCCCACCGCGCAACTTGCGCCGGAGCGGGCGCGACGGCTCCACGACCGTCGTTCGCTCCTGGTCCTCGACGAGGCTCATGAGGCCGGCGTGGCGCGTCGTCGCTTCGCGGACGTCGGTGTGGGACCGGCGACGGCGACGTCGGGGGGCATACGCCTGTCTTCATCGTCATCGTGCTCCGCGCCCTTGACGTGCCGATGGCCGACGGCGAAGAGCGGCGCGCCGAGCAGGCTCACCAACAGGGTCATGCCGTACCACAGCAATCCCACGCCGATCGCCTTTCCGGTGGGCACGCCGAGCGGGTGGAGGAGCACCACCAAGAGGCCCTCCCGGATCCCCAGCCCCGATACCGAGATCGGCAGCACCTGTGCCATCGCGACCGCGGGGATGAACGCGAGGACCGCGCCGTTCGGTACCGAGACGCCGAGCGCGTGCACCGCACACCACACGGCGGCCACGACCGACGCCTGGTACGCGACCGCGGCGACGACCACACTCGTGGCCCGCCCCGGCTCCCGGCGCATCCGGTCGACGCCGATGTGCACTGCACCGATGAACCGCATCCAGTTCTGGTGCTTGGCGAAGCGTCCGGCGAGACGGGGGCTCGCAGCCACGATGAGCACGAGGAGCAGCGCGACGACCGTGATGCCCGCGATCGCCACCGAGATCCACGCGTGCGGAACGTCGAGCAGCGACGGCTTGATCAGTATCCCGATCACGGTGAGGAACGGCAGCGCGACCCAGCCGGTGAGGCGTTCGATCGCCACTGACGCGAACGCCACGTCGGCGCTGCCCGCGGACTTCGAGGCCCGGCTCACGCGCACGACGTCGCCGCCGATCGTCGACGGCAGGAC
>DASPTH010000388.1:0-8776 GCA_035623515.1 Acidimicrobiia bacterium
GCGGTCACCGCCTCCGCCGCGGCCACGTCGAAGCTGCCCGAGAACACGCCGAGGCGCGTGAACACGGTCTGCTCCCGCACTTCGAGCATCGAGAACGACCAATCGACCGTGGCGCGGAGGGTCTGGTGCCGCTCCACCGCGGTACGCCGGCCGCCGGTGAGGAGCCGGAAACGCTCGTCGAGCCGAGCCGCGATGTCGACCGGGCCGAGGGCGACCACCCGCGCCGCTGCCAACTCGATGGCAAGGGGGATGCAGTCGAGGCGTTTGCAGATCTCGGTGACGGCGACGTCCCGCGCATCGACGGCGGTGCCGGGTGCGACGGACTGCGCGCGTTCTCCGAACAGCTCCGCCGCCTGGTCCACGGCGAGGGACCGCAACGGCCACACCTGCTCCCCCGCCACCGCCAGCCCCTCCCGGCTGGTTGCCAGGACACGCACGGACGGGCACTCCCTCAGCAGCCCTTCGGCGAGCGCAGCCGCGGCGTCGAGCAGGTGTTCGCAGTTGTCGAGCACGAGCAGGAGCTCTTTTGCGCGTAGGTAGTCGAGAACGGCGCTCAGGAGGGTCGCACCGGCGCGCGGCTGCACACCGAGTGTGGCCGCCACGACTTGGTACATCGCGTCGGTTTCGCTCGCGGCGGCGAGCTCGCAGAGCCACGCGCCGTCCGGGAACGCGGGGAGCAGCTCGGCCGCCGCCTGGATGGCGACGCGGGTCTTGCCGACACCGCCGACGCCGGTGACGGTGACGAGGCGCGCGGATCGCAGTGCGTCCGCCAGCTCAGCGAGCTCGGCCTCGCGGCCGACGAACGACGTGGTCTGCAGCGGCAAATTGGTGCGAAACGCGTCGAGCGAGCGCAGACGCGGGAAGTCGCGTGTCAGGTCAGGATGGTCGAGTTGGAAGACGCGCTCCCTGCGACCGAGGTCGCGCAAGCGGTGCTCGCCGAGGTCGAGGAGCGACGTACCGTCCTCGAGGTCGTCGCGCACGAGCTCCTCGGTGACGAGCGAGACCACGATCTGCCCGCCGTGGGCGACCGACATGAGGCGCGCGGCCTTGTTCACGGCGGTGCCGTAGTAGTCGCCGTCGCGAACCTCGGCGGGACCGGTGTGGATGCCCATCCGGACGCGGAGCGGTCCCGTAACTCCCCACTCCTCGGCCGCCAGCCCCGACTGTGCCGCGCGCGCGGCGTCGATCGCGTGCGAGGCGTTGGCAAAGGCGGCGTGGGCGCCGTCGCCGGTCATCTTCACGACGTGCCCGCCGCACGCGGCGATCGCGTCGCGCAGGATCTCGTCGTGGCGCGCCAGGGCGGGCTTCATGGCCTCGGGGTGCTCCTGCCAGAGGCGCGTGGAGCCCTCGAGGTCGGTGAACAGGAAGGTGACCGTCCCGGTGGGCAGCTCAGGCACGCGCTGCCTCCAACTCGGACTCTGCGAGCTCGAGCTCGGCCATCGCGTAGGCGACGAGCTCCTCGTACGACATCGCCCTGCCACGAGCGGCCGCCACGTCGTACCGTTCGTCGCCGAGCACGGCGCGGGCGTCACGGAGCAGCTCGACCTGCTCGGCGTAGGTCGGATCGGTCTCGACGACGACCAATTCGCGGAGCGGGCCGGTCGTCACGCCGAGGCTCACCGTCACGGACTCCTCGTCGCGGCCGGCAGCCGCGAGGACCGCGGCGGCGATCAGCAGCGCCCCGACGATCTCCGGGCGATCGCCGGTGAGGTGGCTGTGACCCACTGCGCCCCAGATCGCGAAGAGCGCGCCGACGAGGTCGCGGTCGCGCACTCGCAGGCGTGCGAGCTCCTGGCATGCCAACGCGAGGTTCACGTCGCTCGCTCCGTCGCGCACCCACTGCAGGCTCTCTTCGAGCGCGCGGCGCGCACGCTCCGGATCACGCTCGCGCCACGCCGAGCCGAAGGCCGTGAGCGCGATGGCGAGATGGGAGGGGTTACCGAGCCGTCGTGACAGCTCGAGAGTGGCGTCGGCGTCACGACGCGCCTGCTCGTCGTCGCCGAGCACGGTGCTCATGAACGATCGCACCGCGTGGAGGTTCGCCTGCGCGTAGATGTCGTGCGCGGCGGCGCGATCGTCGAGTGCGTCGCTCAGGATGCCCATGCCGCCGGTCGCATCGCCTGACGTGATCGCGATCGCGGCGGCCGCCACGTAGACCATGAGCGGCGCCGGGCAGCCGGGCGGGACACCGTTCCGAAGTGCCTCGTCGGCTCGCGCCTGGGCTACGGCGAGGTCGCCGCGGTGGTACGCCGCGAACGCCGCGGCTCCGAGCACCGCGGCCCGCAATCCCGGTGACGTGTCGCCGAGGTACGGCAAGGCCCGCTCGGCCCAGAGCCCGTAGTCGGAGCGCCGGTCGAGCGTCGTCTCGGTCGCGAGGTTGGCAATGATGCGGATCGCCAGCTCGTGCTCGTCGGCCGACGCGGCGTCGAGCGCCCAGAACACCGCGGCGCGAAGGTTGTCGAGCTCGAGCTTGAGCCGCCGCCGCCACGGCAGCTCGTCCGGTCCGATCAGGAGCGCCCGCGCCGTCTCGGCGAACGCCGCGTAGTGCTCGGCATGACGTCGCCGCCACCAATCGGACTCCCCCTCGGCATCGAGCCGCTCGCGCGCGTACGCGCGGATGGTCTCGAGCATCTGGTAACGGGTGACCCCGTCGCCGTCCTCGTCGGCGAGCAGCAGCGACTTCGCCACCAGGCTGGCGAGGGCGTCGAACACGTCCCAGTCCTCGATGCCGTCGCCCGTGACCACGCCGCGCGCGTCGCCGGCGTCGAACGCGCCGGCGAACACCCCGAGACGGTCGAAGACGGACCGTTCCGCGTCGTCGAGGAGGGAGTACGACCAGTCGACCGTCGCGCGGAGTGTCTGGTGGCGTTCGAGCGCGGTGCGCCGGCCGCCCCGCAGGAGCCGGAAGCGCTCGTCGAGCAGCGACGCGATCTCTGCCGGGCTCATCGACGAGACGCGCGCCGCTGCGAGCTCGATCGCGAGCGGGATGCCGTCGAGCCGTCGGCACACCTCCACGATCGCGGCGGCGTTGGACTCGTCGACCACGAAACCGGTGCGCGCCGCGGCCGCACGCTCCGCGAAGAGCTGCACCGCCTCGGACGCGTTCGCAGATTCGGCGCTCGCCACGCCGATCGGGAAGCTCATGGACCGCAGGCCGACGACGTGTTCGCCCGGCACCGAGAGCACTTCACGGCTCGTTGCGAGGATCTCGACGCGACGGCACTCGCGCAGGATGTTGCCGGCGAGTTGGTCGGCAGCATCGAGGAGGTGCTCGCAATTGTCCAGCACGAGCAGTAGGTGCTTGCCGCGCAGGAAGTCGAGGATGCTGGCCTCGAGCGACATGTCGGGCCGCGGTGCCACGTCGAGCGACGAGGCCACGACCTGGACCATCGTCTCGGCGTCCTCGGCCGCCGCGAGCTCGCAGAACCACGCGCCGTCGGCGTAGCGCGGGAGGAGCTCCGCCGCGACCTGGAGCGCCAGCCGCGTCTTGCCCACGCCGCCGACGCCGGTGATCGTCACCAGGCGCGCTTCGTCGAGCGCCCCCGACACCGTCGCCAGTTCGCGCTCCCGTCCGACGAACGAGGTCACCTGGGCCGGAAGGTTCCCCGCGAAGGCGTCGAGCGAGCGCAGCGGCGCGAACTCGGCGGGCAACCCCGGCGCGCCGAGCTGGAAGATCCGCTCGGGACGGGAGAGGTCGCGGAGCCGGTGCTCGCCGAGGTCGAGCAGCGTGAAGTCGTCGGTCGCGGCGTCCCGGAGGAGCTCCTCCGTCGTGAGCGAGACGACGATCTGGCCGCCGTGCGCCACGCTCATCAGGCGCGCGGCGCGGTTCACCGCGGTGCCGTAGTAATCCCCCTCGCGGAGCTCGGCGGGCCCGGTGTGCAGGCCCATGCGGACCTGCAACGCCGGGACGCCGACCCAAGGCTCGCCACCGAGCACGAGCTCTGCGTCGCGCGCGGCGCGCGCGGCGGCCACGGCGTCGACGAACACGGCGTGCACGCCGTCACCGGTGGTCTTCACGACGGAACCGTCGTGGGCGGCGATGGCATCGCGGAGGATCTCGTCGTGGCGGGCGAGCGCGTCCTGCATCGCGTCGGGGAACTCCTCCCACAGACGCGTCGAGCCTTCGAGATCGGTGAACAAGAAGGTGACCGTCCCGGTCGGCAGCTCACGCATCGTCGTCCTCGACGGCGGCAACGAGACGGTCCAGCTCCGCGAGCGCGTACGCGGTCGCGTCTTCGAGGGACATCGCCGTCCCGCGGGCGACCGCCGCGTCGTACGCCGCGACTCCGAGCGCGAGCCGAGCCCGCGCCAGCGCTTCGTCGCGGTCGGTGCGCTCCTCTCTCGGCAGGCTGTCGAGCTGTTGCACGGGCCCGGCGACGAACCCGGCGAGCGCCGCTGCCGGCTCGGGCTCCTGCAGCCGGGCCAGGATCTCCGCGCCGCGCCCGAGCGCGGTGACCACGATGATCAGGTCGGCCTTCTCGCTGGCGGTGGCGATCGCCTCGCGCAGGTCGGCGAGTGCACCGAACCGTTCCCCGGAGAGGGCGCGCAGCTTCGCCCGCATCGCGAGCACGAAGCCGAGGACGATCTCGCTCGCTCCCTCGCGGGTCAGCGCGATGCTCTCGTCGATCGCGGCGAGAGCCGTTTCTGGATCCGGCTGCAGCGTGGCGAGCGCGATGCCGAACAGCGAGGAGGCGATCAGCGACGGGTTTCGGGTTGTGCGCGCCAGCGGAATGGCGAGCTCCGAGTGTTCACGCGCTCGGGCCAGGTCACCCGCGACCGCCCGCGCGAACCCGGCAGCGCATTCGACGAAGGCGCGGGCGAAGGTACTGGCGCCCGCCTGGTCGAGCTGCTCACGCGCGTCGGTGACGACCAGTCGCGCCTCCTCCTCCTGCTGGGCCTGAGCGAGCGGACCGACCAGCGCCGACAACGCGACCTGTGGTGCCGGGCAGTCAGGTGGAACGCCGTCCTGCAGTGCCTCGCGGGCAAGATCTGTTGCGAACTCGAACTCGGCGCGGCCGATCATCGCCGTCCACGCGGCCGCGCCGAGCACCGCGGTGCGGCGCCCGGGCGTCGACGCGCGCGAGCGTTCGGCGGCGCGCTCGGCCCAGGTGCCGATGGCCCTGAGCGGCTCGTTGATGCACTCGTGCGCGAGCGCGGCGACGATGCGCACCGCGAGCTCGCCGTCGTCGGCGTCTTTCGAGTCGAGCGACCAGACCACCGCGCCGCGGAGGTTGTCTTCTTCGGCGTGCAGACGTGGTCGCCAGGCCAGCTCGTCGGGGCCGGTCAGCGCCGGACCCGCCTCCTCGGCGAACTCGGTGTAGCGCTCCGCGTGGCGCCGGCGCCAGTGATCGACGTCGTCATTGGCGCGCAGGTGCTCGCCCGCGTACTCGCGCATGGTCTCGAGCAGGCGGTAGCGCACGGTCCCGCTGGGCCCGTCCTCGTTCGTCACCATCGACTTCGCGACGAGGCTCGTGAGGGCGTCGAGCACGTCCCATGCCTCGATGCCCTCACCCGAACACACCGCTTCGGCGGCCCGGGCGTCGGAGCTGCCCGAGAACACCGACAGCCGTTCGAACACCGTGCGTTCGGTGTCGTCCAGGAGCGAGTACGACCAGTCGACGGTGGCGCGCAGCGTCTGGTGGCGCTCGACCGCGCTGCGGCGACCCCCGGCCAACAGCCGGAAGCGCTCGTCGAGGCGGGCGCCGATGTCGGCGGGACTCAGGGCGACGACGCGCGCGGCGGCCAGCTCGATGGCGAGCGGGATGCCGTCGAGCCGGCGGCACACGTCGGTGACGCTGGTGGTGTTCGCCGAGTCGACGGCGAACCCGGGGCGGGCCGCGGCCGCGCGCTCGGCGAAGAGCTCGAGGGAGTCCTGGACCGGCAACGAGCGGAGCGGCCACGTCTGCTCCCCTTCGACACCCAGGCCCTCGCGGCTGGTGGCCAGCACGCGCACACCGGGGCAGGAGCGCAGCACTGCCAGGGTGAGGTCGCTCGCCGCCTGCACGAGGTGCTCGCAGTTGTCGAGCACGAGCAGCACTTCACGGTTCCGCAAAACGTCGACGATGCTCGCCTGGGCCGACAGCCCTGGCCGCCGGTTGACCCCGAGCGTCGTGCCGACGACCTCGGTGAGCGTGTCGGCGTCACGCGCGAGGGCGAGCTCGCACAGCCAGACGCCGTCGGCGAACCGGGGCATGAGCTCGGCCGCCACCTGGATCGCGAGACGGGTCTTGCCCACCCCCCCGACCCCCGTCCGCGTGACCAGCCGCGACACCGTGAGCTGCTTGGACACCGCGGCCAGTTCGTCGTCGCGCCCGACGAACGAGCTGAGCTGCACGGGCAGGTTGCCCGCGTAGGCGTCGAGTGAACGCAGCGAGGGGAACTCCGTGGCCAGGCCCGGGGCGACGAGCTGGTACACGCGCTCGGCACGCGACAGGTCGCGCAGGCGGTGCTCGCCGAGGTCGACGACCTCACAAGCACCGGGCATCGCGTCGCGCAAGAGCTCTTCGGTCGCCAGTGACACCAGGATCTGGCCCCCATGGGCGGTGCTCATCAGGCGCGCGGCCTTGTTCACCGACGTGCCGTAGTAGTCGCCCTCGCGCGCCTCGGCGGGCCCGGTGTGGATCCCGACGCGCACTCGCAGCGCGCCGATGTCACCCCACTGCTCGGCCATGACCGCTTGTTGAACGGCGACGGCGGTCAGTGCTCCCGCGTCGGCGGTGCCGAACGCGGCGTGCACGCCGTCGCCGGTCATCTTCACGATGTGGCCGTCGTGCGCGGCGATGGCCTGGCGCAGGATCTCGTCGTGACGGGCGAGCGCGTCCTTCATCGCCTCGGGGTGCTGCTCCCACAGGCGCGTGGAACCCTCGAGGTCGGTGAACAGGAAGGTGACCGTCCCGCTCGGGGGCTCGCGGTCACTCATGAGAGCTCCGTGATCAGCCGGTCGATCTCCGCGAACGCGTACTCGAGGCGCTGGCCGGCCGCCATGGCGTTGGCCCGGCCACGAGCGCGCGCGAACCCCTCTTCGCCGAGCGCCGCGAGTACCGCGTCGAGCGACGAGAGCCAAACGAAGGCCATCCCTCGGAGCGGACGGGACTCGACCGAGTCAGCCCATGCAAGCCACGCCGCCGGGAACAGGATTGCCCCGGTCTCGGGCGACCCGACGGCGAGGAACACGGGAAGCGCCTCCGAGCACACCTGGTCGACCAGGGCCTCGTTGCCGGCGTCGACCGCGTACTCGAGAGCGTCGCGCACGGCGCGCAACGCTTTCACGTGCTCGCCCATCTGTGCGCGGAGCGAAGCGACGGTTCCGAGTGCGTACCCGTAGACGACCGGGGTGGCGCCCTGCTCGACGAGCGCGATGCTCTCCTCCAGCGCGGCGCGTGCCGCGGCGGGGTCCTCCGCCCGCATGGCGACGCCGTACGCGAACAGGCTGCTGGTGATCCCCGACGGGCTGCCGGCGCGGCGGCCGAACTCGAGCGACTCTTGAGCGTGCCGGACCGCAGCTTCTCGATTGCCCGCCCAACTCGCGCCGGCGCCCGCGACCGCGTGCAGTGTCATCAGTGCCATCGGGCCGATGCGGTCGGAGTGCTCGAGGATCGCGCGTTCGACGATGGTTTGGGACAGCAGGTGCTCACCGCGATTCACCTCGACGTACGCGAGCGCGTACGAGGCGTACGACGGCCATGGCGAATCACTCAGCTCGCCGTCACCCAGTGCTTCGACTGCGAGATCGTGCGCTCGCTCGGAGTCGCCACCCATGGCGATCCGATACGCGGCCGCGGCACGGATCACCTGGGCGCGCCCTGGGGTCGTTGCATCGAGACGGTCGAGTGCGCGCACGGCCCAGTCGCCGATGCCGAGCGTGGGGTCGTACCCCTGTTGCACCGCGAGCGCGGCGATGATGCGCAATGCGACTTCGGCGTCGACGGTGTCGGTGGCGTCGAGCGACCACGTGACCGCTGCCCGGAGGTTGTCGAGCTCGGCGCGGAGACGGGTTCGCCACGCGAGCTCGTCGGGCCCCTGGATCTCCTCACCGACAAGTGCCGCGAACGACGCGTAGTGCTCCGCGTGCAACCGTCGTTGCGCGTCGGGATCGGCGTGCTCCTCGAGCCGCTCGCGCGCGTAGTGCCGCAGCGTCTCGAGCATCCCGTAGCGCGTCGTGCCGTCGGGCACGTCCTCGGAGGTCACGAGCGACTTGGCGACGAGATCGGCGAGGGCGTCGACCACGTCCCATTCCTCGATCCCGTCGCCTGTTGCCACCGCGACCGCAGCCTCGGTGTCGAAGCCGCCGGCGAACACGCCGAGCCGCTCGAACACGGTGCGGTCGCGCTCGTCGAGGACGGAGTACGACCAGTCGACGGTCGCGCGCAGGGTCTGGTGGCGCTCGACGGCGGTCCGATGCCCGCCCGTCAGGAGCCGGAAGCGCTCGTCGAGGCGGCGGGAGATCTCCAATGGGCTCATCGACGCGACGCGCGCGGCGGCGAGCTCGATCGCGAGCGGAACGCCGTCGAGCCGGGCGCAGATGTCGGCGACGGCGCCCTCGTTGCCCGCGTCGATGACGAGGGCTGGTTTCACCGCTCGGCCGCGCTCGGCAAACAGCTCGGTCGACGAGCCCGAATCGAGCGAACGCAGCGGCCAGACCTGCTCGCCCTCGACACCGAGGCCCTCGCGGCTCGTGGTGAGCATGCGGATCCCGGCGCAGCGCCGGATCAGCTGCGCCGCCAACGCGCCGACGGCGTCGAGCAGGTGCTCGCAGTTGTCGAGCACGAGCAGGAGC
>DASPTH010000390.1:0-20542 GCA_035623515.1 Acidimicrobiia bacterium
TGACGAAGTCGTTGCTCGGTCACGGCTTCCAGACGTCGTTCGCGCAAGCCGTCGAGGACGAGGCCCGGTGCCAGGCGGTGTGTCTCACCAGCGCCGATGGGCGCGAGGCGATCCAGGCGTTCGTCGAGAAGCGCGATCCCACGTACCAGGGTCGTTGAGCGCCTCGTTCGGCGCGCCGTCCAGCCCCCGTCGACCACGAGTACCTGACCCGTGCAGTACGACGACGCGTCGCTCGCGAGGAAGAGCAGTGCGCCGTCGAGCTCGTGCTCCTCGCCGAGGCGCCCCATCGGGCAGTTGCGCAGCAGGTACTGCAGCGAGCGCTCGTCGTCGAGCACCGGTGCGGTCGTCTCCGAAGGGAAGTAGCCGGGAGCGAGCGCGTTCACCCGCACACCGGTGCGCGCCCACTGGCACGCCAGCTCGCGCGTCAGGTTGTCGACCGCGCCCTTCGACGCGCAGTATGCGGCCGCGGGAATGGGCATGGAGGCGACGGCGCCGAGAATCGACGACACGTTGACGATCGAGCCGCCCACCGCTCGCTCGATCATGACCCGCGCGACCGATCGGGCGAGGTCGAAGAGACCCACGAGGTTGACGTCGACGATGTAGCGGAAGTCGTCGAGCGACTCGTCCACCGCGTTCGCCGGGATGCCGGTGCCCGCGTTGTTCACGAGGATGTCGACGCGGCCGAATTGCCCGACCGCGGTGTCGATGATGCGGGCGATGCCGGCGCGCTCGGACACATCGGCGGTGACCGGCAGCAGGCCGGGGCACTCCCCGGCGAGCTCGTCGAGGTTTGCCGTGCGGCGGGCGGCGGCGACGACGTGCGCGCCGCGCTCGTGGAGGACCCGCGCGAAGCGGCGGCCGAGGCCGCTCGACGCGCCGGTCACGATCGCGACCCGGTCGTCGACCGAGAACAGTGAGTCCATGGGGTTCTGTCTACCGCGTCCGCGTCTGTGTGGAGCAGACTGAGAGGCGATGACCACCGAACAGGTCGACCACCTCTACGGGCACCTCGGCATGACGTCGGCGCGCGTGTCGGACACCGTCGCCGAGGGCACGATGCCGATCGGCGACGACATCCGCACGCCGGGCGGCATCCGAGCAGCGTTGCCCGCGCTGCTCGTAGAGCTCATCACCGGTCAGTTCGCGATCTCGCTCGGGCTCATCGTGCTGAGCGACATGACGCTCCACCTCCGCCATCGCGGCGTCGGTATCGACGCGCTGCGCGGCGAGGTGCGGCTGGTGCGCACGGGGAGGTCGCGTGTCATCGGCGTCGGCCGCGTCGAGGACCTGGCCGAGCCGTCGCGCGTCGTCGGATTCGGCACGGTCAGCATCGCGGTGCTGGGTCCCCTCGACGTGCCGCTCTCGGGGTCGCCGCCGGTCAACGGGCGACCCACCGACCCGCCGCCGATCCTCGACGCGATGGGGATGACGATCCGCGACGACGGTGCCTGCGAGCTCGCCGCGGTGCACGCGGGCGTGTGGGGGCCGCAGAACCGGCTGCACGGCGGCGCGCAGCAACTCATGGCAGAAGCCGCGTCGCTGGCGGCGTCGTCCACCGCGGCCGGTACCGACCGCGTCGTCACCGGTGACTTCTCCGTTCGGTTCCTCTACCCGGCCCTGCACGGACCGTTCGTGGCGACGCCCACGGTCGTCGACCAGAGCGACGACGACGTGCTCTGCCGCGTCGACGTCGTCGACACCGGCAACGACGACCGGCTCACCTCGATCGCCACGATCCGCACGCGGATCCTCCACTGACGGGAGAGCAGCATGAACGACGACCGACCCGTAGCGTTCGTCACCGGCGCGAGCCGGGGAATCGGCGCGGCCACGACCATCGCGCTCGCGAACGCGGGATACGACCTCGCGCTCGCCGCCCGCACCGTGCACGAAGGTGAGGGCCGGAAGCCGGGAAGTCTCGACACGGTCGTGACGAAGATCGAGGACACCGGCGTCCGCGTGCTCGCGCTCCCGATGGACCTCACCGACCGCGTCGCGGTTTCGGGTGCGGCGAAGCGTGCGATCGCGGAGTTCGGCCATGTCGACGTTCTGTTCAACAACGGCATCTACCAGAGTGACCTCAGCGGTCTGTTCCTCGAGACGCCGGTCGAGGAGTTCGCGCGCCACCTGGAGGGTGGTGTGCTCGCGCCGTTCGTCCTGCTGCAGGAGCTGCTGCCCGGGATGCTCGACCGCGGCGGCGGCACGGTCCTGAACATGACGTCCTACGTCGCGGTGAACGACCCGCCCGGCACGGCGGACAAGAACGGGTGGCCGCTCGCGTACGCCGCGACGAAGGCCGGCATCGACCGGTTCGCCGGCGCCCTCAACGTGGAGTTCGGCGATCGCGGCATCCGCGCGTACACGATCGACCCGGGCTTCGTCGCCTACGGCGAGGAGCTCGACGCGATGATCGAGCGGTACGTGGGTATGCCGGTCACGCCGCCCGAGGCCGTCGCCAACGCGATCGTGTGGCTGCTGTCGTCACCCGACGCCGAGCGCCTGCTCCACAAGCGCATCTACCTCCCGGCCATCGCCGAGAAGCAGGGCTTGCTGCCGGGCTGGGAAGGTCCGGGCTCGCGGTTCCCCCGGTAGCGCCGGGTCAGTCGCCGTCACCCGGCTCGGGCAGGATCTCGGCGAGCAGCGGCGCGGCGACGACCACGCACCGGACCGGATCGGGGATGCCGTCCGAGATCGCGGCGATGAGCGGGCCCGAGTCCCCCACGACCCGCGCCACGCTGGCTCCGCGTTCGTCGAAGATCATGAACCTTTCAGTGTTGCCGCGGACCTTCCCGACGCGGGTGCCCTTCGCCGTGATCCGAACGCCGAAGACGCCGTGGACCCGTGCGACCTCGAGCCCGTCGCGGTCGACCGTGCGCGAGTGGCGGCCGTCCACGCGGACGCCGAGCACGCGCCGGCCGGTGATGTCGAAGATCTCGGCGTGCGTCTCCCGGTGTGCGATCGATCCAAGCAGGTGACCGTTGCTCCCGAAGACATCGACCGCGTGGCGGCGGCGCCGGAAGACGAGCACCGAGTCGGTGAAGAGCCCTCGGGAGCCGGAATCGGTCGCCGGCGGGAGGCCGGCAGCCTCGATGACCTCTCGCACTGTCTCCGGCGACGCGTCGTCCGACAGGTCCAGCACGAACCGCCCTCGGAAGAGTCGAGGCGCCGCGGGCACGCGGTAGACGACGGACCACGGGCGGTAGCGGAGGACGTCGAGCGCACCGACGTCGTCGAGGTGGCGGGCGCGCAGCTCACGGACCCGCAGCGCGTCGATGGTTCGCCAGCGGTCGGGACCAGCTTCGAGCTGGAGCCGGCGTCGCTTCGGCGAGGTCGGGTCGATGACGATCCGGCACGGGACGCGCTTCCACGTCCCGCGCTGCAAGTCGCGTCGCAATCGCAGGGCCGACACGAAGCTTTCGATCGAGACGAGAAGGAGGATCAACGAGAACCAGGTACTCGGTCCCGCGACGACGAGCAGCGGGTCGGCAAACACGCTGTCCTCGTCGACGCCGACGAACAGCATCGGAAGGCCGACTGCACTGAGCACCAGCAGGAGCGTGGCCGATCGGTACTCGTGTCGCAGAGCCCGCCGGGCGAGTGCGTCGATGCTCATATCCGCAGGCTCGCGAACGAGCGCGCCGCCGACCATGACCGGAGGGTGAGATTGCCGTGACCCCGCGGGTCAGTGCACGCGCCGCTCCTCGTCTCGCCAGTAGGGCTCCCGCAGCTCGGTCTTCAGGATCTTCCCCGACGGGTTGCGTGGGAGCGCGTCGGCCCACTCGACCGACGTCGGGCACTTGAAGTGTGCGAGCCGCTCGCGGCTGAACGTCATGAGCTCGTGCTCGGTGAGGTCGGCGCCGGGAACCCGCACGATGATCGCTTTCACCGCCTCGCCCCACGTGTCGTCGGGCACCCCGATCACCGCGGCATCGGCGACGGCGGGGTGGCTCATGAGCACGCTCTCCACTTCGGCGGGGTAGATGTTCTCGCCGCCACTGATGATCATGTCCTTGATGCGGTCGTGGATGTACAGGTAGCCGTCGGCGTCGAGGTAGCCGGCGTCGCCCGACGTGAACCAGCCGTCGCCGGGCAGCGCCGACGCGGTGGCGTCGGCCCGGTTCCAGTAACCCTCCATGTTGCTCGGCGACTTGATCCACACCTCGCCGACCTCGCCCACCGGGCACTCGTTGCCGTCGGTGTCGACCACCCGGAGCTCGACGCCCCGCATCGGCAGGCCTGCGGCTCGCAGCCGGTGCGTGTTCGGTCCCGCCGCGTCGTGGTCCTCCGGGGGCAGCAACACGACGGCGCCGTACGTCTCGGTGAGGCCGTACGCCTGGAGGAAGCGGCAGCCGAACGCCTCGATCGACTTGACGAGCACGTCCTCCGAGATCGGTGACGCGCCGTAGAGGATGGTGTGGAGACTCGAGAAGTCGGTGGTCTCGACGCCCGGCGTGGCGAGCAGGAGTTGCAGCACCGCGGGTACGTAGACGGCGTGCGTCACGCGGTACCGCTCGATGTCGGCGAGGATCCGGCGGGGGTCGACCTCGCGGAGCAGCACCATGTGCGCGCCGTCCATGAGGCTGATGACGCCCCAACCCGCACCGGCGATGTGGAAGAGGGGCATCGCCACCATCGCGATGCTGTCCGGCGTCATCCCGAGCGCCTCGTTCGCCGCGTCGAGGAGGGCGAACGTCGTGCGGTGCGCGATCATCACGCCCTTCGGGAGGCCGGTCGTGCCCGACGTGTAGAACTGCACCGCGATGTCGTCGGGCGCGACGTCGACGCGAAGGTCGTCGGCGGGCTGCGCGTCGCGCCACTCGGTGAAGCCAGGACGCGCGGACCCGGACTCGGTGGTGACGACGAGCTCCACGGTGTCGAGGGTCGGCTCGATCTCCTCGACGCACGGGAGGAACTCCGTCCCGACCACCAGCACCCGCGCGGTGGCGTCGTTCAGGATCTGACGCACCTCACTCGGTGCGAGCCGCCAGTTCACCGCGCCGAGCACCGCGCCGATCTTGGCGGCGCCGAGCAGCAGCTCGAAGAACTCCGGTACGTTCTTGTCGAAGATCGCCACGCGGTCGCCCTTGCCGACGCCGGCCGCGCGCAGGGCCTGCGCGACCTGGTTCGAGCGCGCGTCGAGCTCCGCGTACGAGATCGTGCGGTCCTCGTACGTGATCGCCGGTGCGTCACCACGTTCGGCGGCACGTTCGCGGATCATGTCGCCCAGCGTCTCGCCCATGCGCTCCCCCAGCCCGCTTCGTCGTGTCCGCGGGTCGGTCATGCTAGGAGCGAGGGGAGCGAATCGGGGTGTCCCCGATTTGCCCGAGCGACCCGGGTTCGGGCGGTCGCGGCAACGGAGGCGTGGCTTCCTCGAGCTGCGCGGCGACGCGGAGGACGGTGGCTTCGTCGGCGGGCCGGCCGACGAGGTGGATCGACACCGGGAGGCCGGCGGCGTCGAGACCGGTGGGCAGCGCGATCGCGGGCTGGCCGGTCATGTTCGCCGCGGGCGTGAACGCCACGATCCGCAGCAGCTCGAGCATTCCTTCCCAGTCCTCGTTGCCCATGATCTGCTCGTCGACGCGCGGCGGGCCGGACGCGAGCGTCGGCGTGAGGAGCAGGTCGAAGTCGTCGAAGAACGCGACGTAGCGGCGGGTCGCCACCTGGAGCGCGGCCTGGGCGGCGGCGAGGTCCTTCGCGCTCGCCATGTTGCCGAGTGAGACGATCGTGCGGTTCGGGAAGTCGAGCGTGTCGAGCGGCGGCAGGTCGGGGTCGGCGGCGCGCGCGGCCGCGGGGATGATCGCGGTGGACGCGACGTCGAACTCCGGCGGGTCGCCTTCCACGACGATGTGACCGAGCGACTCGAGAAGGCGCGCGGTCTCGACCACCGCCTCGCGCCATGCCTCGGCCACCGTCATCTCGGGCATCGGGTGACGGGTGGTGAACGCGATCCGCAACTGCCCGGGTGGGTGCCCGACCTCGTCGAGGAACGGCCGGGACGGAGGCGGCGCCCACCAGAAGTCGCCCGTCGCGTACCCGGCGACCGCGTCGAGGAAGGCGGCGGCATCGGCGACCGTGCGCGCGAGCGGGCCGTTCGTGGCGTTCGCGCTCTGCGGCCCCGGTGACCACGACACCCGGCCGCGCGACGGCTTCAGGCCCACGAGGCCGCACCACGCCGCGGGGATGCGGATCGAGCCGCCACCGTCGGATCCGTGGGCGATCGGGCACAGGCCGGCCGCGAGTGCGGCGCCGGCGCCGCCCGACGACCCGCCGGGCGTGCGGTCGGTGTCCCACGGGTTGCGTGCCGTGGGGTAACCCGGGCTCTCGGTGGTGGACCGCGACCCGAACTCGGGTGTGTTCGTCTTGCCGAGGATCAAGAACCCGGCGCGCTTGATCCGCGCCACCACCTCGTCGTCGACGTCGGGGACCCGGTCCGCGTAGGTGGCGGTGCCGTGCGTCGTCCGGATCCCCGCGGTGTCGGCGAGGTCCTTGATCGAGATCGGCACGCCGAGGAAGGGTGTGCCGTCGACGTCGGCGCGCGCGATGCGCTGCTCCGCGTCCTGCGCGGCCGCGCGTGCGAAGTCCGCCGCGACGGTGAGGTACGAGTGGAGCCTGCCGTCGAGCGCGTCGATGCGCTCCAAGTAGCCGTCGACGAGCTCCGACGGCGACACGTCGCCGCGACGGATCAGCTCTGCCTGCTCCCGGGCGCTCAGGAAGGCCAGGTCCGCGTCCATGGGTTCTCCCAATCCCCGGTCCGGGTCGGTGGTTGCCGGGCTTGTGAGCGCACGTTAACGTCCGGGCGATGGCGCTGACCGCCGAGCAGGTCGCAGCGCGTACCGAGGACCTCCTCACGCACCACCTCGGTGAGCCGGAGTCGGAGTTCTGGGGCGCGCAGTTCGACCTCGGTCTCGCGTGGATCCACTTCCCCGAGGGCAAGGGCGGCCTCGGTCTCGATCCCGGCTTCCAGGACCTCGTCGACGAGCGCCTCGTCGCGGCGAAGGCCCCGCAGAACCTGCTCCTCAACATGATGGGTGTGGGGATGGCGGGGCCGACGCTCGTCGCCTTCGGCACCGACGAGCAGCAACAGCGGCTGCTCCGCCCCACGTTCACGTGTGAGGAGATCTGGTGCCAGATG
The DNA here is from genome assembly GCA_035623515.1 of Acidimicrobiia bacterium. Taxonomy (GTDB): domain Bacteria; phylum Actinomycetota; class Acidimicrobiia; order IMCC26256; family DASPTH01; genus DASPTH01. The sequence goes on from DASPTH010000390.1 coordinate 7,136, forward strand.
TTCAGCGAACCCGGTGCGGGGTCCGACGTGGCGTCGCTCGCGACGTCGGCGGTCCGCGACGGCGACGAGTGGGTGCTGAACGGCCAGAAGGTGTGGACGAGCATGGCGCACGTCGCTCGGTGGGGGCTCCTGCTCGTTCGCACCGACCCCGACGCACCGAAGCACCGTGGCCTCACCTACTTCTACATCGACATGCACGCACCGGGCGTCGAGATCCGTCCCTTGCGGCAGATGACCGGCGAGGCCGAGTTCAACGAGATCTTCTTCACCGACGTGCGGATACCCGATCGCCAACGCATCGGCGAGGTCGGCGACGGCTGGAACGTCGCGATCGCCACGCTCATGAACGAGCGGGTGATGCTCGGGCGGGTCGGCAAGCTGTCGGGTGAGGAAGGTGGCGTCGTGCGCCACGCGTTGCGGCTCTGGCGCGCGCGCGATGCGGAGGCGCGCGATCCCGTCCTGCGCGACCGACTCGTCCGCCTCTACGTGGAGAGCGAGGTGGTGCGGCTCACGATGCTGCGGGCGGAGCAGCAGCGCGCCGGCGGCACACCCGGGCCCGAAGGCTCTCTCGGCCGGCTCATGGTGAGCGAGCACCAGCAGCGGTGCTTCGAGTTCATCGTCAACCTGCTCGGCGCCGAGGGGATGCTGATCTCCGACTACTCGATGCGCCGCCCCGAGGTGATCGGGGAGGTCGCGCTCGGCCCCGACGACAAGGTCGACCTGCAGAAGGGCTTCCTCTCGACGCGGGGCGGCACCATTGGTGGCGGCACCACCGAGATCTCGCGGAACATCCTCGGTGAGCGCGTGCTCGGCCTGCCGCGTGAGCCCGACGCGACGCGCGACCTGCCGTGGAGCCAGATCCCGCGCAACTGAGAAGCGCGCCGGCCGTACCATGCCGCCGTGACATCGGGTCCGTCCGACGTCGTCGCCGCCGTTCGTGCCGTGCTCCTCGGCCACCGGCACGTCCGATCGGTGGCGCTCGTGGGCTCGCGCGCCGAAGGCCGCGCCACGCGTCTCTCGGACTGGGACTTCGTGGTCGACGTCGATTCCTTCCGCGCGGTGGCCGCCGACCTGCCGGGCGCGGTGAGCGTGCTCGACCCGATCGCCCAGCAGTGGGACCGGCGCAGCGACGAGTACTGCTACATGGTGATCACCCGCGGCCCCACGAAGATCGACCTGATCTTCCGGGAAGCGTGCGAGGCGCAACCGCCGTGGGAGGCTGCGCCGCGCACGCTGGCGGCCATCGACGCGCACTTCTGGGACTGGACGCTCTGGCTGGCGAGCAAGCGTCTCGCCGGCCGTGACGCGCTGGTGACGTCGGAGCTGCACAAGATGTCGGTGTACCTCCTGCGGCCGATCGGCGTACGCGTCGAGCCGCACACGCTCGACGAGGCGGTGTCGAGCTACGTGGTCGCGCGTGGTCGCCTCGAGAGTGACTTCGGCGTCGCGGTGCCGAAGGTGCTCGAACGCGAGGTCGTGCGGGTGATCCGAACCGTGCCGGCGCCGCGTTAGGGCGTCTTCTCGCCGACCAGCGAGAACGAGTTCACGTACATGATCTGCAGGGCGGGGTGCATCGCCCACTCGTTGCACGCGGGCGTGCCCCACGGCCCGAGGCGCGCCTCGACGAGCGGGCGCATGCGCTTGAACGTGGTCTCCGCGTCGGGGTCGTCGAACTCGTAGAAGTGCATGAAGCGCGGGTCGCCCTTCGTTGCGTTCTCGTAGGGCGTGATCATCGTGTAGCCGGGCACACCGGCTTCGACGATGTGGTTGAGGTGCACGAAGTCGCCCCAGTCGCGCAGCGCTTGCGCCTCGTCCTCGCTGGTGGGGCTGATGAGCACGAGCGACAGCGACACCGTCGGGTTCCCCGTGAGGCGCCCCTGCCCGGGCCGCGGTGTGCGGACGAAGTGGTGGCCGGTGATGCCGGCCGGCGTCGAGGGCGACACGAACGACGGATCGCACTCGTAGACGCCGAGCGTGTCGAACTCCGGCAGGACGAACCACTGCTCCGGTCGCCCGCGGTAGACGTTGCGCCACCACGTGGCGCGTTCCACGCCCGGGAGCGTGAGCACGTCACCGACGCGGCTGCGCGCGTACTCGTCGGGCGTGGCGTCGGTCATCTCGAGATACAGGACGGGTGTGAGTCGATCCTCCATGGCGCGCGATCGTACGCCTCGAGCCGCGGCTCGTCCGGTGGCCGGATCGAGACGATCGGCACGGAGCCGCGCTACCCGGGCGCCGGCTCCTTCGGGAGCCCGAGGACGCGCTCACCGATGATGTTGCGCTGGATCTCGTCCGAGCCTCCTGCGATTCGCAACGACGGCGCCACGAGGAAGCCGAGCGCCCACTCGCGCAGCTCGGGCGCGCCGGCCAGCGCGGCGGGGCCACCGAGGCGGAGCGCAACGTCGGCGGCGCGCTGCACGAGGCGCGCGATGGCGAGCTTGGCGACCGACGCCTCCGGGCCTGGGAGCTCGCCGCGGGAGAACGCGGTCACGATGCGCAGGCCGAGGTAGCGGAGGATGGCTTCGTCCACCGCGACCGCGGCCAGCTCCTGGCGCACACGCGCGTCCGACCGTCCGGGGCGGCCGTCGGCCTCGGCCCGCACCGCCAGCTCCGCGAGCCCCCGCGCGATCGCGCCCTCACCGACGAGCTGCACGATCCCGGCGCGCTCGTTCAGCAGGGTCGTCTGCGCGACACCCCATCCCGCGTTGACGTCACCGATCCGGTCGCAGTCGCGCACGCGGACGTCGGTGAGGAACACCTCGTTGAAGTGCGAGCCTCCGGTGATCTGCCGGAGCGGCCGCACCTCGACGCCGGGCGTGTCCATCGCCAACCCGAAGTACGTGATGCCCTGGTGCTTCGGCGCTTCCGGGTCGGTGCGCGCGAGGAGCATCCCTCGTTGCGCGTGGTGCGCACCCGAGGACCACACCTTCTGCCCGTTCACGATCCAGGTGTCACCGTCGCGCGCGGCCGACGTCCGCAGCGACGCGAGGTCCGATCCCGCACTCGGCTCGCTGAACAGTTGGCACCAGATCTCCTCGCCGCGCAGGAGCGGCGGGAGCCACCGCCGCTTCTGGTCGTCGGTGGCGTGGGCGATCAGCGTCGGGCCGGCGAGCATGGTGCCGATGCGGAACAGGTGGTCGGGCACGTCGAAGCGCGACCGCTCCTGCTGGTAGACGATCTCGAGCGCGAGGTCGACGCCGCGGCCGCCGTACTCGCGCGGCCACGCCACCGCCGCCCAGCCGTCGCGCGCGGCGGTCGTCTGCCACTCCTTGGCGCGGACGATGCCGGCCTCCTCGTCGAGGTCGGGATCGAGGATCGCGGTGACGTCGATGCCGGCGGTCGGTGCCCGCGGCGTCGCGTGCGCCGCGAGCCATTCCCGGCACTCCGCCCGGAACGCCGCTTCGGCTGGCGTGTCGGCGAAGTCCATGGGCGACGTATGCTAAACGGCGGTTCACGGCCACGTGACGGCGGAGATCGACCGGCTCGACTTCCGCGACGCGGTCGTCGCCCGCTCACCCTCGGACTGCACCGACATGGCCGACATCGACCTCGACGCCATCGAGCGACAACGGGCGCGGCTGCGCGCAACGTACCTCCTCGAGCCGGACGCGCGGCCCGCGACGAGCGCACGCGGTGTGCACCACGTGGCGATCCTCGTCGCCGACGTCGAGCGGACCATCCGCTTCTACCAGGACCTGCTCGAGTTCCCGCTCACCGACCTGTTCGAGAACCGCGACTACCGGGGCTCGAACCACTTCTTCTTCGACATCGGCAACGGCAACGGCCTGGCGTTCTTCGACTTCCCGGGCCTGGACCTCGGCGACTACGCCGAAGTCCTCGGCGGGTTGCACCACCTCGCCATCTCGGTCGAGCCGGATCGCTGGGAGCATCTCGTCGCCAAGCTGGAGGCGGCCGGGATCGACCACCAGGTGATCAGCGGCTCCTCCGTCTACTTCCGCGATCCCGACGGCACCCGGCTCGAGCTCATCAAGGACCCGCTCGGCGAGATGTACGGCACCACCGTCCTGTGACGACCACACCCCCCCGAACTTGCGTCGGCGAGCGACGTATGGCGTCGGTGAGTGACGCAACTTCGGTTCAGTCGTCGGGGGCGAAGCCCTGGCGCACGGTGTTCTCGGTGGCGGCGCGGGGCTCGACGAACTGGAGCAGGTAGTCGGGCCCACCGGCCTTCGAACCGACGCCCGACAAGCCGTACCCGCCGAACGGCTGGCGGCCGACGAGCGCGCCGGTGATGCCGCGGTTCACGTAGACGTTTCCCGCGCGCATCGTGCGCGTCGCGTGGGCGATGCGGGTCGGCGACCGCGAGAACACGCCTCCGGTGAGCGCGTAGTCGGTGGAGTCGGCGAGTGCGAGCGCGTGGTCCCAGTCGTCGGCGCGCAGCACCGTGAGCAGCGGCCCGAAGATCTCCTCGGTCGCGATCCGGCTCTGCGGCTGGTCGGTGAGCGCGATCGTCGGGCCCACGTACCAACCCTCGTCGGGGTGGTCGTCGCGCGCGAGGACGACGTCACCCTCCTTGGCGGCCAGCGCCCGGTAGTCGCGGACGCGCGCCTGCGCGTCGGCGTCGATGAGCGGGCCGCACACCGTCCGCAGTTCGGACGGGTGGCCGACCGGCACGACCTCGGTTGCCCCCACGAGCCGGGCCACGAACTCGTCGTACACGGGGCCGAGCACGACCGCTCGCGACGCCGCGGAGCACTTCTGGCCGGCGTACGCGAACGCGCTGTGCACGATCGCCGGGACGGCGACGTCGAGGTCGGCGTCGTCGTCGACGATCACCGCGTTCTTCCCGCCCATCTCGGCCACGACGCGTTTCACGTGGCGCTGCCCGGAACGGTGCACCGCGGCGCGCTCGGCGATCGTGAGGCCGACGCGCTTCGAGCCCGTGAACACGACGAAGGCGACCTCGTGGTGGTCGACCAGGTGCGCGCCGACCTCCTCACCGACGCCCGGCAGGAAGGCGAGCACGCCCGGCGGCAGACCCGCGTCCCGAAGGGCTTCGACGAGGCGCAGCGCGACGCCCGGGGTCTGCTCCGCGGGCTTGAACAGCACGCAGTTGCCCGTGACGAGCGCGGCGGTGACCATGCCGGCCGGGATGGCCAGGGGGAAGTTCCACGGCGAGATCACCACACCGAGGCCGCGTGGCTGGTAGCCGTAGGTGTTGCGCTCGCCGGGTGCCTGCTCGACGGCGATGCCGGCGCCGAGCCGCAGGGCGTGGCGCCCGTAGTACTCGCAGAAGTCGATCGCCTCGCACACGTCGGCGTCGGCTTCCGCGATCGGCTTGCCCGCCTCGAACACCTCGAGCGCGGTGAGCCCGGCGCGCCGGTCGCGCAGGATCGCCGCGGTCCGGAACAAGACGGCAGCGCGCTCGCGCCAGCCGGCGTCGCGCCAGGCCGGCCACGCGTGCACCGCGCGATCGATCGCCTCGTCGGCATCGGCGGCGGTCGCGGCGCCGCTCCGGCACACGACGCGGTGCGGGACGCCCGGGTCGACCGACTCGATCTCCCGAGCCGTCCGCCGCACGTGACCGTCGACGATCACCGGCGCCGCCATCGTCGCCCAGCCGGCCGCCGACTGCACGACGGCGGCGGCCCGGGCACGCGGCGTCGGACGGCGGAGCTCCGCGTGCGGCTCGTTGCGGAACGCCGCGGGTGCGTCGGGGTCGGTGGCGGCAACGGTGGCCGGCTCCGGTGGCGCCGACGCGAGCGCGTCGTGCACGTTGAGACGCGGCGCCGCCACGAGCTCGTCGAGCGCGCGACCCTCGGCGAACGACTGGCGGACGAAGCCTTCGTTCGACGTGTTCTCGAGGAGGCGGCGCACGAGGTAGCCCATGCCCGGGACGAGCTCGCCGATCGGTGTGTAGACGCGCACGCGTCGCCCCATGCCCACCAACGCGGTGTGCACCGGCTCCGCCATCCCGTAGAGCAGCTGGAACTCGAGCGCGCCGTCGTCGCTTCCGGCGTGCCGCGCGTACGAGATCGCGTACGCGAGGCTCCGGAGGTTGTGCGAAGCGATCGCGGGGCGGACGTCGCCCGCGTGGTCGACGAGGAACCGTGTGCACCGCTCGTAGTTGGCGTCGGTGTCGTCCTTGTGCTCGAACACCGGCACGGGCCAGCCGGCCGCGCCGGCGACGATCCGCTCCTGGTCCCAGTACGCGCCTTTGACCAGGCGCACCTGCAGCGGGAGCTCGCGCGACCCGGCGGACCACGCGACGAGACCGCGCAGATCGTCGAACGAATCGCGCCGGTAGGCCTGGACGACGCACCCGAGGGCCACGTCGGGGTACTCGCCGCCGACCCGTCTCGCCAGCTCGAGCGTCAAGTCCTTGACGTCGTCGTGTTCGGTGTCGAGATGGACGGTCGCGCCGCGCGTGCGCGCGATGTCGAGCACCGGCTCCAACCGTCGCCGAGCGTCGCGCAAGCCTTCGTCGGCGGTGAGCGGATGGAAGCGCGGCGACAGCGCGGTCGGCTTCACGGACACGTTCACCCGGGGGAGCGCGCCCCACGGATCGCGCTCGAGCACCGCCCGATGCGGCCACCGGTCGGCGGCGTCCGCGAGGACGTCCACCAGCTCGATCAGCCGGCCCGCGTACCGGTCGGCCTCCCGGTCGGCGACGACCTTCTCACCGAGGAGGTCGACCGTGGTCGCTTCGCCGTGCTCCCAGAGGCGGGCCAGCCGCGGGCGGGCGCGGGCCGGCGTCGCGCCGGCGATGAACTGACGGGCCATCCGGAGGACGCTGCGCCGCGCCACCGCGGCAGTGATCGTGGCCCCGAGCGGGACGTGCTCGGCGGCGTCGATGCCGAGCTCGAGCGCGCGCGGCACGGCGACGCCCTCGAAGTACTCGTCGAGATGCCGGAGGACGTCCGCGTCGTCACGACAGGCGGGTAACACGTCGACCAGGCGGAAGAGCTGTGTCTTGAACTCGGGGTGCGACATCGCCCACTCGAGCATCCGTTCGCTCCACCACCCGAGATGGAACGCGCCCGCCCGCTCGCCGCTCCCGGCTTCGGCGAGCCGGCGCGCGGTCTCGCGAACGTCGGTTTCCAGCGCGCTCGCGGACGTCACGGCAGTCACTTCACCACTCCACGGTCGGGGGGTGCCTTGACCCTCGTGTGAACGCAAATTAACGTCCGGCAGAGGCCTGGTTCTGGGGGGTGGCCATGCGCAAGCAGCGCACGCACAAGCTCGTCCGCTCGGTCGCACTCGCACTCGCGGCGGCTACCGCGCTCGCGGTGGTCGGAGGTGGCCCCGCGGTCGCGAAGCCCACCGGAACGCCGGTGAAGCTGATGCTGATCACCGAGCTGTCGAGCGGGGTCACGACCCCCGAGCTGCCGAACGGTGCGAAGGCCGCGGTGAAGGCCCTGGACAAGAAGGACGGCATCGACGGCCACCCGGTCACCCTCACCGTCTGCGACACGAAGAACGACCCGAACACCGCGACGGCGTGCGGCCAGCAGGCGGTGGACGGCAAGTACCTCGCGGTCGTGGGGTCGCAGACGGTGCAGGCGGGGAAATACCTCCCGGTGATCCAAGCGGCGCAGATCCCGTCGGTCGGGAACAACGCGGCCGACGCGTCCGACTTCGTCAGCCCGGCGTCGTTCCCGCTCTCCGGCGGCCTGGTGTCCACGCCGGGCGGTCTCGCGGAGGCGCTTGCCGACGCGGGCGCGAAGAAGATCTCGGTCGGATACATCGATCTGCCGCAGGGCGCGATCATCCCCACGCTCGTCGACATGGCACTCAAGCGGTACAACCTCCAGGTCCAGAACAAGGTGGCGATCCCCGCCGGCGCGCCCGACCTCGCCAGCTACGTGGAGGCCGCGACCGCCAACGGCACCGACGGCATCGTGCTCGCCATCACCGGTCAGGACGCGATCAACTTCATCCAGTCGTACATCGCGTCGGGCAAGACCGGGGTGAAGTTCGCGCTGATCACCACCGACGCCGCCGCCGTGCTCAAGGCGATCAAGGGCCAGAAGCTCGACTTCTACGGTGCCATCAGCTACGACCGGCGCAACAAGCAGTTCCTCGCCGACATGAAGGCGGCCGGGTACAAGAACCCGGTCGGGCAGGAGATCGTGAGCTACGCGGCGGTGATGGCGGTGGCGAACCTGGCGAAGGGCATGACTCCGCTCGACGGTCCGACGCTGTACGCGAAGATCCCAACCGTTACCGACCTCGACCTCGGGTCCATCATGCCCATCGTCGACTTCACCAAGGCCGGGACCGCGATCGCGCTCGCGCCACGCGTGCCGCAGGTGTGTATCAAGGTGACGAAGCTGAACAAGACCGACTTCGCGGTCCAGAGCAAGAACTGGATCGACGCGTACACCGGTGCGGAGTGTCCGGCCGGGTGACGCGGCCGTAGCTCCGGAGCGGGCCGCAGCGGGTGAACGAGTTCCTGCGGTTCGCCGTTCTCGGCCTCGGTGCCGGCGCGTGCTACGGCCTCGCCGCGCAGGGCATCGTACTCGTCTACCGCGGGTCCGGCGTCGTGAACTTCGCGAACGGCGCCATCGGGATGGTCGGCGCGTTCTACTTCTACGACGCGCGCGAGTCGGGTACGGCGACGTGGCTCGCGCTCGCGCTCGCGTTGCTCCTTGGCGCCGCCGTCGGGGTCGCCGTCCACTTCGTCATCATGCGACCACTCCGGCACGCGCCCGCGCTGTCGCGCCTCATCGCCACGCTCGGGCTCTTCACCGCGTTCTATGCGTTCGCGTTGAACCGGTACGGGACGAACATCCGCATCGTCACGAAGCTGATCGAGCCGACTCCCGTCGAGGTGCTCCCCGACATCAGCATCGGGCGAGACCGCATCGTCCTCCTGGTCGTCGGCGTGGCGTTGACGATCGTGTTGACGGTCGTGTACCGCCACTCGCGCTTCGGCTACGCAACGACGGCAGTGGCGGAGAGCCGCCGCGCGACCGCGGCACAGGGCATCTCGCCCGACGTGATCGCGGCGGTGAACTGGGCCGTGGGGACGATGCTCGGGGTGCTCGCGGCGGTGCTCATCGTGAACCTGAGCGGGCTCCAGGTGATCACGCTCACGCTCCTCATCGTGCCCGCGCTCGCGGCCGCGCTCGTCGGGAGCTTCAAGTCGTTCTGGCTCACGCTCGCGGGCGGGTTGCTGATCGGCATCCTGCAGTCGGAGATCGCCTACGCACAGGTGCGGTGGCCCACCTTCGATTTCTCGGGGTACGCGGCGTCGGTGCCGTTCGTCGTCATCATCCTCGTGCTGGTGATCCGTGGCCGCGCGCTGCCGCTGCGAGGTGAAGGCGTCGAGCGCCCGCCCGAGGTGGGGACCGGGCGGGTGCGCTGGTGGTTGGTGCTCCCGAGTGCGCTCGCCGCCGTCCTGCTCGTCGTGTTCGTCCTCACGAACGACATGCTCGCGGCGGTCACGAGCACCTCCGCGATCGCGGTGATCGCGCTCTCGCTGGTGGTGGTCACCGGTTACGCGGGGCAGCTCTCGCTGGCGCAGTACGCGCTCGCCGGGATGGGGGCGTGGATCGCCGCGAAGCTCGTCGCCGACGCGGGCTTCTCGTTCGGTGTGGCCGCGATCGCCGGTGTGCTCGGCGCGGTGCCCGTGGGCGTGCTCGTCGGTCTGCCCGCGCTGCGCACGCGCGGCGTGAACCTCGCGGTGGCGACCCTCGGCCTGGCCCTGGTGATCGAGTCGCAGATCCTGGACCACCCGGTGCGCAGCGGCGGCTTCCTCGGCATCGACATCGGCACCCCCACCCTCTTCGGTGTGAGCCTCGACGCGGTCCGGTACCCGGAGCGCTACGCCGCGTTCGCGTTCGTGGTGTTCTGTGTCCTCGCGCTGCTCGTCGCCAACCTGCGCCGGAGTCGCGCCGGGCGCCGCCTGGTCGCGGTACGCACCAACGAGCGCGCCGCGGCTGCGCTCGGCATCAGCGTGTTCGGCGCGAAGCTGTACGCGTTCGGGCTCTCGGCCGCCATCGCGGCCGTCGGAGGGGTCCTCATCGCCTTCCAGCGGCCGACTGTCGTCTTCTACCCGACGTTCTCGGTCTTCCAGTCGATCTTCGTGGTCGTCGACGCCGTGATCGGCGGGATCGGCTACGTGATGGGCGCGCTGCTGGGCGCCGCGCTCGCGCCGGGCAACATCGTCGCCACGCTGTCCGGCGATCTGCTGAACGACGACCAGACCGTGCAGATCGCGCTCGGGGTCCTGCTCATCGTCGTGCTCGTCGTCCTGCCCAATGGCCTCGCGAGCCTGCGGGCGCCGAGGCGGCTCCTGGCGCGCCGCCGGCCGCCGCGGGCGCGCGTCCCGCCCGTGATCGCCGGCGACGAGGTTGCGCGCGTCGCCTCCATGACGCTCGACGTGCACGACGTCTCGGTGCAGTTCGGCGGCGTCCAGGCGGTCACCGACGTGTCGATGGTGCTGCGCCCCGGTGAGGTCGTCGGGCTCATCGGACCGAACGGCGCCGGCAAGACCACGCTCATCGACGCGGTCACCGGCTTCGTGAAGGCGCGCGGCCACGTGGTGCTCGACGGCCGCGACGTCAGCAAGTGGTCGGCGCGGCGACGAGCACGAGCCGGGCTCGGTCGCTCGTTCCAGAGTCTCGAGCTGTTCGAGAGCATGACCGTCTACGAGAACTTGCGCGCCGCGTCCGACCGCCGGGACCCGCTCGCGTACCTCGTCGGGCTGGTGTGGCCCGGCCACGACCAGCTCTCGCCCGCGGCCGTCGCCGCCGTCCGCGAGTTCGGGCTCGTCGACGACCTCGGCCGCCGTCCCGACGAGCTGCCGTACGGCCGCCGTCGTCTCGTCGCGATCGCGCGCGCCGTCGCCGCCGGGCCGTCGGTGCTCCTGCTCGACGAACCCGCGGCCGGGCTCGGCGACCAGGAGACCGCAGAGCTCGGGCGCCTCGTCCGTCACCTCGCCGACGAGTGGGGGCTCGCCGTGCTCATGGTCGAGCACGACGTCGGCTTGGTGCTGCGCATCTGCGACCGCGTGACGGTGCTCGACGAGGGTGTGCACCTGGCGACGGGCCCGCCCGAGCAGATCCGCCACGACCCGAAGGTGGTCGCCGCCTACCTGGGGGAACCCGCGGGCACTCGGGTGCCGCGGGTGCGACCGGAACCGGACGCCGCCGCGGCGCCTGCCACCGCTCCGGCCGAACCCGTGGTGGAGGTCCACGGCCTGTGGGCGGGCTACGGCGACCTCGCGGCCGTGCGCGACCTCGAGCTGACCGTGGCCGCGGGTGAGGTCGTCGCGCTGCTCGGGCCGAATGGGGCCGGCAAGACGACGACCCTCCTCACACTCGCCGGGGAGCTCGCTCCGCTCCGTGGCGACGTGCGAGTGCTCGGCGCCGAGGCCGGGATGCCGCTCCAGCGCCTGGCCCGGCGCGGGCTCGGCTTCGTTCCCGAGGAGCGCGCGGTCATCGCGTCGTTGAGCACCGCGGCGAACCTCGCCCTCAGCCGCGGCGACCGGCGGGTGGCGCTCGAGCTGTTTCCAGAGCTCGAACCGCTGCTCCGCCGCCGGGCCGGGCTGCTCTCCGGCGGCGAGCAGCAGATGCTCACGCTCGCGCGAGCCCTCGCGTCGAACCCGCGGCTGCTCCTGGTGGACGAGCTGTCGCTCGGTCTCGCGCCGCTCGTGGTGCGCCGGCTCCTCCTGGCGGTGCGCGCCGCGGCCGACCGAGGCGTCGGGGTGCTGCTCGTGGAGCAACACGCCGCGGACGCGCTCGACGTCGCCGACCGCATCGTCGTGCTCCGCCACGGAGCGGTCGTGCTGACCGGCACGGCCGACGAGTTGCGCGACCAGGTGGGTGACCTCGAATCGGCGTACCTGACCGGGGCGTGAGGTGCGCTCAACGACCCGTGAAGCGCGGCTCGCGCCGTTCGAGGAACGCGCGCGCCGCCTCCTGGTGGTCGTCCGTGGCGAACAGGCGGGCCAGGCTGTGGCCGACGAAGCGCGCGAGGTCGGGAAGGTCGTCGGACGTGCGCCCGGCCGCTCGTCGCAGTCCTTCCTTGATCGCGCCCACCGCGAGCGGCGGGTTGGCCGCGATCCGGGCTGCCAGCGCGTGCGCGGCGCCGAGCAGCTCGGCGGCCGGGACCACCGAGCTCACCAGTCCGATGCGCTCCGCCTCGGCAGCGTCGATCACGTCGCCGGTGAGGAGCAGCTCGGCGGCACGGGCGCGCCCGACGACCTGGGGCAGCAGCCACAGCCCCGTGACGTCGCACACGAGTCCGAGCTTCACGAACAGTTGCGCGAAGCGCGCGTGCTCCGACGCGATCCGCAGGTCGCAGAGCAGGGCGAGGTCCATGCCGATGCCGACGGCGGCGCCGTTCACCGCGGCGATGGTGGGTGTGCCGCAGTCGAGCATGGCGCGCACGAGGGGCGTCACCGGAGGGTCAGGGCCCGCGAGCTCGGCGAGCGTCGCCGCCATGCGCGGGTCGCCCCACGCCTTGGCCACGTCGTCGCCGGCGCAGAAGCCCTTGCCCGCGCCCGTGAGGACGATCGCGCCGACGTCGGGATCGGCGTCGGCGTTCGCGAAGCAGTCGACGAGCTCCTCCTCCATCTCGAAGGTGGCGGCGTTGCGCGCGTCGGGACGGTTGAGCGTGATCGTCGCCACGCGGTCGGCGATGTCGTAGAGAACGGTGGTCAGCTCCACGGGTGCTCTCCTTGCCGCGGGCGTGAACGGTAACTAACTTCCGGTCGTCCGTCACCTGGGGGTGCCATGGACCCGTCCGACCTCGCGTTCAGCTCGGCGCTCGAGCAAGCCGACATGCTCGCACGGGGCGAGGTGTCGTCGCGCGAGCTCGTCGAGTGCTATCTCGCCCGGATCGAGCGCCTGAACCCGGTGCTCAACTCGTACATCACCGTCGCCTCGGACCGCGCGCGGGCGGCGGCCGCCGCGGCCGACGACCGGCGGGCAGCCGGCGGCGACGCCCCGCGCTTCCTCGGCGTGCCGATCTCGATCAAGGATCTCGCCGACACCGCCGGCATCGTGAGCACGCACGGCACCGCCGAGTGGCGCGACCGCGTGCCCGAGCGCGACGACGAGGTCGTCGCCAAGCTGCGCGCCGCGGGATTCGTGTTCCTCGGGAAGACCGTCGTGCCCGAGTTCGGTCCGCTCAACATCAGCGAGCCCCCCGGCTACCCACCCGGGCGCAACCCCTGGAACCCCGAGCTCAACTGCGGCGGCTCGTCCGGTGGCGCGGCTGCGGCGCTCGTGGCGGGCCTGTGCCCGGCATCGCACGGGTCCGACGGTGGCGGGTCGATCCGCAACCCGTCGTCGTGGTGCGGCACCTTCGGCCTGAAACCACAGCGCGGGCGGATCTCCCGGGCGCCGCACCCGCAGAGCATGTTCTCGCACGACGGTCCGATCACGCGCACGGTCGCCGACGCCGGCGCGCTCCTCGACGTGATGGCCGGGTACG
>DASPTH010000398.1:0-41401 GCA_035623515.1 Acidimicrobiia bacterium
CGAACGGTTCGGCGACCGCATCACCGTCCAGGGCCCCACCGACCTCGACGCACGCGGCGGCATCATCTCGTTCACGTTCGAAGGCATCCACGCCCACGACATCTCGCAGGTGCTCGACAGCGACGGCGTGTGCGTGCGCGCCAGCCACCACTGCGCCAAGCCGCTGATGCGCGTGCTCGGAGTGCCCGCCACCGCCCGCGCGTCGCTCTACCTTTACAACGACGAAGCCGACGCCGACGCCCTCGTCGACGCGCTCGGACGCGCCGAGAAGTTTTTCGCCATCTGACCAGGGCCGTTCAAGGAGACCCGATGCCCGGCCTCGAAGACCTGTACCGCGAGATCATCCTCGACCACTACCGCGCGCCGCGGAACCGCGGCGAGCTGCCGGTTCCGCCCGCGCACAAGGCCGAGGGCTTCAACCCGCTGTGTGGCGACGAGGTCGTCGTCTATCTCGACGTCGACGGCGACACCGTGCGCGACGTCAAGATCGGCGGGCAAGGCTGCTCGATCAGCCAAGCATCGACGTCGATGATGTCGGCCGCAGTCAAGGGCAAGTCGGTCGCCGAGGCCCGCCAGTTGATCCGGGCGTTCAAAGCCCTCATGTCGATCCACGAGTCCAAGCTCGAGGGCGAGGCCGACGGCGAGGACCTGCGCGCCGACCTCGAGGGTGTGCGGCTCGGCGACCTCGAGGCGCTCCAGGGCGTCGTGAAGTTCCCGGTACGCATCAAGTGCGCCACCCTGGCGTGGAACACGCTCCAGCAGGGCCTCGACGAGGCGGAGGCCTGACCGTCCGCACCGGCCACCGTGGTTCGGCGGGGCTCCCGGGGCGCGAGCCGGCTCGCCGAGGCCGAAATCGGCGCGAAACATACCTGCACCCGGAAGGAAACCGGCACCCGCTAGGTTGGCACCCACGGAGGTCGTGCCCATGAACCAGCAGGAGCTCACCCAGGTGGTCGACGAGGCGCTCGAACGCTTCCGCGGCCGGGATCTCGTGGCCAGCGCCGAGGTGGTCGACGTCCTCCTCGACCTGCGGCTCCTGCTCCTCGAGGTCGAGACCCTCGAACAGATGCTCGAGGACCCCGCGCCGACGGGAGGCGGGTCGGGCTGAACCGACCCGTCGGTAAGCTGCCGGGCGGATGACCGAACAGCAGGTGCGGACGCGAGCGGAGCTACGCCACCGCCGCCGGATGCGCAGCTGGGCCATCGCCGGTGTCGTCGCACTCGTGCTCGTGGTCGCAGGAGCCGGCGCGGTCGTCTTCACCAGCGGCAGCAGCGGCCGCGGTTCCGCCACAGAGGCCCGGCCCACGGCCACCACCGCGGCGAAAGCACGACCGGTTGCGGCTCCGAACGTGTTCGCCGACTACGGCAGGGTGCCGTTCCGCGCCGCGGCCACGAAAGGCGGCGACATCCAGGTGTACCCCGCGCCCGACCCGAACGCTGCGCCGACCGCGACGCTCTCGCAGAAGACCGACTACCTCTTGCCGCGCACCTTGCTCGCGTTCGACCAGTGGCAGGACTGGTTGCACGTGTACCTGCCGACGCGACCCAACGACTCCACCGGTTGGGTGAAGATGTCCGACGTCGACGTGTCGAACCCCCTGGAGTGGCAGATCCGTGTGAGCCTCGCCGACCACCATCTGTGGCTCTTCCACAACGGCGCGATCGACTTCGAGACCGACGTGGCGATCGGGACACAGCAGTACCCCACCCCCACGGGAACCTTCTACATCACGGATCCGGTCGACCTGCACAAGACTCCGAACCTCGGCTACGGCGTGTTCGCGCTCGGCCTCAGCGGTCACTCCGACGTGCTCACCGAGTTCGGCGGCGGCGACGGCCAGATCGCGATCCACGGTGACAACAACCCGGGCGACATGGGCAAGGACGTGTCGCACGGCTGCGTGCGCGTCACCAACGACGCGATCGAGCGCCTGTCGACGTTGCCGCTCGGCACCCCCGTCGAGATCACCTGACCGAGTCGGGTCGTCAGAAGCCCGGGTCGTCGAACGGGTCCGGCTCGCGCACCGCGGCTTCGGCCACGGGGCTCTCCACGCCGAGCTCGGTCGCGAGGCCTTCGTAGCCCACCGCCTCGAGGCGGTCAGCGAGCTCGGGGCCGCCGTTCGCGACCACTCGGCCGCCCATGAGCACGTGCACCCGGTCGGCCCGCAGCTCGCGGAGGAGGCGGGCATAGTGCGTGATGGCGAGCACGCCGAGGTTGCGCTCGGCCGTCATCGCCTCGATGCGTCGAGCGACGTCACGCAGCGCGTCCACGTCGAGGCCGCTGTCGATCTCGTCGAGCACCGCGAACTTCGGCTCGAGGACCGCGAGCTGCAGCGTCTCGGCGCGCTTCTGCTCCCCGCCCGAGAACTCGACGTTCACGCCCCGCTCGAGGAACTGGCGCGCGACACCGAGACGCGCGGCTTCGTCGTGGATGGTCCGGGCGAGGTCGCCGTTCGCAGCGCGCCCCTGGCCGTCGAGCGCGGCCGAGAGCAGGTCACCGAGCCGGACGCCGGGAACCTCCACCGGGTACTGCAACGCGAGGAACAAGCCGAGCGCGGCGCGCTGGTGTGTCGCGAGACCGAGCAGCTCCTCGCCGTCGAGTGTGATCGATCCGCCGTCGACCTCGTAGTCGCCGCGGCCCATGATCACATGCGACAGCGTCGACTTGCCGGAGCCGTTGGGCCCCATCAGCGCGTGCACCTCTCCCGACGCCACCTCGAGATCGACCCCGCGCAGGATCTCGTGCCCCCCCACCGACGCCCGCAACCCCTCGATCCGCAGGACGCTCATCGCGCACCCGCTCTGGCGTCGGAGAACCCGCAGACTCGGTGGGTGTGCGACGCCAAGACGATCATGGCCGAAACGATCATGGGAGGCACACGACCACGTCGTCGCCCTCGACGCGCACCGTGTAGACGGGCACCGGCTTGGTGGCGGGCAGGCTCTGCGGTTCGCCGGTCTCGAGGGAGAACGTCGACCCGTGCTTCGGGCACTCGATCTCGCGCTCGTCATCCCAGAGGTCGCCTTCGCAGAGCGAGAAGTCGGCGTGCGAGCAGCGATCGTTGATCGCGTACCAGTCGTCGTCGATGCGCACGACGCACACCGCCACCCCGTCGACGTCGAAGCGCCGGTGCGACCCGGGCTTCACGTCCTCGACCGCACACACGCGAACCTCAGGCACTGGCTCTCGCGATCGGGTCGCGGTGCTCGATCTTCTCGATGACACTCCGGCGCAGCGGCGTGACGAGCGAAGGGAGGGGTAGCCGCTCGAACACGTCGTCGAAGAACCCGAGCACGATGAGCCGCTCGGCCTCCTCGGGGGGCACGCCGCGGGTGGCGAGGTAGTAGAGCTGGTCGTCGTCGATGGGGCCGACCGCGCTCGCGTGCGAACAGCGCACATCGTCGGTCTCGATCTCCAGGTTCGGCACCGACATCGCCTCGGCGCCCTCGGTGAGCACGAGGTTCCGGTTGGTCTGGAACGCGCTGGCGTGCTGCGCGCCGGGACGGATGCGGATCAGGCCCGAGTACACGGAGTGGGCGTGGTCCTCGACGGCCCCCTTGAAGAGCAGGTCGCTGCGGGTGCGGGGCGCGTGGTGGTCCTGGAGCGTGCGGAAGTCGAGCATCTGGGTGCCGTCACCGAAGTAGACGGCGGTGAGGTCGCTCTCGCCGCCCTCGCCGCCGAGTCGCGATTCGCTCCGCAACCGCGCGTAGTACCCACCGAGGGCGACGGCCGACGAGCGCAACGTCGCGTCGCGACCCACGTGCGCGCGCTGCAGCGCGATCTGCCACGTGTGCGGACCGTGCTCCTGCACCGATACGTAACGCACGTTCGAGCCGTCACCGACGACGAGCTCGACCACGGCATCGACGAGGTGACCCGAGTCGGCGCGGTCGTGGGCGCCATCCGAGCCGAAGCGGTCGAACACGGTGACCTCGGCAGACTCTCCGGCCACGACCAGGGTGTGAGGAAAGCTGGCGAGTCCGTCGCCCTCCGACCAGTGCAGCACGACGATGGGTTGCTCGACGACGACACCGGGCGGCACCTTCACGACCGCGCCACCGGCGAGGAACGCGTCGTGCAAAACGGTGAACGCGTCGGGCGACGCGTCGGAACACGCCCCCAACAGGCCGTCGACTTCCTCGCGCTCGCACGTTGCGAGCCCGCAGACGCGCACGCCCTTCGCCTCGAGATCGGCGTCGAGTGAGTGGTGCACGACCCGCCCGTTCCGCACGACGACGAGACCCGAGCGCTCGCCCGCTTCCGCCGCGATCGGGCCCCCACCGGGTGCGGGCTCGTCGCCGGGCCGCCCGAGCTGCTCGGGGGGCACGGGGCGGAACCGGTCGAGGTCGAGGTCGTCGACCCGGCTGTAGCGCCAGATCTCCTCGTCGGTCGTCGGCCACGTGAGGTCGTCGAGCTGCGCGGCAGCCGCGAGCCGCCGCTCGGCGAGCCAAGCGGGACCTGGAAGCGCGCGCGACGCGTCGGGCGTGAAGGCGTTCACTCGCGCTCGCGATCTCGGAGGCTCGGGCGGCGCGTGCGACACGCACCGCTGATCCTCGCCTCAGCCAACCGCGCCCTCCATGTTGAGCTCGATGAGGCGCGAGAGCTCGACGGCGTACTCCATCGGCAGCGTCTTCGTGATCGGCTCGATGAAGCCGTTCACGATCATCGCGGTGGCCTGTTGCTCGCTGAGGCCGCGGCTCATCAAGTAGAAGATCTGGTCGTCACCCACCTTCGAGACCGTCGCCTCGTGACCGATGCGCGCGTCCTTCTCGTCGACCTCCATGCGCGGCCACGTGTCGGACCGGCTGTGGTCGTCGAGGATGAGCGCGTCGCAGCGCACGTGACTCCTCGAGTGGTGCGCGCCCTCTTCCACCTTCACCAACCCGCGATAGCTCGTGCGCCCGCCGTCCTTGGCGATCGACTTCGAGTCGATGATCGACGTGGTCTCGGGTGCCGCGTGGGTCATCTTGGCGCCGGCGTCCTGGTGCTGGCCCGGACCCGCGTACGCGATCGACAGCACCTCACCGTGCGCCTTCGGGCCGACCATCACCACCGCGGGGTACTTCATCGTGAGCTTCGATCCGAGGTTGCCGTCGATCCACTCGACCGTGGCCTCGGTCTCGGCCCGGGCGCGCTTGGTGACGAGGTTGTAGACGTTCGGCGACCAGTTCTGGATGGTCGTGTAGCGGATGCGCGCTCCCGGCTTGGCGATGAGCTCGACCACCGCCGAGTGCAGCGAGTCAGTCGAGTACACCGGCGCCGAGCAACCCTCGACGTAGTGCACCGACGCGCCCTCCTCGGCGATGATCAGGGTGCGCTCGAACTGCCCCGCGTTCTCCGCGTTGATCCGGAAGTACGCCTGCAGCGGCATCTCGACGTGCACACCCGCGGGCACGTACACGAAGGACCCGCCCGACCACACGGCCGAGTTGAGGGCGGCGAACTTGTTGTCGCCCGGCGGGATCACGGTGCCGAAGTACTGCTGCACGATCTCCGGGTACTCGCGGACGGCCGTATCCATGTCGGAGAAGAGGACTCCCATCTTCTCCAGGTCTTCCCGGTTCTTGTGGTAGACGACTTCAGAGTTGTGCACCACGAAGCCTTCGGCCACGAAGTTGTGGCGGCCCATGACCTCGATGTCGTACACGGGCTCGACACCGACCGAGTCGATGCTCTCCACCCGGGCGAATCCGAGCATCTCACTGGTGTGAGCGCGGAACGTCGTCCCCTTCGCCGAGCGGTACGCGTGCACGTACTTCCGGCGGTTCATTCGCTCCAGTTGTCGCGGTGAACGGCAAGGGAGGCAATCGAGCCGACCACTGAGGCGGATGCGGTAGCCACGACGGAGTCGCTCGCGGTCCGTGACATGCCGGCTCTTGAAGCGGTTGATGGACCCGCTCCCGAGTCCGCTGAGCTGCAAGAGCTGCTTCACATCGCCGAGAAGTGCCTCGTTGGCACTCGTGATCGAGATGTCGTGGTTGCTCGCGTGCTCTCGGACATCGCCGTCGGAATCGACGTAACCGGCGACGAAGGACAGCCTCTGCGACGGAGGCAGCGCAAAGACCCAATCGGGAACGCGCTTCGACAGGGATCCACCTCCGAAGCCGTTGAGCTCGAGGAAGTCAGCGAGCACGGCCGTGCCGACACCCGTCAATCGAGAGCCGTCTGGTGCAAGCTCGAAGTCGATACCGAACTGGGCGCGTGCCACGCGAATGATCTCGTGGACCAGGATCACGTCTGTTGCATCGACGGCGATCTGGACCACTGTGTACGGGCCGCTGTGCTCGAGGAAACCATCCCCGAGGTAGACACCGAACCACCACATCAGCTCATCAGTACTCTCGAGCGGTAGCGAGTCGGACTCCGGTCGCTCGTCGGGAGCGAGCAAGACGTGGCTCTCGCCGAACTCGGGAGTGTCAACGGCGATCGCGACGTAGTCGCCAACCTCGATCTCCTCCACCGGTGCCCAACGTGGCGCGTATCGCCGACGCTGACGCCCGGGCTTCCGCTCGTCGCGCAACACGAGGAATGGGTGGTTGCCCGACGCTCCGATGACGCGCCCGCGGGCCCGGAGCTCGAAGACTTCCTTCTCGCCCGAGCACGCGGCACCTGACACGCGTGCTCGCACGATCTCCTTGGTGCCCTCGTCGAGCGAGAAGACCTCGTCGCCGGGGAGCAGCGTCTTGATCGGACGCATGCCCTCGGTCGTCCACACGAGGGTCGACCCCCGGAGACACTCGTACTGCGCGGTGACGCCGGCGAGGAACTTGCGCTCGGCCTCGGGGATGCCGAGCTTCTCGTAGGTCTCCTTCATCTCCTCCGGGAGCATGTCCCAATCGGCGACCTGCCCCTCGGTGGGCTTGAGGTAGTAGTAGATGTCGTCGAAGTCGATGTGGGGCATGTTCTTGGCGAACCACTCGAGCATCGGCTTGCGCTCGAACCGCTTCAGGGCGTTGAGGCGGAACTTCGTCATCCACTCGGACTCGCTCTTCTGGTGCGAGATCTCCCGGACGATGTCCTCGTTCAGCCCCTTCTTGGGCGTGTAGACGTAGTCCGACGTCGGGTCGGACCAGCCCAGCTTGTACTTGCCGAGATCGATCCCGGAGACGGCCACGGGGCCTCCTCAAAGGGGTCGGGGGATTTCCACTACGTAGATAGTAGCAATGTCCCGCCAGTCCCCGACAGGGGCCGGGCGAGCGCCGGATACCGCTACTTGGACGCGGACTGGAGCTTGGCGATGATGTCGCCGAGCTTCTGGATGTCGGTCGCGTAGGTGGTGAAGTCGCCCGCCTTGAGCGCCGCCTGGGCGGCGTCGTACGTCTGGCCCGCGAGGGTGATGAGGTCCTGGGTGGAGGCCGGCAGCGTGGTGGTCGGCCCCGGCGAGGTCGTGGCCGTCGGGGGTGACGTGGTGGTCGTGGAGCCGTTGGTCGGGGTCCCGGCGGGGGCGCCGGTGAGCGAGATGTTGCACGACGACGAGCGTTCCGCCTGACCGAAGAGCTGGTTGAGCGCGTCGTTCACCGTCTGCGCGCAGACCGCCTGGCCGAAGTCCTGGGTGTAGACCGCGACGAACTGGAACTGCGGGTAGCTCCCGCTCCCCTGGCCCTGGGCATAGAAGGGCCGCACGTAGAGCAGCGAGTTCCCCACGGGGATCAGCTGGAGGCTGCCGAGGGTCACCCGTGACCCCTGTTGGTTGAGGATCGTGACCGCCTGCGAGATGGGGTTCGAGCGGTTCATCTCGCTGTTCACCTGCACGGGACCCTTGACGGTCTCTCCCTGGGGCATGGTGAAGGCACGTAATCGCCCGTACTCGCCGGGATCCGAGTTCGCGGTCAGGAAGGAGACGAGCCGCGTCTCCTTGTTGTTGGACGAGACCGGCACGAACGGCACGATCACGATGAAGTGCTCCCGTTGCTCCCCGGGCAACTTCATGTACAGGTAGTAGGGGTCGATGCGCTTGCCGGTGGAGGTCGCCGGCTGCGGCGCGCCGCTCGCCGAGGTGTCGCCGCCGCTGGTGTCGAACACGGCGCTGAACTGCGAGCTCGTCACCGGCCCGGAACCGGGGTCGGGAGAGATCAGCCACTTCGCGCTGCCGTCGTAGAAGCGTCGGGGCTCGGTGACGTGGTACCGGCCGAACATGTTGGACTGCACCTTGAAGAGGTCTTCGGGGTAGCGCAGGTGCTGGCGCAGCTCTTCGGGCATCTGCTGCTTGGGCGTGAAGAGGTCGGGGAACGCCTTGCGCCACGCCCGGATCACCGGGTCCTGCTCGTCCCACACGTAGAAGGTGACCGTGCCCTGGTACGCGTCGACCGTCGCCTTCACCGAGTTGCGCACGTAGTTGAAGTCACCCGAGAGGCCGCCCTCTCCGCTCGTCGACTGCGAGTACGGGTACATGCCTGTCGACGTGTAGCCGTCGAGCACCCAGAGGGTCTTGTTCCCGAGCGCCACCGGATACGGGTCGGCGTCGAACTGGAGGAACGGCGCGAGCTTCTCGACGCGTGCCTTGATGTCGCGCTCCATCAGCACCTTCGTGGACGACGTGACCTGCCCCGAGATGAGCGGGTTGATGTCGCCGAACCGGAGCGCGAACGCGGCACGCCGGATGATGTTGGAGAGCTTGACGCCGTCCTTTCCGTGGTACCGCGTGAACTGGTCCGTCTGGCCGGGCTTCTGGTAGTTGAACTCCTTGGACTTCGCGTCGACGAGCACGTAGCTGCCGAGGTTCTCGGCGAAGTAGATCTGCGAAGCCGTGCCGTCACTCAGCTTGATGCCGTTCTTGACGGTCTCGGTGGGGATGTTGCTCAGGTAGTAGTCGGGTGAGCCGTCGCTCGTGGCCTGGGTGCTCGGCGACGCGACGAGCCCGTACCCGTGCGTGTAGATGATGTGGCGGTTGACGAAGGACTGGCTCGGGAGATCGGCGCTGTTCAGGCCACGGGCGGTGATCAACACCTGCCGCGTCTCGTTGTTGATCAGGTAGCGGTCGACGTCGACATCGCCGATCTGGTAGTAGGTCTGCAGGTTCTGCAGCGTGTTGTACGTCTGCTGGATGATCCCCGGGTCCCAGAGACGCGCGTTGTCGACCGTGCCCTTGTTGCTGTCGATGATCGCGTTGGCCTGGTCGCTGGGGATGTTGGCGAAGCTCTGGAACTGGAAGTTGTCGGTGTTGACCTGGTCGAGACCGAACGCGGTGCGCGTGGCGCGGATGTTGCGGTCGATGTAGGGGGCCTCGGCCTGGAACTCGTTCGGGCCCACCTTGAATTGCTGGATGGCCGCGGGGTAGATCGTGCCGATCACGATCGACACGAAGCCCCAGAGACCGACGGCGATGATCGGGAGCACCCACCCGCGGCGCTGGATGTTCCAGATGAAGAGGCCGGCCGCGAAGATCGAGATGAAGATCAGGAGGTTGAGCGCCGGGAGCTGTGCTTTCACGTCCGTGTAGCTCGCGCCCTCGACCACGCCGCGCGTGGAGAAGTTCAGCTCGAAGCGCCCGAGGTAGTACTGCGCCGTCTTCACCAGCGCCATCACCGCGAGGATCACCGACAGGTGCGCCTTCACCTGCGGCGTCACCCGCTGGAACGGGCTCTGGAACCGGATGCCACCGTTCAGGTAGTGCTCGACCGCCGTCACGATCAGCACGATCACCAAGCCGGCGAAGAGCCACTCGGTGATGAACTTCAAGAACGGCAGCTGGAAGACGTAGAAGCCGATGTCCTTGTGGAACTGGGGGTCCTTCTGGCCGAACTTCACGCTGTGGGTGAAGAGCACCCACTGCTTCCACTGCGACGAGACGCCGATCCCCGCGATGAGCGCGAAGAACAGCGACACGCCGACGCGGATGCGGCCGGCGTAGGACCCGGCCACCTGGTGGTAACGGGCGATCAGCTCGTCCTCGGGCCCCATCGACCGGTACTTGGGGGCGAGCCGGTCGGCGATGACCAGGTTGACGAACATGATGATGAAGAACGCGACCGTGAAGACGAGCGCCGGCGCGACCCGCGCCGCGAGCAGGCTGCGCCAGGTGCCGCCCTGACCGAGCGAGTCGAACCAGAGGAAGTCGGTGTAGAAGCCGGCGAGGCCCCGCAGGCTGAACAGCAGGATGAGCAGGATGACGACGAGCGCGATGATCCAGCCGCGAAGGCGGAAGCGGCGGCGAGGCTCGGCCGTCGTCGGGACGCGCACGGTTCGGCAGCCTATGGTGCCGCGCGGCCGGGCGGGCGACGCGCGGGTGGGTCACGCGCGGCCGGGTCAGTCCGGGTTCGCGACCACCAGCACGCACCGGCACCCGGGGTGCGCCGGTGGGTACGGCTGACCGGTCGGGAAGTCGTCGCCCCGCACCGTCGGTTCGAGCGCGTTGTCGTCGCAGTCGGGACACTTGCCGACGCGGGCAGGGACCCACCGCAAGTGGGAACCTTCGGGCGCGGCGTCGTACACGCCGCGCGAGTACGCGACCGCGAGCGTGTCGCCGAGCACGGTCTCGAGGTCCTGAGCCCGCCACTCGCGGTACCGGGCCCCGAGCCGCTGGGCGATCGCGATCTCCGCGTCGGCCGGCGACCGGGCATCGATCGAGTCGAGTGACGCCTCGAGCCGGGTGCGGAGCGGCGTCACCACCGTGGTCGCCAACTCCGAGACCAGCGCGCGGGTCGCCGGCGGGGTCGTCTCCCCGGGAACCGCCGACGCCGCGCCGGCCGCGTAGGCCGCCTCGACCGAGGGTTGCAGCACGTGGGCCCAGCGCCCGAGCTGCTCGTCGACGCCGGGCAGCACCTTGGAGGTGTCGATCTTCCCCCGCTGGCGGCGGAGCCCGTCGAGGACGTCGTTCTGCTCGTCCTGCAGGGTGCGCTTCGCCCTGCGCTCGAGGTCGTCGGCGATCGGGGCGAGCGTCTCGTCGCGCGACCCGAGCACCGCGGCGTCGGCGGCGGACCCCGCGTCGGCGTCGGCGACGTCCGACGCGTCGGGCGCGGCTCCCTCGTCGGCCGTTTCCAACCGCACGTCCTCGTCACTCGCCTCGGGCACGGGAGCCGTGGCGGGCGCCGCGGGCTCGGCAGGTTCGGCAGCCGGCGGGGGCTCCGCGACCGGCGCGGGCTCGGTGCTGGTCACCGCGGGCGCGCTCGCTCCTGGCGTCCCGGGCTCGGCCTCCGATCGAAGACGCTGGAACAACGCGCCCACGTCGCGCGTCTCGGTCGGCACGCCCGCGGCGCTCTCGGCGCGCGGCGTGGCCGGCTCCTCCGCGACGTCGGACGTGTCCGGCGTGGGCACGGGTGCCGGTTCGGACACCTCGGTCGCGGTCTCTGCCGGCGGCGCCGGCTCGGACGTCTCGCGCACCGGTGCGGGAGCGGGCATCGCCGGCTCCTCCGCGATCGTGCGGGTCGCCTGCAGGAGCGCGCGCTCGACGGATTGGTACACCTCGACGAGCTTCCCGCGACCGTTCCGGAGCTCGGCGATCTGCCGCTCGAGGTCGCCGCGCCGTTCACCGAGATCGTTGAGGATCCGCTCCCGGAGCGCGCGCGCCTCCGCGACGATCTCGCGGGCCCGCGCGCGCGCCGCGTCCTCCGCCTCGCGCGAGCGGGCCTCGACCGCCTGCTGGGTCGACGCGCGCACCTCACGCGACGACTCCTGCGCCTCCCGTACGACGCGGCGGGCGTGCTCCTCGGCCTTGTTCCGGAGCTCCACCGCGGCTTCTCTCGCCTGGCTGAGCACGCGCGTCGTCTCCTCGCCGAGCGCGGCGATGAGGTCCTGGTCGGAGGGGAGCGGCGTCGGCTGCGCCAGTCGGGCCTCGAGCGCCTGGATCCGCCCGGTCAAGTCGCGGTCGCGGGCCGTCATCGCCATGAGCTCGTCGGACACGAGACGGAGGAACGCGCGCACCTCGGACTCGGCGTAACCCCGCTTGACCTGTGTGAAGTTCCGCTCCGCGACTGCTTCGGGCGTGAGCCGTGTGTCTCGCGCGGTGAAGACGTGTGTACCGGAGCTGTCGGTCATGCGGTCATGATCGCGCCGCTACCGACGAGGCGGGCGGAACCGCCGTCCCTCCGGCCTTCTGCAACGCCGAGAGCGCCTGGTCGATGTTGTCGACGCCGACGACGCGCACGCTGCCGGCGCCCGAACGGGCGTCCTTCAACTCGGCACGCGGCACGATCATCAACGACACTCCGTTCTGGCGTGCCGTGATCGCCTTCTGCTCCACCCCTCCGACCGGGCCGACCTCGCCGTTGCTCGCGATCGTGCCCGTGACTGCGACCCGCCGGCCGCCGGTGAGATCACCGGGCGTGAGGTCGTCGATGATGGCCAGCGTGAACGCGAGGCCGGCCGAGGGCCCACCGACGCGCTGCGTGTTGATGGTGACGTCGATCGGGAAGTGGTAGCTGACGAAGGGCTGCATCTCGACGCCCATGCACGATGTCCCGTTCGTGACGTGCTGCACCTTCACGCACTTCGTCCCGTTGGCGACGAGCTCGCCGAGCACGATCTTGGTGGCCTTGGTCGTGCCGCTGCGCGAGTAGGTGACGTCGATGGAGTCGCCCGGCTCGTGCTGCTGGACGAGCTTCGAGACGTCGGACAGTTGGTTCACCGCCTGGTCGTCGATCGCGAGCACCTGATCGCCGGCCATGAGCTTCCCGTTCGCAGGGACACCGGGGCACGCCTCGGTGACGACGGACTCCGGCGGATCGGCGCTGACCGTGTAGCCGAGACGGGTGAGCGCGACGTACTTCGCGTCGTCCTGCGACTGCTGCATGAGGCGTGCGTTGATGACCGCGTTCTCCGCGTCGGACAGACAACCGACGACGGTCTGACGCTTCTCGACGTCGCGATCGGAGCTGAGCCAGCTCGTGACGAGGCGCCACACCGTCGGATCGTGGTCGCTGACGCGCACCGTGAGGAAGAGCACGTTGCCGCTGTGTCCGTACGTCTGCGCGCCGTCGATCTTCACGACCTGCTTGTCGAGGGGCGTCGCGTCGCCCGGCGAGATGATCACGTAGGGCAGGTGGATGAGGAACCCCGCGACGAGCACGACCACGATCAGCACGCCGATGGTCGAGAGCACGACCGCGAGCACCTTGTGCCGCCGCGTCACGGGCGGTCGCTCGCTCGGGGGCGCAGGAGGTGACGGTGCGGGTGGAGGGGCCGGTGGGGTGTCGGTCTCCCCGCGGTTGCTGTCGTTCATCGGACTCCGAGCCGATACCGTTGCCGCATCGCGCAACGACCCGACCCCCAGCCTGCCATGCCCCCCGGCCTGTCACGGGCGCGGCCCCGGCCGCACGCCGCGGTTCGGGCGGCGCGCCGGGGTTGGGCGCTCGTACGCGCCGTTGCCCTCGTCGTCGCCACCGGGCTGCTCTTCGCGCTCGTGTGCGCGACCCTGTTCGCCGGCCTCGTGATCGCCATCGACGGCAAGCTGCCTTGACCGGCGGGCCCGACGGGCCGGTCAGCCGCGCCGCCGACCTTGCCGCGCTCGGCCATCGCGACCCGCTCACGACCCTGCAGGTGGCCGGCGCCGAGCAGGCGTTGGCCCGGCACGACGACGACCCCCGGGTGCGCGCCGCGGCGCTGGGGGCGCTCGTGCGCGGGGGCGGGGACGCGGCCGCCCTCCGTGCCTGGTTCGCCACCCGACGTGATCCCGCGCCGTCGGTGCGGCGGCGCGCCGCCGAGGTGGCGCCGTTGCTCCCGCCCGGGGCCGGCGTCGCCGAGGGCGTCGTGAGCCTGCTGGGCGACGCGGAGAACACCGTCGTCGAAGCCGCCGCGTGGGCCAGCGGCGAGTTGGGCGCGCGCGCGATCGCCGCGGGCGCGGTCGAGAGCCTGGCGCGGCTCGTCACGGACCATCCGGATGCGATGGTGCGCGAGGCGGCCGTGGCCGCGCTCGGCGCGCTCGGCCACCCGGCCGGTCTGACCGCGGTGCTCGCGGCGTGCAGCGACCGGCCGGCGGTTCGGCGGCGCGCCGTGCTGGCCCTCGCGCCCTTCGAGGGCACCGACGTCGACGCCGCGCTCGCCCGCGCGCTCACCGATCACGACTGGCAGGTGCGCCAAGCCGCCGAGGACCTCACCCGCTGATGCGTTTTGGCGTCTTTGAGTGGGGCTATAGCCCCACTCAAAGACGCCAAAACGAACAGGGCGGTGCTACATGAACATGTCCTTCAACCGGTCGAAGGACTCGAGGCAGCGGCCGGCGCCGAGGACGACGGTCTCGAGGGGGAGGTCGACGAGTTGCGCGCGGACGGCCGTCTCCTGCGCGATGCGCAGGTCGAAGCCACGCAGCATCGCCCCGCCGCCGACGAGGTGGATGCCCTCCGCGAGCAGGTCCTGCGACAGCTCGGGCGGCGTACGCGCCAGCGCCTGCTTCACGGCGCCGAGGATCGCCTGGATCGGTTCGTCGATCGCGTCACGGATCTCCTCGGGCGTCAGCACGATCGTCTTCGGCATGCCGCTCATGAGGTCGCGGCCGCGCACCTCCGCCTTGTACTCGTCGTCGGTCGGGAACACCGACCCGATCGCGAGCTTCACCTCCTCGGCGGTGCGCTCCCCGATGGCGAGGCCGTACTCACGGCGCACGTAGCTCTGGATGGCGGCGTCGATGTCGAACGATCCGACGCGCACCGCCTCGAGCGCCACGACACCGCCGAGCGAGATCACCGCGACCTCGCTCGTGCCACCGCCGATGTCGACGATCATGTTGCCGAGCGGCTCGTGGATCGGGAGCGAGGCGCCGATGGCCGCGGCCATGGGCTGCTCGATCAGGAAGGTCTGCGCGGCACCGGCCCGGCGCGCCGCCTCGAGGACCGCGCGCTGCTCGACGTGCGTGATGGCCGACGGCACGCAGATCAACACGCGGGCACGTTGCAGTCGTGAGATACCGGCGCGCTGGAACAGCATGCGGATGAGCCGCTGCGTGATCTCGAAGTCGGTGATCGCGCCGCCGCGCAGCGGGCGCACGGCCACGATGTACCCCGGCGTGCGGCCGATCATCTGCCACGCGTCGTGACCGAGCGCGAGCACTTCGTGCGTCCGTGTGTTCATCGCGATGACGGTGGGCTCGTTGAGGATGATCCCGCGTCCGCGTGCGTAGACGAGCGTGTTCGCGGTGCCGAGGTCGATGGCGAGGTCCCGTGACAAGCGCAGCGCCTATTCGCTCGGAACCCGGTGCCCGACGGATTGGACCGGCTGCGCCGACGTCGCCCAGTCGGAACCCTCCGACCAGTGCTCCCGCTTCCAGATGGGCACGGTCTCCTTCAGGGTGTCGATGCAGTAGCGAGCCGCCTCGAACGCCTCGGGCCGGTGGGGCGACGACGCGATCACGGCCACTGACGCGTCGGAGAGGTCGAGGGCACCGATCCGGTGCAGCAGCGCGAGCCGTTCGACGACGGGCCAGCGGCGCCGGGCCTCGACCGCCACCGCGGCCAGCCGCGGCCGCGCCTGCTCCTCGTAGGCCTCGTAGGTGATGCCGCGTACGCCGTCGCGACCCTCGGAGTTGTCGCGCACGACGCCGAGGAAGACGACGACCGCTCCCGCCGCCGAGGTGGTCGCCCACGCGGTGGCCGCCTCGACCGGGAGCGGCTCGTCGGTCACGGCAATCCAGTCGCCGGATGCGGGGGGGAGCACGCTGTCATCGTACTGAAACGGCTCTTCGGCCGTTCAGGGCGCCATCGCGACCGCCGGGAGCCGACGTTCGTGAGGCGACGCAACGTGGAAAAGGGCCGTCGGTACACTCCGCGCGGTGTCAGACCCGGAGGGCGACGAGAGCGCCGCGGAGCGCGACCCGACGTCGAGCGGCCCGCGCCCGAACCCGATGGACCGGCCCTGGGTCCACCCGAGCGAGCTGCACTCGATCGTCGCGAACCCATTGCCGCCGCCCCAGGTGCGGCCTCGCGAGTGGGTCATCGGTGTCGTGTCCGCCCTCGCCGGCATCACCGCCACGCTGCTCGTGCTCGTCGCCTTCGGCGCGCTCGGCGAACGCAACCGCGCGGTCCTGCCGCCGCCCGTCTTCACCAATGCCAACTCCTCCGTCAACTACCGCACCGCGCTGGAGGTGAACGAGGAGGTCTCGCCCAGCATCGTGACGGTCCGCGCCGTCGCCGGCGACACGACGACCTACGGCTCCGGCGTCGCGGTGAAGAGCGACCGGGTGATCACGAGCGCGCACCTCATCGTGAACGCTTCGACGGTGACGCTCCTGACGCGCGACAACCGCACGCTCGGCGCCAAGATCATCGGGGCCGACGCCGACACCGATCTCGCGCTGCTCCAGGTCGTGGGCGGAACGCTCGCGTTCCGGCCGCTGGCGCGGACCGACCCGACGGCCGGCCTGCCCGTCGTCGGCGTGGCGAACCTGCGGGGCAAGACGTGGCTCGGCATCGACATCATCTCGTTGCGGAACCAGGTGGCCACCACCGCGACGGGTACGTCGATGTGGGGGCTGTTGCGCGCCGACCTCCTCACGACACCCGAGACGTCGGGCGGTGGGCTCTTCGACGCCGACGGCGAGCTCGTCGGCATCCTCACGAGCCCGCCGGGCGTGCCGGTGCCGGGCCTGGCCGTCCCCATCGCGGTCGCCGACGACGTGTCCCGCCAACTCGAGGCGACGGGCAAGGTCATCCACGGCTGGGTCGGCGCGACCGCGGAGGACTCGCCCGACCCGCCGGGGGCCAAGATCGTCTCGATCGTCCCCGGCAGTCCGGCAGCGCAGGCCAAGCTCGAGCCCGGCGACGTGGTCACCCGCGCGGGCGGCCAACCCGTCACCAGCTACGGCGACTTCATGGCCGCGTGGCGCGGCCGCAACCCGGGTGACTCGCTGTCCGTGGTGGTGCACCGTGGGCACCAGGACGAGTCGGCGACCGTCACGGTCGGCAACGACCCGTCGCAGGCACCGACCGCCACCACCGCCGCCCCCGCCGCCCCCGCGAACGGCTGACGTGACTGAATTGCCGGGGTTCGACCGCGCTGCGCGACGATGGTGGGCGTGACGGCCACTGCGACGAACCGCGAAGACAGCCTCGAGGAGCTCGACCGCGAGCTGCTGAACGCGGTCCAGTGGGACTTCCCGCTCGAACCCCGCCCGTACGCGGCCCTCGGCGAGCGGCTCGGGATCGACGAGTCCGCCGTCCGCGCGCGCGTCGCGCGCGTCAAGGACCTCGGCGTCCTCCGGCAGCTCTCGGCGATCTTCGACACACGCGCGCTCGGTTACGGATCGGCGCTCGTCGCCGCCAAGATCGACCCCGATCGGGTCGACGACGCCGCCGCGGTCGTCAGTGCCCATCCGGGTGTGAGCCACAACTACAAGCGCAACCATGCGTTCAACCTCTGGTACACGATCGCGGTGCCGCCGGGTGATTCGCTCGAGGAGCACGTCGACGCCCTCCACCGCGAATCGGGCGCGCTGGTCACGCGGCGGCTGCCCACCCTCGAGCTGTACAAGATCGGTGTCAAGCTCGACATGACGGGCAAGACCGCGGCCGACGCCAAGGCCGAGGTCCTCGACCACGAGCGCCCGGAGCGGCGGGAGCACATGGACGCGCCCGACCTTTCCGCGCTCGAGGTCGCCACGATCCGCGTGGTGCAGGACGACCTGCCGCTCGGGGAACGCCCGTTCGCGGGCTACGGCGACCTGATCGGCACCGACGAGGACACCGTGCTCGACCTGCTGCGTTCGTTCAAGGAGCGGAAGCTCATGCGGCGGTTCGCGGCGGTGATGAACCACCGCACCGCCGGCTTCAAGGCCAACGCGATGGGCGTGTGGGCAGTGCCCGAGGCGCAACTCGGGGAGATCGGTCCGCAGATGGCCGGATTCGCGCTCGTGAGCCACTGCTACCGGCGGCCCACGTACGACGACTGGCCCTACTCCGTCTTCACGATGGTGCACGGCAAGAACGCGAAGGAGTGCGAGACCACGATCGCGGCCATCCGTGACGAGACGGGCATCGACGACTACGCGCTCCTGTGGTCGATCAAGGAGTACAAGAAGACGCGCGTCCGCTACTTCACGGACGAGTGGGACGAGTGGCGGCGTCTGCATCTGGCGACGGCATCCTGAGCCCTCTCGACGTCGAGCGCGTACGTCGCGACACACCCGGTTGCGCCGACGTCGTCCACCTCAACAACGCCGGCGCCGCCCTCCCGCCGCGCGTCGTCGTCGACGCCGTCATCGACCACCTCGAGCTCGAGGCCCGCGTCGGTGGCTACGCGGCGGCCGACGCGGTCGCCGATCGCAGCGCGCAGGTCTACGTGTCGCTGGCGGAACTCGTCGGCGCCGAGCCCGACGAGATCGCGCTCGTGGAGAACGCGACACGCGCGTGGGACATGGTCTTCTACGCGCTCGCGTCGCGGTTCACCGAAGGCGATCGCGTCCTCACCTCGCGTTCGGAGTACGCCAGTAACGTCATCGCACTGTTGCAGGTCGCGAGTCGAACCGGCGCGCGTGTCGAAGTGATCCCCGACGACGACGCCGGACAGCTCTCGGTCGACGCGCTCCGCGACATGCTCGACGAGCACGTGCGCCTGATCGCGATGTCGTGGATCCCGACCCAGGGAGGGCTCGTCAACCCCGCCGCCGAGGTCGGCGTCGTCGCTCGCGGCGCAGGAGTGCCGTACCTGCTCGACGCGTGCCAGGCCATCGGCCAACTCCCGATCGACGTGGCCGACATCGGTTGCGACTTCCTGTCCGCGACGGGCAGGAAGTACCTGCGCGCGCCCCGCGGCACGGGCCTCCTCTTCGTGCGGCAACCGTGGATCGAGCGGCTCGAGCCGCCGTTCCTCGACGTGCACGCTGCGCACTGGGTGCGCGACGACGCGATCGAGATCCGGCGGGACGCCCGCCGGTTCGAGAGCTGGGAGCACAGCGTTGCGAACCGGCTCGGCCTCGGTGCCGCGGCCGACTACGCGCTCACGCTCGGCGCCGACGCGATCTGCGAACGAGTTCGCGACCTCGGTGACGCGCTCCGCCGGCGGTTGCGCTCGCTACCCGGTCTCGTCGTGCGCGATCTCGGTCGTCAACAGTGCGGCATCGTGACGTTCACGCTCGATCGAGAGGATCCGTTCACGCTCGCGGCTCGGTTGCGCACCGAAGGCATCAACATCTCGGTGTCGACGATCGACTTCGCGCGTTTCGACCTCGGCGGGCGCGGGCTCGACGCCGTCGCGCGCGCGTCGGTGCACTACTACAACACGGAAGAGGAGCTCGATCGGTTCGTCGAGGCCATCGCGCGCGGACCTTGAGCCGTTCACGCGTCGGCATCGGCCGCGACCATGTGGGCTCGCTTCGCCCTGCGGCGACGGCGGATCCGCACGACGGCGAGGAGGGTCGCCACCGCGACCGCGCCACCGATCACGCGCGTGCGGATGGAGGTTCGCGGCGGGAGCGCGTCGAGCGCCTCGGCGATCGCCTCCTCGTTGCTGCGCGTGGGCATCCAACCCGCGCCCTTCAACCTGTCGTTGGCGATCACCCAGGGGTGCACGAGGTACGGCACGACACCGGGTGGGATCTCGCCCAACCCCAACCCCCAGCTCCGCCGCAAGGCACGCTCGAGGACGTCCTCGGGAACGGCGGGCGCGCTGGTCCGCGGCAGGAGCGAGCGGGCGGCTCCGGCGTCGAGCCAGCCGTCGGCGGCGACGTTGTAGACGCCGGGCAGGTCAGCCGTGGAGACGAGGGCGAGCGCGGCCGCCAGGTCGTCGACGTGCACCACTTGCACGGGCGGTGCCGCTCCCCGGACCCGTAGCGGTGGGCGCCCGAGGAGGATGCGAGCGGGGAGGCGCTCCGCGCCCGGCCCGACGACCGGCGCCGAGCGGAGGGTGGTCACCGTCACGCCGGGTTGCTCGGCGCGCCATTCCGCGATGAGTCGCTCCACCTCCGCCCCCTGCACCGCGGGCGAGAAGTGCGGGTTCGGGCGCAGGGGCATGTCCTCGGTGAGCGGGACCGGGTTGTCGGGCCACGCGCCGTAGACGGTGGAGCTCGAGATCCGGACGAAACGGCGTGCTCCCACGCTCGCCGCCGCCGCCAGCACGTGCCGCGTGCCGTCGACGTTGACCCGCGCCATGAGCGCCTCGTCGAGAATCGGGTCGACCACGCCGGCCAGGTGGACGACGACGTCGACGCCCTCGAGGAGCGGTTTCAGCTGCGTTCCCGCGATGTCGATGCGGTGGAACTCGACCCTGCGGCTGCGCCAGTCGGGCTCCCGCACGTCGAGTGCGACCACGCGAGCGACCTCGGGATGCTCGGCGAGCAAGGGGAGCAACCGCTGCCCGACGAGCCCGGACGCGCCGGTGACGGCGATTGCAGGCACGTCCATACACTGACCGCGTGGCCGACAATCCTCAACCCGAGGAGTCCGGCGACGACGCGACCGGCGACGACGCGGCCGGCGGCTCCGGGCCACCGGGCCTCCCACCATTCCTCTTCGGCGCCGGCGCCCAGGGCTTCGACCCCGCCCAGTTCGACCTGTCGCAGATCGACCTGAACCAGGTCATGCGCATGCTCGCGTCGACCGGCCCGGTGAACTGGGAGGTGGCACGCCAAACGGCCGAGTGGGTCGCCCTCGAAGGCGCGTCGGAGGCGCCGGTCGACGCTCGCGACTCGAAGCAGTTCGACGAGTTGGTGCACGGCGCGCAGACGTTGGTGGTCGCGGAGACCGGCCTCTACGCGACGTTCTCGACCGACGTCGACGCCGTCGGCCGCATGGGCTGGGTCGAGCTGCACCTGCGCGCCCTCCGTCCGGTGCTGGAAGCGCTCGCGACCACCCTCGGCCGGGCGATGCAGACCGCGGGCGACGACCCGGACGCCGAGGCGGAGCTCGCCGGCGTTTTCCCCGGCATGCCCGCCGGCCTGCCGATCGGCGACGTGTTGAAGATGGTGGCGCCGGCGCTCCTCGGCGTGCAGGCAGGCTCCATGATCGGGTACCTCGCGCAACACGCGTTCGGCCGGTACGACCTGCCGCTCCCCACCGGAGAACCACCTGGGGGAGACGAGCCGAGCCTGCTGTTCGTCGTGCCCAACGTCGACACCTTCGAGCACGAGTGGGAGCTCGCGCGCGACGACCTGCGCTTCTGCCTCGCGCTGCACGAGGTCGTGCACGCCGCCGAGCGCTCGGTGCCGTGGGTCCGGGCCCGGCTGCTGCGGCTCGCGATCGACTACGTGTCGAGCTACGAGATCGACCCCGCCTCCTTCGAAGCCGAGTTCGGCGCGATCGACCCGACCGATCCGTCGTCGTTCGAGGCGATGACCGCCAACCCCGAGCGGATCCTGGGCGCGATGCAGTCACCGGCGCAGGTCGCGCCGCGCGCCGAGCTCCAACGGCTCACGTCGGTGATCGAGGGTTACGCCGACAACGTCACGGAGCGCCTCGGTCGTCGGCTCGTCCCGTCGTTCGACCGCATCCACGAGGCCATGCTCCGCCACCGGGTGGAGCGGGGCGACGCCGAGCGGTTCATCGAGGGCCTGCTCGGCCTGAAGCTCGAGCGAGAGCACTACGAGCGCGGGCAGGCGTTCTGCGACGGCGTCGTGGAGCGCGCCGGCGCCGACGGTCTCAACCGGCTCTGGGAGAGCGAGGAGATGCTGCCCACCCCGAACGAGCTCGACGCGCCCGGCCTCTGGCTCGCCCGCATCGAGCTGGGATGAGAATGCGGCCGCGAGCGACCGGAGCGGAGCGGTGAAGATCGGCGTTGTCGGAGCGGGTGTCATGGGGAGCGGGATCGCGCAGGTCACCGCCACCGCGGGGTACGACACCGTGTGTTACGACGTCGACCCCGCCGCGCTCGAGCGCGCGGTCGCGCACGTCACGACCGGTCGCTACGGCTTCGACCGTGGCGTCGAGCGCGGGAAGCTGTCGCCCGCCGAAGCGGAGGCCGCGCTCGCCCGGCTGTCGTTCACGTCGTCGTTCGCAGACGCAACGGCCGTCGACGTCGTGGTGGAGGCGGTGCCGGAGAACCTCGAGCTGAAGCAGCAGGTGTTCCGCGACCTCGATGCGGCCGCGCCGCCGGCCACGATCCTGGCGTCGAACACGTCGGGTTTCCCGATCGCCCAGATCGCGGAGGTGACGGCGCGACCCGAATTGGTGATCGGCTGGCACTGGGCTTCACCACCCGTGGTGATGCGTCTGGCCGAGATCGTGCGCACCGACACGACGAGCGCGGCCACCGTCGCGACCATCACCGAGATGGCCGCCGCGTGTGGCAAGCACCCGGTGGTGATCGACGACACGACGAGCGCGTGGGGCTTCGTGGCCAACCGCGTCTACGCGGCGATGATCCGAGAGGCGAACCGCGTCGTCGACGAGGGCATCGCCACCCGTGAACAGGTCGACGACCTGATGGTCGACTGCTTCAACTGGCCCGTGGGCCCGTTCGGCATGAGCCGCGGCGCCCGCTCCGGCTGGGACTGACGCCCGCACCGAAGTCAGGTTGGCTCCTCCCTTCTCTTGAAGCGCTTGCGGACGCGGGCGATCACCTCGTTGCGGTGCCGCGTGATGGCGCGGTCGAGGGAGTCGGGCATGAGCTGCGAGCGCATGCCCCGCCGGCGCGCGGTGCGCAGCGCGGCCACGTAGGACGCCGCGCCGCAGAGCAGCACGACGGAGAGCACGAACAGCCCGAAGCGGGCGGCGACCGGGATCAGCCCGAGCAGTCCGCCGATCACCCAGACGAGCTGGAAGCGCGTCTCGAAGCGGGCGAACGACCGGCCGCGCACGGCGTCGGGCCCGTCGCGCTGCAGGAGGCTGTCGAAGCCGAGCCTCCCGGCCGCCGCGCCGACGGCAACCGCGAACGCCGCCACCATGAACCCGAACGTCCCGCCGACGAGCGCACCGAACAACGTGAGCACCGCGGGCGTCACGAGCGCGCTCGCGACCAGCACCTCCTCCGACACCGACCGGCGCACGACCGGCGAGATGATCACGCCGAGGAACCCGCCGATCGCGCCCGCGGTGAGCGCGACCCCGAGGCCGAAGATGTCGTCCTTCAACGCGAATGCGGTGAAGAAGGCGAGGAAGCCGACGCTCCCGCGCAGCATCGCCATCGCGCTGCCGGCGAGCTGGATGCTCGGCTGGTGCAGCTCTTCGTCGAGGAGGCGCCTGTCGGAGCGCTCGTCGGGTCCGCGTGCCGGAGCCCGCGGGATCTTGAACGCGAGCAGGGAGGCCATGACGAAGACGATCGCGCCCATTCGCAGCGACCAGTCCGCCCCGAACAGGTGCTGGACGCCGGCGGCGGGAATGGCGCCGACGGTGGCGGAGATCACGCCGATCAGCGCGAGCCTCGAGTTGGCGTTGACCAGCTCCTTCGAGTCCTTCACCAGCGCGGGAACGAGCGCGCTCTTCGCGACCGACTGCCCCTTCGCGAGCACGAGCACGCCGAACGCGAGCGGGTAGATGAGCAGCCCCTCGGGGGCCGGCTTGCTGATGTACTGCGCCATGACGATGCACAGGAACGCCCGGCCCGCCGACGCGCCGATCACCAGCATGCGCCGGCCGCCGCGGCTGCGGTCGAGGGCCGGGCCGACGACCGGCGCCACGATCGCGAACGGTGCCATCGTGAGCGCGAGATAGAGGAGCACCTTCTCGCGGGCGGCGGCCGAGGGGTTCTGGAAGAACAGCGACCCCGCGAGCGACACCGTGATGCACGCGTCGCCCGCGATGCTGAGCGCCTGCGCGTACACGAGCCGAGCAAACGGAGTGGGCTCGCCGAAACGAGGATCCGTGGACATCGCCGCGCTCACCATACCTCCGGCCTCTTGCCGCGAGGCACGACACGCCTCGCCGGAGACCGGAAACGCCGGGTGAACAGGCACCGGGGCAGCAGGGAAGACCGGGAGGAGCACCCGGTACAATTCCCCGATGGCCGGCACCGACGTCGCCCTCGGTGCGGACCTCGACCCCCGACCCGGTGCGGCAGTCGGTGTCCGATACCTGAACCGCGAGCTCTCCTTCCTCGACTTCGTGGAGCGCGTGCTCGCGGTCGCCGAGGATCCCGCCGTCCCGCTGCTCGAACGCGCGAAGTTCCTGGCCATCGTCGGCGAGCACTTCGACGAGTTCTTCCAGGTCCGCGTCGCCGGGCTCATGGAGCAACTCGCTGCCGGCCTCCGCACCACCAGCCCCGACGGCCTCGACCTCGCCGAGCTGCTCCGCGAGATCCGCGCCCGAGTCGCCGAGTTGTGCGCGCGCCAAACCGCGGTCTTCGTGAAGGAGCTCGTGCCGGCGCTCGAGGAACGCGGTGTCGACTTCGCCGACTGGGAAGACCTGTCAGCCGGCGATCGCGCCTACCTCGACGAGCTCTTCGTCGACCACATCTTCCCGGTGCTCACTCCCCTGGCCGTCGACCCCGCCCACCCCTTCCCGTACATCTCGAACCTCTCGCTGAACCTCGCGGTCACCGTGCACGATCCCGCGACCCACGAAGAGCGCTTCGCGCGGGTGAAGGTGCCCCCGCTGCTCCCGCGCCTGGTCGAGCTACCGGGCGGCGCGCGGTTCGTGCTGTTGGAGCAGCTCATCGCCGCCAAGCTCGACACCCTGTTCCCGGGCATGGTCGTCCTCGCGCACTCACCGTTCCGCGTCACACGCGACACCGACTTCGAGCTCGAGGACGAAGCCGAGGACCTCCTGGAGGCGGTCGAGTCTGTCCTGCGCCGCCGGAGCCGGTTCGGGCGCTGTGTGCGGCTCGAGGTCGGCAGCAGCATGAGCCCCGAGACCGTCGAGTTGCTCTGCCGCGAGCTCGAGCTGTCGGAGGACGACGCCACCCGGGTCGAGGGACCCCTCGACCTCGGTGCCCTGTGGGCGCTCACCGGCCTCGAGCGGCCCGACCTGAAGGACGAGGTCTGGCTACCGCAGACCCAGGCCGCCCTGGCGGCCGGTGACACCACCCCCGACTTCTTCCGGCTGCTCGACGCGGGGGACGTGCTCGTGCACCACCCCTACGACTCCTTCACGACGTCGGTGGAGCAGTTCGTGGAGCAGGCGGCCGGGGATCCCGCGGTGCTCGCGATCAAGCAGACGATCTACCGCACCGCGGGGCCGGAGAGCGCGCTCGTCCGGGCGCTCATCAAGGCGGCCGAGCAGGGCAAGCAGGTGGTGGCACTGGTCGAGCTCACGGCGCGCTTCGACGAACAGGCCAACATCGAACGTGCCCGGGTGCTCGAAGAGGCGGGCGTGCACGTGGTGTACGGCCTGGTCGGGTTGAAGACCCACGCCAAGGTGATGCTCGTGGTCCGCCAGGGGACCGACGGCATCCGCCGGTACTGCCACGTCGGCACCGGCAACTACAACCCGAAGACGGCCACCAGCTACGAGGACCTCGGCCTCCTCTCCTCCGACGACGACCTGGGCGCCGACCTCACCGACCTCTTCAACTACCTCACCGGGTACAGCCGCCAGGTCTTCTACCGGAAGTTGATCGTCGCGCCCACCCACGCCCGGCAGGCCATCCTCGACCGCATCGAGCGAGAGGCCGCCAAGGGCCCCGACGGGCAGATCACGATGAAGATGAACGCGCTCGTCGACGCGGGCATGGTCGACGCCCTCTATGCCGCCTCGCGACAGGGCACACCCATCGACCTCGTCGTGCGGGGCATCTGCTGCCTGCGCCCGCAGGTGCCGGGACTGTCGGAGACCATCCGAGTGCGCTCGATCGTCGGACGCTTCCTCGAGCACTCGCGCGTCTACCGGTTCGGCGCCGACCCGATCGGGGCCGAGTACCTGATCGGCTCCGCCGACCTCATGCCCCGCAACCTCGACCGCCGGGTGGAGGCGCTCGTGCCGGTCGTCGACCCTCGGCTCACCGCACGGCTCGCGCAGCTCCTCGAGGCCAACCTCGCCGACGACCTGCTCTCGTGGGAGCTCGGTCCCGACGGGGAGTGGACCAAGGTGCGCACGGTCGACGGTGAGTCCACGCAGCGCCGGCTGCAGGAGCTCGCGCTCGTTCGCGCGCACGCCTCCTGACGCCGATGCACGAGTACGAGCTCAAGTTCTCACCAGGGCCGCTCTTCCGGGTTCCCGACCTGAGCAGCGTCCAACCGCCGGTGCGCGCGGAAACACCCGAGACCGTCCGGTTGCAAGCCACGTACTACGACACCGACGACCTCCGGTTGGCGAGGTCGGGGGCCAGCCTGCGCTACCGCGAGCCGGAGGGTTGGACGGTGAAGCTCCCGATCCGGCGCGACGACGGGCTCGCGCGCGACGAGATCCACGTCGACGGCGACCCCGGCGCGCCCCCGGAGCGCGCGCTCGACCTCGTCCGCTCGACGGCGCGCAGCGCGCCCATCGGCGTGGTCGCGCGCCTCAACACGGTTCGCAGTCGCGTCGTGCTCCGCGACGAGCACGACGAGCGGGTCGGCGAGCTCGTCGACGACGAGGTCTCGCTGCTCGACGGTGTCCGCCTGGTCGCCCGCTTTCGCGAGCTCGAGGTGGAGTTCGAGGAGTCGGCGCCGCCGGCGCTCGTCGCCGCGCTCGTCGCCCGCCTGCGCGCCGCCGGCGCCGGTCACCCCGATCCGGTGCCGAAGATCGTGCGCGCCCTCGGGCCGCGGGCGGCCGACCCGCCCGACGTCGTCGCTCCTCCCGCGCTCGACTTCGCCTCGACGCCGCGCGAGGTCGTGCAGGCCGCCATCGCCACCGCGACCGCCCGGCTGCTGACGCACGACCCCGGGGTGCGTCTCGGCGTCGACGCGGAAGCCGTCCACCAGGCCCGCGTGGCCACGCGGCGCCTGCGCTCCGACCTCCGGACCTTCCGCTCCGTCCTCGACGAGGAATGGAGCGAGTCCCTGCGCGCCGAGCTGAAGTGGCTCGGTGGCCTCCTGGGCGCGGTGCGCGACACCGAGGTGCTGCTCGACCGGCTCGAGCACCGGCTCGCCGAGCTCCCGACCACCGACATCGACGAAGGCAAGCAGCTCCTCGACAGCCTCGTCGAGCGCCGCGAGCACGCGCGCGCAGAGCTCCTCGGCGCGATGCGCTCCGAGCGTTACCTGATGTTGCTCGACCGGCTCGTCGACGCGTCGCGCGCGCCGCAGTTCGCGCCCGACGACGAGGAGGACGATGACGACGTCGAGCTCGCCGACTTCGCGCGGAAGCCGTGGCGCAAGCTCCGGCGAGCGGTCGAGGCCCTCGGTGAGGAGCCGACCGATTTCGAGCTGCACCGCGTGCGCATCCGCGCCAAGCGCTGCCGATACGCGGCGGAGGCGATTGCGCCGGCGCTCGGCAAGGGCCCCGCCCGGTTCGCCAAGGTGATCGCCCGGCTCCAGGACACGCTCGGCGAGCACCAGGACGCCGTCGTCGCGGGAATCTGGTTGCGCGAGCACAGCGCGCACGCCGGCTTCGTCGCCGGCGAGCTCGCGGCGCTCGAACGAACGGCCGCCCGCGCGTCGCGCGACGCCTGGCCCGAGATCTGGGCGGAGGCCCGGCGGCGGCGGCTGCGTCGGTGGATGTAGTCCGGGCGGCCGGCGGGATCGTCGTCCGGCGCGAGGGCGACGCCCGCGAGCTCCTGCTCGTGCACCGCCCCCGCGGCGACTGGAGCTTCCCCAAGGGCAAGGCGGAACCGGGCGAGCGCGACGAGGACACCGCGCTCCGTGAGGTCGAGGAGGAGACGGGACTTCGCTGCTCGCTCGGCAAACCCGCAGGTGAGACCAGGTACACCGACGCCGCGGGACGCCCGAAGGTCGCCCGCTACTGGCTCATGGAGCCACTCTCCGTGACCAGGGAGTTCGCTCCCAACGACGAGGTCGACGGCCTGCGCTGGTGCACACGGCGCGAAGCCGCCAAACTGCTGTCCTACCAGCCCGATCGCCGACTGCTCGCGAGCCTCGCCGAGGAGTTGCTGTGACCGTCTATCTCGTGCGCCACGCCAGAGCGGGGAGCCGTCGCGCGTGGCAGGGGGAGGACGACCTCCGCCCGCTGTCGAGGAGTGGCCACCAACAGGCCGAACGCATCGCCGATGCGCTCGTGGCTGCCGGCGGCGGTCAACGGGTGATCTCGAGTCCGTACGTGCGGTGCCGCCAGACCGTCGACCCGATCGCGCAACGCCTGCGCCTCCCGCTCGAACTGTCGGACGCGCTCGCCGAGGGCGCGCCGGCCACCGACACGATGCGACTCATCGACAAGGTGCTCACCGAGGACGCCACCGTGCTCTGCACGCACGGTGACGTCGTCGAGAACGTCCTCCACGAGCTCGCGCTGCACGGTGTTCCCCTCGACGACGACCGGCTCGACAAGGCGTCGGTGTGGGTGCTCGACGCCAAGGACGGCGAGATCGTCGGTGGGCACTACGTGCCACCTCCCGACTAGCCACCGTCGGGCCCCGTCGTCCCGACTACTACGGTGAGCCGGTGCGCATCCTCGTCACCAATGACGACGGTGTCGACGCGCCCGGCATCCAACCGCTCGCGCTCGCCCTTGCCCACGACGGCCACGACGTGTTCGTCGTGGCACCGTCGAACGACCGCAGCGGTTCGGGCGCTGCGATCGGCAAGCTGTTCGGTACCGAGCCCCCCGAGGTCGCGCGGCACGAGTGGGTCGAGCTGCCCGGCGTCGCCGTGTACTCCATCGACGCGCCGCCGGCGACGGCGGTGCTCAGCGCGACGCTGGGCGCGTTCGGGGACCCACCCGAGCTCGTGGCCTCCGGCATCAACCCGGGGGCCAACACGGGGCACCTGGTGATCCACTCGGGCACCGTCGGCGCGGCGCTCACCGCGGCGGGTCTCGACACACCGGCGTTGGCGGTGAGCCTGCCGTGGAGCACCGAGCACGAGTACCACTGGCACACCGCGGCGCGCTTCGCCGCGGCGGCGGTGGAGTGGGTGGCCAAGCCCGAGGGCGGGATGCCGCGTGTCCTGAATCTGAACGTGCCGAACCTGCCGTTCGAGCAGGTCAAGGGCGTCGAGGAGGCCGAGCTCGCCCCGCACGGCGAGGTGTGGATCGCATCGGCCGATGCCTCCTCGGGTGACCTCAAGCTGGAGTTCCAGGGACGCGCCGACGCGGCACCCGGCACCGACGTGGCGCTGGTCCGCGACGGCTACGTGGCGGTCACGCCGCTGATGAGCGTCGTGCGTGCGCCGCTGCGCGGGGCCGCCGAGGCCGTCGCGGCGGCGCTCCCGGGGCCG
This sequence comes from Acidimicrobiia bacterium, assembly GCA_035623515.1. Lineage (GTDB taxonomy): Bacteria > Actinomycetota > Acidimicrobiia > IMCC26256 > DASPTH01 > DASPTH01. The sequence goes on from DASPTH010000398.1 coordinate 29,040, forward strand.
CGGTCGAGCTGAGTCCGACTTTCACCGCACATCCCAGCGGTGATCGTCACACGTGCGCGGGGCGGTCGGGTCGCCCTCGCCACGAGTTCGTACGTGGTCGGCGCGTCGGCCGCTATCTGTCGGTGCGCCCCCGGTGTGCGCACCCCGGCCAGCAGCAGGGTCGGCGCTGGCCTTCCTCCAGTTCCTCCGAGGTCCGACGAATGCGCCGTTCTCGCGTCGTCCGCTGCTTGGCGTCCTCGACCCAGCAGATGAACTCGTTGCGGGCGAGAGGTGTGATGTCCTTCCAGGCATGGAGCGCAATCGGATTGGCGGTCAGCGCGCGACGCAGATCTGCCGGAAGCTCGTGGACCACCCCACCGGGCACTCGCCGGCTGCTCACAGGGTCACGGTAGCGGCCGCGGGGCGCTCGGGGCCCCGCTCCGGGCCGTCGGCCGAACCGCCCTCGACTACTGGGGACAGGTGAGATCGTAGGAACGGCCGGGGAGGTACTCGTTCCATTCGGCGCGGGTGAGATTGCGGCCGGCGATGCGACAGGCGGTGGTCTCCCAGTGTCGGGGATCGAGATCCCAGACGACGGCGTCGCCGGAGCCGTCGGTCGTGCCGCTCGCGAGCTCGTCGCCATCGGCACTCGGGTTCGCGAACCATGGGCCGTGGTCGGTGAAGGTCGTCGGGGCACCGACGGGACTCAGCGTGGTCGCATCCCAGAGTTCGAGGATCGCGGGCGTGTTCCGGCGAACCTCGAGATCGTCGAGCGGCAAGCTCAACGTGGCGAGACGTCGGCCCCCGTTGACGAACGAGAGTCCGACCGGGAGATCGCCGACGCGATGAGCGTTCCGCGTCTTCCCGGTGTTGGGATCGATGAGCTCGAGCGTGTAGTCGTTGGCGGTGCCCCAGGTGACGGCGGCGAGGGTTCGGCCGTCTGGGCTGTACACCGGGACGAGGACCCGACCGCCGGCAGAGACGCGCCGAAGGACGCGACCGCTCCGAACGTCGACGAAGGTGAGCCGGCCGAGGTCGTAGTCGTTGACGACGACCGCACTGCCGTCGGGGCTGAACACCGGGTAGTGCCCGCCGCTGTTCGGCGCGGGTCCCGCGGCTGTCCGCAACCGTGCTCGCAGCTTCGGGTGACGCGGGTTGGAGACGTCCCACAACCGCAGCGAGCGGTCCTCGCTCGCGGCGGTCGCGACCACCGGCCCGGTCGGGCTCCACGCCGTGCGGGTAGGTGCGGCCTCACCCGTTCGAATGACCGAGAGCCGCGCCTTCGTGCGGACGTCCCAGATCCCGACGTCGCCCGACACGTCGGGTACCGCCACCTCGGTTCCGTCCGGACTCAGCGCCACGGCCGAATCGGGTGAGGGCCCACGGCCTACGAGCGGACCGAGCAATCGACCGTCTCGGGCGCGGAACGTGAGCAACTGATGGTCGTCGATGCCGGTGGTCACGACCTTGTTGCCGTCGGGCGTGAATCGGGCATCGACCGTGCCCGTGTGTGCGCGCAGCAGGATCGCGAGCGGGGGCGCGGTGTCGAGGTATCGCCACACGGCGACCTGGTCCGACCCCGCGACGAGCAGACGGTCGCCGGCGAGGAATGCCAGTGGAGCCGCGGGGGATGGGAGGAGCCTGAGCGCCTGGCCGATCTGGCGGCGTGTGGTCACGTCGAAGACACGGACGGTGCCGTCGGCGAGGTCCGCCGCCGCGAGCCGTCGGCCGTCCGAGCTGATCGTGTAGTCGATGAAGGCGGTGAACCCCTCGATGGGGGCGCCCTGCTCGACCCCGGTCGACGCTCCGACGAACACGATCTCGTCGGGACGGGCGAGCGTGAGCTCCTGGCTGTCGGGCGTGAACGGTCCCGGAAGCCCGGCGAGTGGCGCGCCGATCGCCGTTCCGGACGCGAAGTTCCAGAGAAGCGTCGGGCCGCGTGGCGTGAGGTCGCCGAGGGAGGCGGCTGCCGTCGCGATGATCTGCCCGTTCGGAGCGATCCGGAGCACGGTGAGCGGCTGCGGGCTCGGGTTGGTCGGGAGCGTGAGAGGAGCGCCGAGTTCCCGGGGGTGTGCGGCGTCGGAGAGATCCCAGCGGATGACCTCACTCGGGCTCACGGTCAGGAGTCGGCTCGAGTCGGTCGGGACGAATGCGCCGTAGACGAAGCCCGCGCCAGCAGGCAGCGGCGGAGTCGCCGGCCGTCCGGTGTGGGCGTCGAAGACGCGCACGGTGCCGGTGCTCCCCGTCGAGGCGACGACGAACCTGCCGTCGCCGCTGAAGCCCGCGGTGCCGAGGTCGGCGACGCGGCCGACGTAGAACTTGCGCTGCACACGTCCCGACTCGACGTCCACGATCCGCGCGTTGCCATCCGCGGCGACGGCAACCACGTGACGCCCGTCGGGGCTCACTGCCGGCGAGCCCCCGTCGCTGCGAAGGGGCACGAGCCGCTCGAGGCCCGGCGGGACGTGCGCCAGCGCGGCCTCGAGGCCGCCGTCTGTGGTGGAAGACGGCTCGAGACGCCGCGCCTCGATCCCCAGGAGGAGCGCGAGCCCGAGTTGCGTGCCGGTCTTCGTACGAGCCTCTGTCGCGAGTCGGGCCGCATCCGCGGCGCGCGTTGCGTCGCGCGCCTCGCCGCGTTGGACGGCGGCAATTGTGCCTGCGCCGACCGCGACGGCGAGCAACACCGCGGCGGTCGCAAGGAGCCCGCGGAGCCGACGCGCGCTGCGGCGCGCGTTTCGGAGCTCGGCGTCGTGCGCGGCATCCGACGCGCTGAGGAAGGCGCGTTCCGAAGCGTTTGCGATGCCGGGATGGGCGGCCGACCAGTCGAGCGCTGACGCGAGCCGCGCGCCCCGATAGAGGTCGGCGGCGTCCCGACCGGCAGCGTCCCACTCCGCGGCGTCGCCGGCGAGACGATGGTGGAGGCGCCGGCCTACGCGGTCGTCGTCGAGCCACGCCTGCGCGCGCGGCCACTCGCGTAGGAGCGCCTCGTGTGCGATCTCGACGCCATCGGCGCTCGTCGTGAGCAAGCGTCGGTCGATGAGCGCGGCGAGCACGGACGGAGCGTGTGGGTCCTCGGTGGTCAGGAGCTCGTCGTTGCCGACGCGGCGACAGATTTCGTCGCCATCGTCGCCGGGTTCCGCGAGGCGCAAGACGATCCGGCGGCACGTCTCTTGCTCGTCGCGAGTGAATCGTTCGTAGACGTCCTCGGCGAGATGGGCGACCGCTCCGGAAACCCCGCCTGCGTCGGTGTACCCGGCAAGTGTGAGCGTGTCGTCGTCGCGTCGCACCCAAGTCTCCAGCAGGGCGGTCGAGAGGAGCGGCAGGCCGCCGGGCTCGACGCCGACATCCGCGACAATCGCATCGGTGAGGCCGCGCTCGAGATGCAAACCGGCACGCCGCGCCGGCCCCTCGATGGCTTGCGAGAGCTCGCGGTCCGTCATCGCACCGACGAAGACGGTCTGCGTGACCAGATCGGTGAGTGCGGGCACCGTTGCGCATCGCGCGTGGTAGTCGGCCCGCAAGGCGACGACGACCGAGACGGAAGCGCGCGGGTCGGCGGTTGCATGTCGTAGGAGCTCGGCGAAGCGCGCCCGTTCGTCGCCGTCACGGCACGCGGTGAAGAGCTCCTCGAACTGATCGATCACCACGAGCAGGCGCGCAGCGTGCGCGGTTGCCAGCGCGGCGGCCGCCATCGCCTCGAGTGCCGCGGGATGGTCGTGGAGGCGCCTTCGCGAAACCTCGTACGGGACGCCGGGCGCCACTGCAGCAAGCGACCGGACCAGACGGTCGAGCGGGCGCTCGCCTGGTGTCAGCGTCACCGTCAGCCATTGTTCGCTCCCGGGGAGCGCACCCGCAGCGACCGCCGGCACGAGACCCCCGAGGAGCAGCGAAGACTTCCCGCTGCCCGACACGCCGACGACGGTCACGTACCGCTCGACCGCCAACCGTGCAACGAGCTCGGCGACGAGACGATCACGCCCGAAGAAGTATGCGGCGTCGCTCGTTTCAAAGGACGCCAGTCCCTTGTACGGACAACGCCCGGACATGGTCGCTGCACGCCCGCTGCCCGCCGCGGTTGCCTCGAGTTTGAGGCGACTTGCGAGCACGTCGTCGACGAGCTCGTCCTCGAGGAGATCGACGTCGATCCTGCTTGCAGTCGCGCGCGCGACGCGCTGGTCCCACGCCCGCGCGGCTTCCGCCTCGGCGAGCGCGTCCCGAACCGACGCGCTCTCGACCACTTCGGCGCTGGTGCTCGAGCCCGCGAGCGCCTGTGGCACCGGCGCCGGCTTGTAGTCGAGAGCGGGATCTTGGACAACCATGGCGGACTCGAGCGCGCGCAGCGCCGCCGACGGTTCGATACCCAGCTCCTCGGCGAGAAACCGTCGATGATCGGCGTATGCCCGCAACGCTTCGACCTGACGCCCGGCGCGATAGAGCGCAAGCATGAGCTGCGCGCGGGAACGCTCGCGGAGCGGGTAGACGTCGATGGTCCGTTCGAGTTCCCCGATGAGCTGCTCGTGACGACCGAGCGCGAGTTTCGCGTCGGCCCGGTCCTCGATTGCGACGAGACGGAGCTCCTCGAGACGCGCCGCTTCCGCGCGCGCGAAGTCGTCGAATGCGAACTCAGCAAACGCTGGGCCGTGCCAGAGCCCCAACGCGTCGTCCAGCGTCGTGATGGCAACGCGAACCGCGCCCTCGTCTGCCTGTGTGCGCGCTGTGAGCACCAGCTGCTCGAAGCGCGCTACGTCGTAGTCGGCTGGTGCGACCTGCAGCACGTAGCCGGGCGCACGCGTGGCGATGAAGTGGTCGCCCCCATGATCGGGCTCCAGGACCATCCGCAAGCGGTAGATCAGCTTCTGCAGCGTGCTCCGAGCGGTCACGGGCGGATCGTCGCCCCAGAGGATGTCGATCAGGCGGTCCGATGACACCACGGTGTTCGCGTCGATCAGCAGCGCAGTGAGCGCCGTCCGCAGCTTCGGGCTGCCGAGCGCGACGAACTCACCGTGGACGACGACGCCGACGGGTCCGAGCGCGCGGAACTCCACGCTGTGTCGGGAGCCCTCCATGCGCTCGTATTGTTCCACTGGCTTCGGTCAGCGTGCGATGCCGATGGCTGAATGGGTTGCCGCCGACTCCAAGTTCTTCGCATCGGCTGCCAACAGGAACCATGGATTCGGGACGGCGACCGGTTGCGGACCGTCCGACAGGTTCCCGGCCGCCAGGCTGCGGCTGTGCACGAGGAAGCCGTCGAAGATGTGCGCGAGCGGCTGCATCGAGTTGACATGGGTGGCGATGCGATCGGCCGACTGCGGGCAGCCCACCGCGATCACTCGACGCGTCTGCAGGCCCGCGAGTGGGTCGGGGCCGTTGCGGTGACGCACCGCCAGTCCTGCTTGCGAGAAGATGTCGTAGGAGTAGCTGTCGCCGGGATGATCGCGCGACGCGTATCTCGCTGGATCGATGGCCTTCGAGCCGCCGATCGGGCCGCTCGCGTTCGTCCCCACGATGGGGCCTTCGACGCCGACCGCTTGCGCCGATACACCCACCCACGCGAAGCCGTTCCGGATCAACTCGATGTGCACCTTGATCCAGTCGGCCGGGACGTCCACCCCGCCCGACGCGTCCAGCCATTCGACAACCACGGTGCCGTTGAAGTTCGCCAGATCGGAGGGCCGGTAGACGACGAGACGGGTCGTGTAGGCCGCGGTGCTCGAGGGCCGCACCGCCCAACAGATGTCAGCAGGGAGCATGCCCGCCGGCGCGAAAGCGGTTGCGGTACCAGCGAGGAAGTACTCCTCGGCCCTGTAACCGACCGTCGAGAGGTCCAACGTCGTCGTGAGGAGCGCAGGCTGGCCTTTCCCGCCCGTGACCGGGCCCGAGACGGTCGGGACGGCGACGGGTGGATCGGCCGGGGTCACGGCAGGGGCCGCACGCGAAGACAGCGTGAAGGCACCGAGCGCGAGGGCTATGGGCGCGACCTCCGCCTCGAACAGGCACGACCGATGGCGAGCTGGAGCACTCGGCGAGGCAGCGCGGGCACTCATGCGGATTCCCCTGGTCGGCAAGCGTCGTGTCGGCAGCGCGGCGAGGGTTCACGCCGCCCCTGGTGACCCTGTGCCGGTCCGTTCGCAGCTCGTTCGCAGCGCCGGCTACGAGTCCCCGGCGAACGGCCCGTCGCCTCCGACGGAGCACGGGTCGCCGAGGGGAGCCTGTGATGGCGACGGTTTGAGTTCGATCAGGAGCGGGCCGCGGCGTTCGGCCCCAACCGACGGGCCATCTCAACAAACTACGACGTCTGCCAGAGGCACGCCTGACCGCGAGCACGCCGCGAAACACCCGCGAACACGCGGCCAGCACTCTCCCCCATCGTTCGGCTCGAGCACGCCGTGCCCGTACCAGGCAACTGCAGGGGGAACCATGAGCACTCGTACACTCCGTGGTCGTCCGACGCGTGTCGTCGCGGGCGCGGTGGTCGCAGGTCTTCTGCTTGCCGGCTGCGCCAGCGCCTCCGGCTCTGCTCGCCACGAATCCCGAGCTGCTCATCAGCCAACCCTCGACAGCGTCGCCCGAGCCGAGGTCCTCTGGGACCTGCTCGCCACACTCACCGCGCCGGCGCGCGACGACATCGTCGTCGCGCTCACCCCTGATGTGCGCACCGTCTTGCGCACCATCGCCGAAAGCGCGGCCTGGGCTGCCGTGACGCACTGACCGCCCGCGCGGGGTCGTGAAGGCACCGCCTCGCAAGAGCCGTCCGTCCGGTCCAACGCGAGCCGGCCACGAAGTACCCGCGAACGGGCCGCGACCTCGGTCGCTGACCATCAGTTCGAGCCCGGCTTGCCGAAACTCAGAAGAACGGTTCGTGAGCAGACGAGGAAGCAGGTATCGACATGAGTGAGAACATCGTCGTCGCGCCGTCAGGGAACGTTCCGCTCTGGCGGCGGCACACCCCAGTCGTCGCGATTGCTGTCGTCGTCGTCGTCGCGCTCGGCACGGTCGCGTTGATCCGCGCGTTGACCAGCGGATCAACGGCGTCCACCGCCGCATCGCCGGCGGTTCCGGCGCCAGTGGTGGCGGGCGTCGATCCGGTCGTCAACGCCTGCGGATGGCAGCAGCTGGGCGACGGAGAGACGCTGCTCGCGCTGAGCAAGGCGGTACCCAACGCGGCTGACATCATGCCGACGTTCTCCGTCTCGATCCGGCAGCTCGTCGACGACGCGGCGTCGTTGGGCCCGACGTCTGCGGCGGATGCGCCTACCCGGCCCGACATGTCGACCGTCCTCGAGATGCTGAGCCGGCTCGGTCCCACCGACCGCGCCGTCGCGATGCGACTGCTGTCGCCACAGGAGCAGGCGTACATCACGGCCGCAGAAGCCAATGTGGCCTTCTACCAGTTCACGAACGCCTGCCGCTGAGCGCGGCGAGCGCGACGTCATCCCCGAACCGCAACATCCCCGCTGAAGCGTCGTGTCACGCAGGTGCGCGTTCGCCCTCCAGCGCGGCGCGCACCGCCGCGACGCGATCGGGGACGACGCGCCACCACACCCACCTGCCGCGCTTCTCGCCGGTGATGAGCCCGACGGCGGCGAGCACCCTGGTGTGGTGAGAGATCGTGGGCTGCGCCTTGCCGAGCGGCTCCTCGAGCTTGCACGAGCAGATCTCGCCGGCGTCGGCCACGAGGGAGAGGAGACGCAGCCGGACCGGGTCGCCGAGCGCCGCGAACACTCGGGCGAGGTCCTCGGCGTCGGCGTCGGCGAGTGGTGCGGCCAGGACCGAGGCGCAGCACGCCGGATCCGTTCGCTCAGACATTGACCCTCATCGATCCATCCGCTACCATCGATCCATTGACCGACGCCAATGTATCGCAGGTTCTGTCAGGAGTCGTCGATGAGCCGGGTCCAACTCGCCCTCAACGTGTCCGACCTCGACGAGGCGGTCACCTTCTATTCGAAGCTCTTCGCGACCGAGCCGGCCAAGGTCCGGCCCGGCTACGCCAACTTCGCCCTTGCCGACCCGCCGCTCAAGCTCGTGCTCATCGAGGGTCACGGCGAGCCCGGGTCGCTCAACCACCTCGGCATCGAGGTGGAGAGCACGGAGCAGGTCGTGGCAACCGAAGCCCGGCTGCGCAGCGCCGACCTCCCCACGGCCACCGAGGACGGTGTCGCCTGCTGCTACGCGGTGCAGGACAAGGTCTGGGTCGACGGGCCCGATGACCGGCCGTGGGAGATCTACACGGTGCTCGCCGACGTCGAGATGCCGCCGGGTGAGCTGCGCACCGTCACACCGGCGAGCGACACGCTCTGCTGCGCCGACGCACCGGAGTCGGCGGAGCGTTGCTGCTGACGCGACGCCGGTTGAACGTCGAGCTCGCGCGGCGGGCGACCGCGGAAGCGGTCGGTACCGCGCTGCTCGTCGCGGCGGTCGTGGGCTCCGGGATCTCCGCGCAGCGGCTCACCCCGCACGACGTCGGGCTGGAGCTCCTCGAGAACTCGATCGCGACCGGAGCGGTCCTGGTGGCGCTGATCCTGGCGCTCGGTCCGACGTCGGGCGCGCACTTCAACCCCGTCGTCACCATGGCCGACCGCATTCTCGGCGGCATCGCGACCGCCGACGCGCTCGTGTACGTCGCCGCGCAGGTTGCCGGCGCGTGCGTCGGCGCGATGGTGGCCAACGTGATGTTCGAGCTCCCTGCGGTCGACATCTCGACCCACACGCGATCGTCGGGCGCGTTGTGGTTCAGCGAGGTGGTCGCGACGTTCGGCCTGCTGCTCGTGATCCTCGGGGTCGTGCGTGCCGGGCGGGCCCAGGTCGCCGCGTTCGCGGTCGGCGGATACATCGCCGCCGCGTACTGGTTCACGTCGTCCACGAGCTTCGCCAATCCCGCGGTCACGATCGGCCGTTCCCTCACCAACACGTTCGCCGGCATCGCGCCGGCCAACGTCCCCGCGTTCGTCGCCGCGCAGATCGTCGGCGCGCTCCTCGCCGTCGGCCTCGCCCACTTCCTCCGCCCGGACATCCCTGCGGCCGACCTCGTCATGCCCCATGACGAGCCGGCATGAACCCGAGGAGGGCTCATGAGCGATGAGACGCTCACCGTCGACCAGCGACTCGCGCTCCGCTCGGCCGCACGACGTCTGGGTGACGAGTTCGAAGGCACGTTCGGCACCGAGACGATCGAACTCTTCCTCACGTCGAGTTACGACCAGTTCGCGAATCGCGCCACCGCCCTCAACTTCCTACCGATCATGGCCGAGCGGTTCGCGCGCCAGCGCCTGAAGGCGCTCGCGCGCGTCGAAGGCAAATCGCACGACGGTCTCCCCACGGTGCTCTTCCTGTGCGTGCACAATGCGGGGCGGTCGCAGATGGCAATGGGCTGGTTCCAGCACCTCGCCGGCGACCGCGCCGTCGCATGGTCGGGCGGCTCGGAACCCGGCAACGAGGTGAACCCGGCGGCGGTCGCAGCGATGGCGGAGGTCGGGGTCGACATCAGCAAGGAGTTCCCGAAGCCGTGGACCGACGAGATCGTGCAGGCCGCCGACGTCGTGGTGACGATGGGGTGCGGCGACGCGTGCCCGCTGTTTCCCGGCAAGCGGTACGAGGACTGGGAGCTCGACGACCCCGCGGGTCACAGCCTCGAAGCAGTCCGACCGATCCGTGACGAGATCGGCCGCCGGGTGCGCGACCTGCTCGCGAGTCTCGACGTCGCCGTCGGCTGACGCGGCGCCGCGCGCCCGAATTCACTCGCGCGACACCTCGAGTTTGCTCGTTCGGTACCGACCGTCCGCCCGACGTGGGTACCGTCGCCGGAGTGCGGATACTCGTGACCAACGACGACGGTGTCGGATCCCCCGGTATCAAGGCGCTCGCCGCGGCACTGCACGACGACGGGCACGACGTCACCGTGTTCGCGCCGACGTCGGACCGGAGCGGGGCCGGCGCCGCGATCGGCAAGCTGTACGGCGAGGCACCGCCGCCGGTGGTGCGCGCCGACTGGCCCGACCTGCCAGGCGTGCCGGTACACGCGCTGGACGCGCCGCCCGCGACGGCGGTGCTCGCCGCGTGCCTCGGCGCGTTCGGTGAACCGCCCGACCTCGTCGCGTCCGGCATCAACCCGGGCCAGAACACCGGCCACCTCGTGCTCCACTCCGGGACGGTCGGCGCCGCGCTCACCGCGTCCGGGCTCGACGTGCCGGGACTCTCGGTGAGCCTGCAGTACAGCCTCGAGGGCGAGTACCGCTGGGAGACCGCGGCGACGTTCGCCGCGCGCGCGGTCGCGTGGGTGGCGACGCCCGACACAGGCGGGCGGCCACGAGTGCTGAACGTCAACGTGCCGAATCTCCCGATTCACGAAGTGCGCGGCGTACGCGAGGCCGAGCTCGCGCGGCACGGCGAGGTGTGGATCGCGGCCGCCGACGTGTCGTCGGGCGACCTCGTTCTCGAGTTCAAGGGTCCCGGCGAGGCCGTGCCGGGCACCGACGTCGCGCTGGTGCGCGACGGCTATGTTGCGGTCACACCGCTCGACAGCGTCTCACGCGCAGTGTGTCCGAGTGGTCCGGGCGCGGCTGAAGTGGTCGACGCCGCGCGCTGGAGGCGAACCGTTCCGGAACGGTCGGAAGCCTTCGGGTGACGTTCGGGCGAACGCTTCGTGCCGGGGGTCGACGCCGAGGGGCTCGCATCGGATACTGAACACAGCGCCATGACGTGACGGGTTCCCCTTCCACCCTCTTCCCCCAGAGATCGGACGGCAGCAACCCGCACGGCATGGCCCAGGTCAGCGGAGGCACGGCCGGGACGCCGTCGCGGTGTCCACCGGGATCTCGGCAAGGACATCCAGGCGCAACGCGGAAGAGCGGGGCGAGCGGAAGCGCCCCGCTGTCCCGCGTGGGGCGTCGCTCGCGTCAGCATGCAGGGAGCTCTCCCTCACCGGGGTGCTGCGGACGGAGACCCACCGCCGGCGCCCAGAACCGGCTGTCGCTGACGCGCAGCCACTGGGTGTGGTCACCGAGGGTCACGGAGCACGCGAAGGAATAGGTGTGACCACCGACCAGGGGTGTTGGCGCCCGGCGACCCGTGAGCTCCGGGCCCCCGGGCTTCGCTCGGAGATAGATGCGCGCGCTCGGTGTGTCGGCCGCGAGCCCGTACGGGAGCGCGCCCCGCTCGCCGGTGTCCCACCAGGACGACGTGAGCACCACGACGATCACGAACGTGATCGCCAACACCGCGACGGCCGCGAGCGCGCCCGCACGCGGTGCGGACTCGACCCGCGCCGCCGAGTGTGCCGCGACCACGAGCAGCGGCGCCAAGACGACTGCGGCGGCGATGAGCCAGGGCTTGCTGTCGCGCGCGAGCCCGTAGCTCGCGGCGACTCCCGCCGCGACCGCAAGCACGAGCGCGATGACCACCACAACCGGCGTGGGACGGAATCCGAAGTCAGCCGTCGAAGCGTCGGCGCGAGCAGCCGCGCTCTCCGAATGCTGCGCCACTGATGTCGAACCGACCACCCCGCCCGCCCCCGTCTTGCTGGTGTGCACGCGCCCCCCGAGCGCCGCCCCGCGCTCGCCGAAGTTTGCGCACGATGTGTTGTCTGCTCGGTCGTCCGCGCGTCAGCTCAACCGCAGCAAGATGAAGACGAGGATCATCAGGACGACGATGACTTCGATGATCGCCGAGAGCGGCATCCGCGAGCGTCGGCGTCGCGCGCGCCGTGTGGTCCACGGCGCGTCGGCCGGGGGCCCGTCTTCGTGCTGCTGCACGGGCGGAGGCGGCTGAAAGGTCGGAGCCACGGTCGGCGACAGCTCGCCGCTCTCCGGCTCCAGCGCGTCTTCGTGGACCTGTGCGCCGGTGGGGGGAGGCCACGCCATGCTCGACGAGTCCCGCGTCGGTGCTGCGACCGGCGGAAACCGTGCGGGCGCGGTCGGTGGGGGCTCGGGAGGCCGGTCAAGTGGTGTGATCGGGCTCGGCACCGGTAGCTCCACCGGCACCATGACCGGCGCGCGAGGCGGCGCCTGGGTTGCCGTCGCGCTCGCCGGCGGTTGGTCGTCGGGGGCGGCACGCGTTCCCGTGGCGCCGTCCCCGTCGGGGCCGACGAATCCCACTGCGGGTGTGATCGCGGGTGGAGCGGGCGGCGTGGATGCACCGGCGTCGACCGGCGGGTGTGTCGCAAAGCTCACTGGGGCGAGAGGCGTCGGCTCCGCGCCGTTCCGGAGTTGCTGGGCGAGCCGCGCCGCGTCCTCGCGACGCACGCGCGCGCGATGCTCGGCGACCTCCACCGTGGCGGTGGCGTTGCGCTCCGCCTCGGCGCGCAACGAGTCGAGGAATTGTTGCAGGTGCATCATGGCCCACGCCGCGGTCTGCGGGTCGATGCCCGCGGCGCCGGCCCGTGCCTC
>DASPTH010000404.1:0-11088 GCA_035623515.1 Acidimicrobiia bacterium
AGCTGCTCAGCCACGCCAAGCCCACGCTGCGGCTCGTCAACACCGCCCGTGGCGGCCTCGTCGACGAGGCCGCCCTCGCCGACGCCATTCGCGAGGGCCGGGTCGCGGGGGCCGCCCTCGACGTGTTCGAGACCGAGCCGCTCACCGAGTCGCCGCTGCTCGAGCTCGACGCCGTCGTGGTCACGCCGCACCTCGGGGCGTCCACGAGCGAGGCGCAGGACAAGGCCGGGCAGACCATCGCCGAGCAGGTGGTGCTGGCGTTGCGCGGGGAATTCGTGCCGTTCGCGGTGAACCTCGCCGCCGCCGAGGCGAGCGCCACCGTGCAGCCGTTCATGCCGCTCGCCGAGCGGCTCGGCCGGCTGTTCACCGCGCTCACGGGAGCGCTCGTCGACACCCTGGAGATCAGCTACGAAGGCGAGATCGCGGGCTACGACTGCCGCGTGCTGACGCTCGCGATCCTGAAGGGCGTGCTCGGCCCCGCCACGGACGAACCGGTGTCGTTCGTCAACGCCCCACAGTTGGCGACCGAGCGCGGTCTCAGCGTACGCGAGGTGTCGTCGTCGTCGGCTCGCGACTACGTGAACCTCATCGAGTTGCGCGGGCACACTGCGGGCGGCAGCACGCACGTCGCCGGCACGCTCTACGGGAAGCAGGACGCGCCGCGGATCGTCGCCATCGACGACCACATCGTCGACATCGCGCCGTCGAGCCACATGCTGGTCGTGCACAACAGCGACGTTCCCGGCATGGTCGGCATCGTCGGCACGATCCTGGGTCGGTCTGCCCTCAACATCAAAGAGCTCGACCTCGGTACCGGCCCCACCGGCGATGCCGCGCTCATGGTGCTGTCGACGTCGACTCCGGTGCGGCCGGGTGTGCTCGACGAGCTGCGCGCGCAGGACGGCATCGTCGACGCGCAGGCGATCGAGCTCGACTGAGCTTCGTGGAGGGCTCGCTCGCGTGGGTCAGTTCTTCGCGGCGCGCAGACCGTCGGCCACCGCGGCTTCCTCGCTCGCGTAGCAGCGATCGGCCTGCGTGCGGTCGTAGTTGGCGCCGCCGGGCAGGTGGAAGATCCCGCTCGCGAGCTTCGCCTTGACCGGGTGCGAGGCGGGACAGGCGCCCGCGTCGGGCTCGACCCATGGCGGCGCGGAGGCCGGGGCTGCCGCGATCGGCTCGGGGGTGGCGCCGTCACCGGCACCCGCGGCGTCGCCGGAATGCGGGAGCGGCGGGTAGGGGAAGGGTTGCGGTTCCCAGCTCACCCCGGTGTCGACCCGCCGTTGGTCGTACGCGCGCCAGACGGCATACGCGATCGCGGCGAGCACTCCGACCCCGAGCACGCGGCGAAAGAAGCGCTTCATCGAGAGATTGTCGCACGCGAGCACGGCATGAGTTGACTTTGTCGTCCCGCGCCTGGCATCATGGGTGTTCCATGACGAAGGAACTGCGCACCCAGAGCCTGCTCCTTACCTAGCTGCGAGCGCCTCCGGTGCTCGCGGATGCCTCCTCGTGCCTACGGGCCGGGGAGGTTTTTCGTTGCCCGGCCACCCATGCAAGCGAGGAACGAAGGCCATGCCCGACCATGTGAAGATCTTCGACACCACCCTGCGGGACGGCGAACAGTCGCCCGGGATCTCCCTCGACGTGGGTGAGAAGCTCGAGATCGCGGAGCAGCTCGCGCGCCTCGGCGTCGACGTGATCGAGGCCGGCTTCCCGATCGCGAGTCAAGGCGACTTCGAGGCAGTGGAAGCCATCGCGACGCGCGTGAAGGGCTCCACGATCGCCGGCCTGTCCCGCACCGCGTTCGCCGACGTCGATCGGGCGTGGGAAGCGGTGCGGCACGCCGCGCGGCCGCGGATCCACATCTTCATCGCCACGTCGCCCATCCACATGAAGAAGAAGCTGCACATGACCGAGGACCAGGTCCGGGACGAGACCGCGGCCGCGGTCTCGCGGGCGGCCGGCTACTGCTCCGACGTCGAGTTCTCACCCGAGGACGGGAGCCGTTCCGACGTCGACTTCCTCGTCGACGTGTGCCAGATCGCCGTCGACAACGGCGCGACCACGCTGAACATCCCCGACACCGTGGGGTACGGCGTACCCGAGGAGTACGCGGACCTGATCCGGTACGTGATCTCGCGGATCAAGGGCGACTTCGTCGTGTCGACGCACTGCCACAACGACCTCGGGCTCGCCGTCGCGAACTCGCTGGCCGGCGTGGCGGCCGGCGCGCGGCAAGTGGAGTGCGCGATCAACGGCCTCGGCGAGCGTGCCGGCAACGCCGCGCTGGAAGAAGTCGTGATGGCGTTGCGGACGCGCAGCGACTACTTCGAGCACCTCGAGACCACGGTTCGCACGGAGGAGCTGGCGCGCACGTCGCGCCTCGTCTCGAGCCTCACCGGCTACCCCGTGCAGTACAACAAGGCGATCATCGGCCGGAACGCCTTCGCGCACGAGTCGGGGATCCACCAGCACGGCGTGCTCGAGGATCGCGAGACCTACGAGATCATCGACGCGTCGTCCGTCGGGCAGGAAGCGGCACAGATCGTGCTCGGCAAGCACTCGGGCCGCCACGCGTTCTCCGACTCGCTCGCCAAGATGGGTCTCCACGTGCAGGGCGATGCGCTCAACCAGGCGTTCGTGCGTTTCAAGGAGCTGGCCGACCGCAAGGTGCAGATCACCGAGGCCGACCTCGAGGCGATCGTCGTCGAGGAGCTGGGCTCGGGGGTCGTGCACCGGTACTCGATCGCGAGCCTCGAGCTGCACGGCGGCACCGTCGCCACCCCGAGCGCCCGCGTCGTGCTCAGCGACGGCGCCGAGAAGATCGAGGGCGAGGGTTCGGGCAACGGCATGATCGACGCCGCGATCGCGGCCATCTCGAACGCAACGGGCGTCGCGGGGACGGTCGTCGACTTCAAGGTGTCGTCGGTCACGAGTGGCGGCGACGCGCTCGGCGACGTCGTGATCCAGATCGAGTTCGGGGGGATGAAGGCGTCGGGCCGCGGCGTGGCCACCGACGTGGTGGAGGCGTCGGCCCGCGCCTACCTGAACGCGGTGAACAAAGTGGTGCGACTGCGCGAGCGCCCCGACCCCCGAGAAGTCGAAGAGGTCGGGCCCTGACCAGCGAGCCCGAGCGCGTCGAGCAGGCCCGGCGGCGAGCCGCCGAGGTCGGGTTCGAGCTCTCGAGCGATCCCGGAGTGGGGGCGCTGCTCGGCGCGCTCGCGGCGGCGGCACCGCAGCGTGCGCGGGTCTGTGAGCTCGGCACCGGTGCGGGCGTCGGACTGGCGTGGATCGTCCACGGCCTCGGTGACCGGGAAGACGCCACCGTTTACACGGTCGACACGGACCAGCAATTGCTCGCGACGGTCGCCGCCGCCGGCTGGCCGGGGTACGTGCAGTTCGTGTGCGACGACGGTGTGCACGCGGTGGCCGAGTTCGCGCCCTTCGACCTCGTGTTCGCCGACGCGCCCGCCGGCAAGGTCGACGGCCTCGACGCCACGCTCGCCGCGCTCGCGCCGGGCGGCGTGCTCGTCGTCGACGACATGGATCCCGCGCTCCACGCCGACGACGGGTACCTCGAGCCGCTGGCCGCGGTGCGCGAGCGGCTCGTACACGACCCCGGTCTCGTCGCCGCCGAGCTCGACTTCGCGTCGGGCGTCGTCGTGGCCACGAAGCGGGCGTGACGCCGCGATGACGCGCGAGCAGCGCCTGGTGTTCGGCGAGGTGGCCGACGCCTACGACCGCGCCCGGCCCGGTTACCCGGAGTCGCTCGTCAACGAGGTCGTGCGCTACGCAGGCCTCGCGGTCGGCGATCCCGCGCTCGAGGTGGGTTGTGGCACCGGCAAGGCGACGAGGCCCTTTGCCGCACGCGGGCTGCGAGTCGTGGCACTCGAGCCCGACGACGACATGGCGGCGCTCGCGCGGGCGAACTGCCGAGATCTCGACGTTGGCGTTCGGACCGTCGGCTTCGAGGACTCGGAATTGCCGCCGCATGCCTTCCGGCTCGTCTATGCGGCCCAGGCCTGGCACTGGGTGCGCCGCGACGAGCGGCTCTCGCGCGCGCACGACGTGCTCGGTGCCGGGGGGACGATCGCGCTGTTCTGGAACCGCCCCGACTGGCCCGACACGCCGCTGCGTCACGCGATCGACGAGGTCTACGCGCGCCTCGCTCCGGATCTGGGCGCGCGCACACCTGGCCGGTCGCCGCAGGATGCTGGCCGGCGGGAGTGCACCGACGAGTTGGCGGCCTCACCGCTCTTCGGTGGCGTCACGTTCACCGAGCACCCCTGGAGCACCTCCTACGACGCGGCCGCGTACGTCGAGCTGCTGAGCACGCAGTCCGACCATCGCATGCTCGCCGAGAGCCGTCGCGTGGAGCTGCTCGACGCTGTCGCGGCCGCGATCGACGCGGGTGGCGGGGCGTTCCGCGTCGACTACGTGGCCGATCTCTACACCGCGCGCCGCGAGGGTTGATGGACGCCGCCGAGATGCGGCGCCGCTTCGGCGGTGCGCCGGTTGCCCGGCTGTCGACGATCCGCCGTGACGGGCGCCCGCACGTCGTGCCGGTCTGCTTCGCGGTCGAGGACGACGTGATCGTGTCGGTGGTCGACGACAAGCCCAAACGCACGAACCACCTCCGGCGGATCGACAACGTGCGCGTACACCCGGCCGTCAGCATGATCGCGGACCACTACTCCGACGACTGGGGCGAACTGTGGTGGGTGCGGGCCGACGGCCGGTGCGCGGTCGTCGGCGACGGCGCCGGGCACTCGCACGCGATCGACCTGCTTGCCGCGAAGTACGCGCAGTACCGCGCCCGGCGGCCCTCGGGCCCGGTGCTGCAGATCGATGTCACAGGCTGGCACGCCTGGTCGGCGAGCTGAGCAGGGGAACTCGGCCGCGGCACTGCGCGCGGGGCCGGTAGCGTCTGGCGCCGTGCCGCCGCTCATCACCGGAAGGCAACTCACGAAGCGATTCGCCGAGTTCGTCGCGGTCGACGCCATCGACTTCGCGGTGGAGGACGGCGAGTGCTTCGGGTTCCTCGGGCCGAACGGCGCGGGCAAGACGTCGACGATGCGCATGATCGGGTGTGTGTCACCCGTGAGTGACGGCGAGCTCCGCGTGTTCGGTCTCGATCCACGCGTCGACGGTTCCAAGATCCGAGCGCGCCTCGGCGTCGTGCCCCAGGAGGACAGCCTCGACACCGAACTGACCGTGCTCGACAACCTGCTCGTCTACGGGCGCTACTTCGACCTGCCGCGTGCGGTCATCCGGGAGCGCGCCGAGGAGCTGCTCGCGTTCATGCAGTTGTCGGAGCGGCGCGGCGATCGCGTCGATCCGCTGTCGGGTGGGATGAAGCGCCGCCTCACGATCGCCCGCGCGCTGGTGAACCAACCGGAGCTGTTGCTCCTCGACGAGCCGACGACCGGTCTCGACCCCCAGGCGCGTCACCTGCTCTGGGAGCGCTTCTACCAGTTGAAGCGGCAGGGTGTGACCACCGTGCTCACGACGCACTACATGGAGGAAGCCGAGCAGCTCTGCGACCGGCTGGTGATCATGGACGGCGGGCACATCGTCGCGGAGGGTTCGCCGCGCGACCTCGTGGCCCGGCACGCGACGCGTGACGTCGTGGAGCTGCGGTTCTTCGACGGCGAGGCGCGCGACAAGGTGCTCCCGACGCTCACTTCCGTCGGGCACCGCGTCGAGGCCCTGCCCGATCGCGTGCTCGTGTACACCGACGACGCCGACGCGATTGCCGACCTCGTCGCGTCGGACGGCTTGGTCCCCGACTCGATGTACGCCCGGCGCGCCACACTCGAGGACGTGTTCCTGATCCTCACCGGCCGGACGCTGGAGGACTGACGTGGAGCCCCGCCGCGTGGCGCGCGTGGTCGAGCGGGAATGGATCGTGTGGCGGCGGCTCTGGCGGGGTTCGGTGTTCTCGTACGTGTTCGCGCCGCTGCTGTTCCTCGCGGCGATGGGGATCGGCCTCGGGGACCTCGTCGACAAGCACCAGGGCTCCGTGCAGGGACTCGACTACCTCGAATTCATCACGCCCGGCCTGATGGCCGCGAGCGCCGTGATGCAGGCCGCGGGCGAGTCGCTGTGGCCGGTGATGGCCGGTGTGAAGTGGCTGGGCACGTACCACGCCGCGGTGTCGACGCCGGTCGAGTCGGGTGACGTCTACCTGGGGCAGCTCACCTGGACCGGTGTGCGCACGTCGATGTCGGCAACGGTGTTCCTCGCGATCGCGGCGCTGCTCGGCGGCGTCCCGTCGTTCTGGGGAGTGTTCGCGATCCCGGCGACCGTGTTGGGCGCGCTCGCGCTCGCGGCGCCGCTCTCGGCGTGGGCGATCGGGAGGGAGAGCGACGGCGGGTTCTCCGTCGTGATGCGCATCGTCGTGTTCCCGCTGTTCCTGTTCTCGGGGACGTTCTTCCCGATCAGCCGCCTGCCGGACTGGCTCCAGCCGCTCGCGCTGCTGTCGCCGCTGTACCACGCCGTCGAGCTGTGCCGGGCGGCGACGACCGGATCGGTGGTGTGGCTCGACGCGGGTGGGAACGTCCTCGTGCTGCTGCTCTTCATCGGGTGGGGCGTGTGGTGGGGAGAGCGGTCGTTCCGACGGGTGCTGACGCTGTGACGGCCGGTGTCGACCTCGACGCGGCGCCGGGCCCGTCACGGACGCGCGCGACCTGGACGCGGCGGCTGGTGCCGGGTGGCGTCGGCCGCGGCGCGATCCGCGTCGTCGAGCGCAACACGACGGCGTACCGCCGCCAGTGGTACCTGTTCCTGACGGGCCTGGTGGAGCCCGCGCTCTACCTGCTGTCGATCGGCATCGGTGTCGGTGGGCTCGTCGGCAAGGTGCGGGCGCCGGGCGGTGAGCTCGTCGACTACAAGACGTTCGTGGCGCCGGGCCTCATGGCCGCGGCGGCGATGAACGGTGCCGTGCTCGACACCACGTTCAACTTCTTCTTCAAGTTCAAGTACGCGCACACGTTCGACGCCATGCTCGCGACTCCACTGCGGGTCCGGGATGTCGCCTACGGCGAGATGACATGGGCACTGCTGCGCGGCGCCCTCTACTCGACCGCCTTCCTCGTGACGATGGCGATCGTGGGGCTGGTCCACTCGTGGTGGGCGGTCTTCGCGGTGCCCGCGGGATTGCTGATCGGGGCGGCGTTCGCCGGTGCCGGCATCGGCGGGACGACCTTCATGCGATCGTGGATCGACTTCGACTACGTGAACCTCGCGCTGATCCCGATGTTCCTGTTCTCCGGTGTGTTCTTCCCGCTGTCGCAGTATCCCGACGCCGTGCAGTGGATCGTCCGCGTCACCCCTCTCTACCAAGGTGTGGTGCTCGAGCGGGCGTTCGTCCTCGGCCACGTCGAGTGGTCCCTCGTCCTCAACGCCGCGTACCTCGTCGTGATGGCCTGGCTCGGTCTCCGCATCGCGACCTCCCGCCTGACCCGGATGCTCCAGCCCTGAGAAGGGTCGGTCTCCGGCCCGAACCGCGAAGTTGCGTCAGTAACCGACTCTATGTGTCGGTGGCTGACGCAACTTCGCGCTGGCGATGGCGTTCCGCACATCCGCGGCGAATCGCGCACCGCTCCCGTAGCGGACGTCCTCCGCCGTCGCCACGAGAACGAGCCAGCCGATCGCCACCATCGCGTTGCGACGGCGACTGTCGCGGACGAGCGCGTCCTTGCCGACGTGATACTGGTAGCTGTCGTACTCCATCGCGATCCTGAGCTCGCGGTAGACGAGATCCGGGCGCGCGACGAATGCGCCGGAACTGTCGTGGATCGAGAACTGGCGTTGGGGTTCGGGCAGCCCGTGCTGACGCAATACGAGTAGGAGCATCTGCTCACGCTCGCTCTCGGTTGGTGCGTAGTCGATATCTCGCTGCTCGAGGAGCGATCGGATGACCGTGGTGCCCTTCCGCCCCCGCCTGCCCACGCGACGCAGCATGCTCCGCAGGCGCTCCATGTCGGTCAGCTCGCGACGGAGCACGTTGTCGATCGCGAGATCGACGGTGAACGGCTTGCAAACAGCGGCCAGATCGAAGATCGTCCGCTCGACCGTGGTGACAGGGATGTTGTTCACTTCGGTCATGTCCTCGTCGGTCAGCGTGGTCGTCTCGTGGACGAGCAATTCTGCGTGCCGCGCCCGACGCCACCGCGGACAGGTGATCTCGGCGAACTCGAATTGCCGTCCCGGCAGGTCGAACAAGGCTGCGGCAGATCGATGAGAGGCGACGGCGCGGATCCCTCCGGCCCAGCATGCGGCCAGGAGTTGACCCTGCCAGGTCGTCGGCGTGCCCGCGATTCGGTAGACGAGCTCGTGGAGCAGCTCCCATCGTCCTGTCGCGAGGCGGTGTCGCCTCTCCCGCTCGGTGGCGCGAAGGTCGTACAGGTGATGGTCGGCGAAGACGCCATGATTCTTCTCGGCAATCTTCGCGATCGCGCGGTCGAGTGTTGCGTCGATGAAGAGATGAACGATGCTGGCCGCGGCCTGTCACACGAACTTGCGTCAGGAGCCGACGTATGGCGTCGGTCAACGACGCAAGTTCGGGGGTGGGAGGGCTACGCCACCGGGAGCCAGGGGGCGCGGCGCGCCTCGTAGGCGGTGATCTCCGGGTCGTGGCGGAGGGTGAGGCCGATGTCGTCGAGGCCCTCGAGCAGCCGGTAGTGGTGGAAGTCCTCGAGCTCGAAGGGCTCGTCGAGGTCGATGGCGGGGACGGCGACCCGCCGGTCGACGACGTCGATCACGATCTCGAGCGTCGAGTCGTTCTCGACCGCGCGCATGATGCGCGTGACGACGTCGGCCGGCATCCCGACCGGCAGCAGGCCGATCTTGAGACAGTTGTTGCGGAAGATGTCGGCGAAGCTCGGCGCGATCACCGCCCGGAACCCGTAGTCCTCGAGCGCCCACGGCGCGTGCTCACGCGACGACCCGCACCCGAAGTTCGGCCCCGCCACCAGGATCTCCGCGCCGTCGTAGTGCGCCTGGTTCAGCACGAAGTCGGAGTTCTCTCGCCACTCGGAGAACAGCCCCTCACCGAAGCCGGTGCGCTCGACGCGCTTCAGCCAGTCGCTCGGGATGATCTGGTCGGTGTCGACGTTGGCGCGGTCGAGCGGGACGGCCCGGGCCACGATCTCTCGTACGGCTTCCATCGTCACTCCAGGTCTGCCGGTGTGGTGAACCGCCCGGCGATCGCGGTGGCCGCGGCAACGGCCGGCGACACCAGGTGCGTGCGCCCGCCCTTGCCCTGACGGCCTTCGAAGTTCCGGTTCGACGTCGACGCGCAGCGCTCGCCCGGCTCCAGCTTGTCCGGGTTCATCGCCAGGCACATCGAGCACCCGGGCTCGCGCCACTCGAAGCCGGCAGCGACGAAGACCTCGTGGAGGCCCTCGGCCTCCGCGGCCGTCTTCACTGCCATCGAGCCGGGCACGACGAGCGCGCGGAGGCCGTCGCTCACCTTCCGGTTGCGGGCGACCTCCGCGGCCGCGCGCAGGTCCTCGATCCTGGAGTTCGTGCACGACCCGATGAACACGGTGTCGACGGCGATGTCGCGGATCGGTGTGCCGGCTCGCAGTCCCATGTACTGGAGCGCGCGGACGGCGGACTCGCGCGCCGAGGCGTCGTCGAACGAGTCGGGGCTAGGGACGGCCCCGTCGATGTCGACCGACTGCGCCGGGTTGGTGCCCCACGTGACCGTCGGGAGGATCGCGGCTGCGTCGAGCACGACCTCGCGGTCGAACGTCGCATCGTGGTCGGTGGCGAGCGACCGCCAGTCGTCGAGCGCGCGCTCCCACTCGGCTCCCTTGGGAACGAACTCGCGACCTTCCAGGTACGCGAACGTCGTGTCGTCGGGCGCGACCATCCCCGCTCGCGCGCCCGCCTCGATCGACATGTTGCAGACGGTCATCCGGCCCTCCATCGAGAGCGCCCGGATCGCGGACCCGCGGTACTCGACGATCGAACCGATGCCGCCCGCCGTCCCCAGCCGGTGGATGATCGCGAGCACGACGTCCTTGGCGGTCACGCCGGCTGCGAGTGCACCGTCGACCGTCACCGCGAGGGTCGACGGCCGGGCTTGGGGCAGCGTCTGCGTCGCGAGGACGTGCTCGACCTCGCTCGTGCCGATGCCGACGGCCAGTGCCCCGAGCGCGCCGTGCGTGGAGGTGTGGCTGTCGCCGCAGACGATCGTCATCCCGGGCTGTGTGAACCCCTGCTCGGGGCCGATCACGTGCACGATGCCCTGACCCGGCTGTCCCATTGCGTACAGCCGGATGCCGAATTCGGCGCAGTTCCGGGCCAGCACCTCCATCTGTCTCGCCGAGATCGGGTCGCGGACGGGTTGGTCGACGTCGGTCGTGGGCACGTTGTGGTCCATCGTCGCGACGGTGAGGTCGGGGCGGCGCACCGTGCGACCGGCCATGCGCAGACCGTCGAACGCCTGTGGGGAGGTCACTTCGTGGACGAGGTGCAGGTCGACGTAGAGCAGGTCGGGCTCGCCCTCGGCCCGGTGCACGACGTGGCGTTCCCAGACCTTTTCCGACAACGTCTGCGGCATTCCGCAATTGTGCCAGCCTCGACCGGAGGCGTTCCCAATCCGGGCCTGCCCTCGGGTCGCTCGCTGCTCGCCCGGTTACCCGGCTCGCGTGCGCTCGCTCCTATCGTCTCGGGCGATGGACGAGGAACTGGACGTCGTCATCGAGATCCCGCGTGGGAGCCGCAACAAGTACGAGTACGACCACGACAACCACGTGATCCGGCTCGACCGTCGGCTCTTCTCCGCGACCGTGTACCCGGCCGACTACGGGTTCATCCCCGACACCCTCGGTGAGGACGGCGACCCCCTCGACGTGCTCGTGCTGCTCGAGGACCCGACCTTTCCCGGGTGCTGGGTCCGGGCGCGGGTGATCGGCGTGTTCTGGATGGAGGACGAGAAGGGCGGCGACGCCAAGATCGTCTGCGTACCCGCCAACGACCCCGCCTACGACGACGTCGACGACATCTCCGACGTCCGGCCTGCACTCCTCGACGAGATCATGCACTTCTTCGAGGTCTACAAGATGCTCGAGCCTGGGA
>DASPTH010000405.1:0-3162 GCA_035623515.1 Acidimicrobiia bacterium
TCCCTTCGTACCCCGGCCGGTCGCTCAACGGGTGGCCGCGCCCGAAACCGGACACCTCGCAGTGCACGAGCCGCGGAGCCCGCGCGCACATCGTCGCGCCGTCGACGGCCAAGCGGTCCGCCGTCGCCGGTTCGAGCGCGGTGATCGCCACGTCGGAGTCCGCGGCCAACTCGTGTACCCGTTCGCGCCCCTCGACCGTCGTGAGATCGAGGCGAAGGTCGCGCTTGCCTCTCGACCACATGACGAACGCGGGCGCCCGCCGCAGCCGGCTGCCGTCCGGCGGCTCGATCACCAGGACGTCTGCCCCGTAGTCGGCGAGCACCATGCCCGCCACCGCGGCACTGATGCTCTCGCCGATCTCCAACACCCGCAGGCCCGTGCACGGCAGCAGACCGACGTCGCGCATGCTTCCCGCGCCCGGCGCCTCGCTCGACAGAGGGCTCCTCATGCCCACACGAGTCGCTCGGCGCGGTTGGGGTCGTGCTCGACGCGGGGTGGGTCGTCGAAGATCATCGTGGCGCGCTCGTCGAGCGAGTACGGCTCCCACTTCGGCAGCTCGGAATGGTTGGGGTCACCGTCGCGGGCGAACGCGATCCACGCCGCGCTCATCCGCGCCGCGAGCGTGTGCGCGGCCGGGTAGTCGGTCATCGGCACCACACCGGCGTTGTCCATGGTGAGCGGCACGCACATGCCGTGGCTCGCCTTCACGAACCCGTCGAGGGCGGGGCTCTCCCACGCCAGCAGGTAGAGCCACACCGGTGTCGCCGACCCCGCGATCTTCCGCTCGGCGAGCGCGACCGACCCGCGCCCCATCATCGAGGCGCTCTGCACGAGCACGGCGATGTCGAGGTTCGACGCGTCGGGGTGTTCGCGTCGGTACACGGCCACCACGTCGTCGACCCGCTCGCCGGCCCAGGTCTCGACCTGGGTGCGGAGCGTGTCGTCGTCCATCGTCGAGCTCGCATTCGTCCCCGTCGCGGCGAGGAACATGGTGGCTTCGTGGCGGGTCGAACCCACGATCACCGGCACGTCGGCCGCGGTCCCACCCGCGAGCGCGTCACCGGGATCCTCGGGGATCACGGCACCGTCGCGCACCGGGCCGAAACCGGCCATCGCGCCCATCGTCCCGAGGCGCGCGCCGATCGCGGTTTGGGCCGCCAGGAGTTGCTCCACGGGCATCTCGTGGAGCCTCGCAGGGTCGGGCGCGCCGAGCTCGTCGAGCACCATGCCCGATACCTCGGCCGCGCTCTCGGGCGCGCGCGCCTGCAAACCGGGGCCGCTCTGGATGATCGCCCGATGGAACAGTCCGCGCGCCGCGGGCATGGCGAGCAACGTGCTGACCTTGTGGCCGCCTCCGGACTCACCGAAGATGGTGACGTTGCCGGGATCTCCGCCGAAGGTCGTGATGTTGTCGCGCACCCACTCGAGCGCGAGCACCAGGTCGAGCATGCCGGCATTGCCGGAAGCCGCGTAGCCGTGTCCGAACTGTGACGAGAGGTCGAGATAGCCGAGCACGCCGAGACGGTGGTTCAAGGTGACGACCACGACGTCGCCACGCGTCGCGAGCGTCCCGCCGTCGTGCGACGGCCACGAACCGGAACCCATCGTGAAGCCACCGCCGTGGATCCGCACCATGACCGGGCGGCGAGCACCGTCGTCGACGACCCGACCGTCCCGCTGCGGCGCGGGCGTCCAGACGTTGAGCACGAGACAGCCCTCGCTGGTGACCGGCTCCTCGCTCAGGAACCCGAAGGTGGCCATGAACTGCTCCACCTTCTCGCGCGCGGGACCGGGCGGCACCGCAGAGCCCGGCTGCGCGCACGACGGCCCGAATCCGGTGGCGTCACGCACACCGGACCACGCGGGTGCCGGAACCGGCGGCAGGAAGCGGTGCGCACCACCGGTCGGTGCACCGTACGGAATGCCCTTGAACACGTTGATCGCGCCATCAGCTGACCCGCGCAACGTGCCACCCCTGACGTCGACAAGCGGCTCGGTCATGCGTTCTCCCCTCCTCGGCTGGTCGGTATTCTGCATCCCCTGCTCGTGGCCGAGCGGTGCCGGACCAGGAGGCCAGACCGCTGATCGTCGCGACCGCACCACTGACCTACTTCCAGGCCATCGTGATCGGGATCCTGCAGGGGATCACGGAGCTGTTCCCGATCTCGAGCCTCGGTCACTCGGTCCTCGTACCGGAGCTCTTGGGTTGGGACAAGCTCGTCACGGGCCAGTCGGCCGACGAGTCGTTCTTCCTCGCGTTCCTGGTCGGGTTGCACGTGGCGACCGCGATCGCGTTGCTCGTCTACTTCCGTCGCGACTGGGCGGACGTGATCGCAGGGTTCTTCTCCTCGATCCGCAAGCGCCGGATCGACACGCCGGCGGAGCGGATGGCGTGGTTGCTCGTGGTCGGCACGATCCCGGTCGGGATCGTCGGCCTCGTGTTCGAGCACGACCTCCGGACGATCTTCGCCAAACCCACGGCGGCGGCGATCTTCCTCACCATCAACGGGCTGATCCTCCTCGCCGGTGAACGCCTTCGGCGACGCGCCGAGGTGCGTGCCCTCGTGCTCACGCACGAACACCATGCCGACGCGGGCAACGATGTCGGTCGTGATCTCGACACCCTCCAGCTCGGCGAGGGAGTGTTCATCGGCTCGGCCCAGATCCTGGCGCTCTTCGCGGGCATCAGCCGGTCGGGTGTCACGATGGTCGCCGGCCTGCTGCGCGGCCTCGATCACGAGGACGCGATGCGGTTCTCGTTCATGCTCGCGACTCCGATCATCCTCGCGGCCGGCGTCTACAAGCTGCCCGACCTGCTCGGCCACGACGGAGACCACGTTCGCGGTCAGGTACTCGTCGGCAGCGTCGCCGCAGGGATCGCCGCCTACCTCGCCGTGAGATTCCTCGACCGCTACTTCCGGACGCGCACGCTCACGCCGTTCGCGATCTACTGCCTCGTCGTCGGCGTCGGAATGATCGTGTACATCAGCGCCACGTGAGGTGCCGTGTTCATCCGTCAGAACCGCGCGGTATAACCGCGCCTTCTGACGGATGAACGAGGGGACGGGCAACCGGGTATCCTCGGGTCTCCCGCCTCGCCCTCGTGCCCTCGCCCTCGTAGCTCAGCGGATAGAGCATCGGCCTCCGGAGCCGTGTGCGCAG
>DASPTH010000407.1:0-2094 GCA_035623515.1 Acidimicrobiia bacterium
GGCGGCTGCGCTGGACCGCGCGACGGGCCCGGCCCAGCTCGCCGGCGTGCGCGAGCGGGACGAACCAACCGCCGATCATCGCGAAGCCGCGGCGTACGTGCCCGGAGAGCATCGAGCCGACCGCTTCGCCGACGCTCAGGAGGAACCCGGTCGGCAGGATCCAGATCAGCGCGAGTGACGAGTACGACTTGAGCAGCACGCGCACGCGTGCCGCGGTCTCGGCGCGCACGCGGGCCGAATCGGCGCGGCGTGCCGCTTCGGTTGCCTCGTCGACCCGCAGCCGCACGCGCGCGGCGGGCGCCACGACGACGCGCGCCCCGGCGAGCCGGGCGCGCCAGCAGAGGTCGACATCGTCGGCGCCGGGGAAGGTTGCGGGGTCGAACCCACCGAGCTCGTGGAAGAGGTCGGTGCGCACGAGCATCGCTTCGTGCGAAACGAAGAACACGTCGCGCACCGCGTCGTGTTGTTCCTGGTCGACCTCGCCGGGCTCGATGGCCGAGTACGGGACGCCGTAGTGGTCGACGGCCATGCCGACCTCGACGAGCAGATCCGGGTGGGCGTCGTCGACGAATTTGGGTCCGACGATCCCGGCGTTGGAGCGGTAGGCCTCCTCGACGAGCAGGCGGACGGCGTCGGGGTCCGGCACGACGTCGTCGTGGCAAAACAGGAGGAAAACCGCGCCCTCGACCGCGTCGAGGGCGTCGTTCGCGGCGGCCGCGAAGCCGACCCTGTCCTCGTCGCCCGCGGGCCGGCGGCGGACGAACGCCCTCGGCATGGCCTTGGCGATCTGCGGCGTCGGGTCGGTCCGGGAGCCGTTGTCGAGGACGAGGACCGAGAGGGAGGGGTAGTCCTGAGCCGCCAGCGCACCCAGCGCGGCGTCCAGGGAGGGTCCGGGGTCGCTGGTGATGACGACCGCGACGACGGGCGGAACCACTTGGAGGGGTTCGGAGACGTCGTCCCGGTCGAGCAAATCCGTCCGGATCGGCGCGGGCTCGATCGTGTCCATGAGGCCGAACGAGGATAGCCCGCGCCCGTCTCGAATTTTGTGCGCGCGATCACGAGCGCTTGCAATAGTTAGCAGCAGCCGCTAGCATCGCGAGCACTCGATCCGGGCGTCCCCCGGCCGGATCCCCCCTACCCAAGGATCGGCAATGGCATCCCACAACGTCAGCAAGACCCTCACCGACGCCGGTTACATCGTGATCGGTCTGGGCGTGATGACCTTCCAGCAGGGTCAGGCCGCCGGGCGCGACCTCCGCGTGCGCGCCGAGAAGGCCAACGACTGCCTGCACACCCGCTCGCGCGACGCGCAGGAGCGGATCCAGGATCGCTCGCGCGCGGCCCGCGCCCACGCCAATGCGCGCGTGCGCACGACCGTGGCGCGCGCCACCGAGCTCCGGAGCGAGCTCGAGAAGCGGGTCGAGCCGGTGGTCGGACAGGTGCAGACGCAGATCGGCGAGCTGCCCGAGCGTGTCGTCCAGGCAATGGAGCCCGTCGCCGCGCGCGTGCGCGAGCTCGCCGGCAACGCGGCCTGACAGCTGATCACCGCTGTCGTCTCACGGAACGCGGCCCTTCGGGGCCGCGTTTCTCGCGTCCGAGTCAGTAACGTCCCGGCCGTGACGCTTGCCGCGCTCGCAGGTGGTGTCGGTGCCGCCCGCTTCCTCGCCGGGCTCGTTCACGCGGTGCCGCCGTCCGACGTCATCGCGATCGTGAACACCGGCGACGACGACGAGTTCCACGGGCTGCACGTCTCCCCCGATCTCGACTCGGTCACGTACACGCTCGCGGGTGCATCGAACGCCGAGCAGGGCTGGGGCCTCGAGGGCGAGACGTTCACAACGCTCGCCGCGCTCGAACGCTACGGCGTGCCCACGTGGTTCCGGCTCGGCGACAAGGATCTCGCCACGCACCTGTTCCGCACACAGCGCCGCCGCGCCGGCGCGTCTCTCTCCACGGTGACGGCCGAAATCGCGGACGCGTGGGGACTCGGTGTGCGCCTGCTCCCGATGACCGACGACCGTGTGCGCACGCGCATCACAGTCGAGCGGGCCGTCGGCTCCCGCGAGGAGCTCGCAATGCAACGCTGGTTCGTCG
>DASPTH010000410.1:0-11607 GCA_035623515.1 Acidimicrobiia bacterium
ATCCGGCGATCGCGGCCGAGAACGTGAAGATCAGGATCTTGGTGCGGTTGGCGCGCACTCCCGATGCCTCGGCGGCCACCTCGGTGCTGCGCACCGCGAGCATGGCGCGGCCGCTCGCCGATCGCTGCAGCGCGTGGATGAGGAGCGTCACGACCCCGAACAACGTGAGGAAGACGAGGATCTGGTCGGTGAGCTGGTTGAGGTCGATGAACGACTGATGGCCCGGGATCAGGAGGTCGTGGACCCAGTTGAGGCCGGGAACGTCGAGGGTCGGGATCCGGATGTTCCAGCCGAGCTGGCCCTTGCCGATGGGGTCGGTGGCAAAGGGGACGAAGGACAGGAAGAACGCGAGCGCGAGCGTGCCGAGCGCGAGCGCGACACCGCCGAGACGGGTGACCGGCCAGGCGAACAGCAGGCCGAGCCCCGCTGCGCACAGCGTGCCGATGGCGAGCGCCCACACGAAGTTGATCTGCCCGTGCGACGCGATGCCAGGGACGTCGAGACCCCAGTCGCGGTTGAGGGCCCACCCGGCCGCGAAGCCCCCGGCGGTCACGAACGAGGCTTGGGCGAGGCTCACCATCCCACCGATGCCCGTGACCACGACGAACGAGAGGAAGATGATCCCCATCACGATGCTCTGCGCGATCACCGTCTGGTCGTAGGAGTCGGCGCGCAGCCAGCTCGGGCTCAGCCAATCCATCGAGAAGCCGATGAGGCAGATGGTGAAGACCACCCAGGGGAGGCGCCGCCGCCACGCGGGCAGGCCCTCGCGGTGGTCGGGGCGCGGGCGCTCGTCGGCGACCGTCCCGGCGCGCCGCGACCGGTCGCGCCCGAGCAGCAGCAGCAGGACGATCACGAGGAAGTAGGGGACGGCCGACTGGAGTCCGCTCAGTCGGGCCAGGCTGCCGGGCAGGAACTGGTCGCTGTAACCGGCGAAGAGCGTCTCCACCAGGCCGAGCCCGAGCCCGGCGGCGAAGGCGAGCGGGATCGAGCGGAAGCCGGCCGCGACGACGGCCGCGAGCGAGCCGAGCACGACGAAGGTGATCAGCGTGTCCTGGAGGGCGATGATCGGGGCGATCAGCACGCCGCCGAAGCCGGCCAGGATCATGGTCATCACCCAGGCGAACGCCGACGTGCGCGCCGCGTTCACCCCGCGCAGGCCGGCGAGCGTCTCGCGGTCGACCACCGCTCGCATCTCGAGGCCGGCGCGGCTGTGCCGGATCACCAACCAGAGCACGATGGCGGCGATGAAGGCGACGATGAACACCGCGATCTGGTTGGTGTCGAGCACCACGCTGGTCAGCAACCGGTAGCGGTGCGGCGGGGTCGGGCCCACCCCGGGCACCGGCAGCCCGCTGTTGAGGTTCTCGTTGCCCTCCAACCCGAGGTTCAGCGCGCCGTTCCCGACCGCGATCACGAGCCACTGCACGAGGCTCGGCAGTGCGACGAGGAGACCGATGGTCCCCACTATTCGGGCGTACACGGGCGCGCGGGCGAGCCGTCGCAAGAGGATCCGGTCGAGCAGCAGCCCGAGCAGGGGAGCGAAGATGAAGACGGAGATGATCAGCGCCGGCACGATCGGCACGCCGAGCCCGGTGTTGAGCTGGTAGTAGAGGTACGCCGTCGCGAACGCGACCGCGCCGTGCGCGAAGTTGAAGATGCCCGACGTCGTGTAGGTCAGCACGAGACCCGACGCGAGGATCGAGAAGATCGCGCCCGTCACGAGACCGGACAGCGAGAGGCTCAGGAACTTGTCCATGCGCGGCGCTCAGGCGCTCTCGCCCAGGTAGGCGTCGCGGACGGCCTGGTTGCTCTGGATCTCGGCGGGCAGGCCCTCGGCGAGCACCGACCCGAGGTCGAGCACCACGACGCGGTCGCTGTGCTCCATCACGAATCCTGCGTTGTGCTCCACCAGCAGGATGGCGCACCCCGTCTCGGCGCGCACCGCGTCGATCTGGTCGCCCAGTCGCTCGGCTTCGGTCTCGTCGAGGCCCGACGCCGGCTCGTCGAGGAGGAGCAGCTTCGGCTTGTCGACGATCGCGCGCGCGAACTCCACCATGCGCGCCACGCCGATGGGGAGCGAGCCGGCGAGCTCCTTGCGTACCGCCGTCAGCCCGCAGCGTTGGATGGCCTCGTCGGCGAGCTCCCGGCGCTTCCGCTCGCGCGACCGCCGGGTGGGGAACATCACCAGGTCGGCGAGGAAGCCGCCGCCGCCGCCGTGCCACTCGAGCGCGGTGAGGACGTTGTCCTCCACGCTCAGCCATCCGAACGTCTGGACCCGCTGGAACGTGCGCCGCAAGCCGCGGCGGGCACGTTGCACGGCCGACTTGGAGGTGATGTCGCGCCCGTCGAGGACGACGCGGCCCTCGTTGGGCGCGCGGATACCCGACACGACGTCGAACAGCGTCGTCTTGCCGGCCCCGTTCGGACCGATGATGCCCAGCACCTCGCCCGCCTTGGTGTCGAGGCTCACACCGTTCAGCGCGGCGATCCCGCCGAAGCGCACGCTGATGTCACGGAGGGAGAGCATCACGCCACCGGGCTCGGCGCCGGGAGCGGGGTCTGGCGCGCCGCGTTCCAGATCGGCCGTCACGCGTCGGGAACCTATCTCAGCCCGCGCAGAATTTCCCCGCGAACGGCGGGAGCCGGGTCGTCCGGGCCACCCCGAGGCCGGAGTGGCGGCCCTACAGTGCCGCGGTCCACGACCCCCGAGGAGCTCCCATGGCGATGCCCACCGACGTCGGCGCGATCGACTTGATGATCAGCTTCCCCGTCGCCGATCATGCGCGAACGTACGACTACCTCCGTCCGATGTTGCGGGACACCGGCAGTGGCGAGATGGCGATGCCGGCCGAGTACATGTTCAAGGACATCCCGAACCGCCTCGAGGAGGGCGCCGATCCGGTCGACATCACGCTCGGCGAGATGGACCGGTGGGGCGTCGACGTCGGGCTCGTCGGCCTCGGCCGCGACGTGATGGCCCGGGCGCTGCGCGACCATCCCGGCCGCTTCGTCGCCAGCCTGGAGGTCGATCCGAACGACATCACCGGCGCGGTGCGCAAGATCCGGGCCGCCAAGGACGAGCACGACATCAAAGCGGTCACGACGTTCCCCGCCGGCTGCAACCCCCAGGTGCCGGTGAGCGACCGGCGGTACTACCCCATCTACCAGACCTGCATCGACCTCGACATCC
Organism: Acidimicrobiia bacterium; assembly: GCA_035623515.1. GTDB lineage: Bacteria > Actinomycetota > Acidimicrobiia > IMCC26256 > DASPTH01 > DASPTH01. Next base: position 3,194 of record DASPTH010000410.1, read on the forward strand.
CGATCATCAGCAACGCCGGGATCGCGGGGCCGCGGTTCCCGTCGGCGTGCCAGGACGTCATGCACTTCGACGAGGTGTGTTACGACTTCCCGGAGCTGCGCATCATCATGCGGCACGGCGCGGAGCCGTGGGAAGCGCTGGCGGTGAAGCTGATGCTCAAGTGGCCGAACCTCTACTACATGACGAGCGCGTTCGCGCCCAAGTACTACCCGAAGCCGATCATCGACTTCGCGAACACCCGCGGCGCCGAGAAGATCATGTACGCGGGGTACTTCCCGATGGGGTTGAGCCTCGAACGGATCTTCACCGAGATGCCCGATGTCGCGTTCCGTGACCACGTCTGGCCGAAGTTCCTCCGCGAGAACGCGATCCGCGTCCTGAAGCTCAGCGGTTGATCGTGCGGCGCATCGACTACGCGGGCAGCGTGCACGACGAGGAAGAGATCGCGGCCGTCGTCGACGTCCTCCGCGGCCCGTCCACCGCGCTGCGCATCGGCAAGAACGTCCGCGCCTTCGAACAGGGCGTCGCCGAGCTGTTCGGCAAGCGGCGGGGCGTGATGTGCAACTCGGGGTCGTCGGCGCTCTACCTGGCGGTGGAGCTGCTCGGCTGCGAACCGGGCGACGAGGTGATCACGGCCGTGCTCACGTTCTCGACGGACGTGGCGCCGATGGTGCGGGCGGGGATCGTGCCCGCGTTCGTCGACGTGGAGCCCGACACCTACAACGTCGACGTCGGCGCCATCGAGGCGATGATCACACCGCGGACCCGCGCGATCCTGGCACCGAACCTCATCGGCAACGCACCCGACTGGGATCGGATCCGTGCGCTCGCCGACGCGCACGACCTGATCGTGGTGGAGGACTCGTGCGACGCACTGGGCGCGCGGCTGCGCGGAACGCCCACCGGCACGCGGTCGCACATCAGCGTGACGAGCTTCGCGCTGTCGCACATCATCACCGCCGCGGGTACGGGCGGGATGGTGCTGCTCGACGACGAAGCCCTCGTCGACCGGTGCCTGCTGCTGCGGCGGTGGGGACGCCGCTCCGAACCACAGCTCTGGGGATCGCAGAAGGGGGACCGCCGCTTCTTCTCCGAGGTCGACGGCGTCGAGTACGACAACCTGTTCATCTTCGACGAGGTCGGCTGGAACTTCGAGCCGTCGGAGATCAGCGCGGCGTTCGGGCTGGTGCAGCTCCGGAAGCTGCCCGGCTTCCTCGAGCGTCGCCGGCGAAACTTCGCGAGGCTGTCGGACTACTTCGGGACGCACCCCGACGTGTTCGTGCTGCCACGCACGACGGCCGGGCTCGAGACCGGGTGGCACATGTTCCCGATCCTCGTCCGGCCCGAGTCGGGTGTGCGGCGAGCCGAGTTCCAGCGGCACATGGAGGCGAACGGCGTCGACACCCGGATGGTGTGGACCGGCAACGTGCTCCGCCAACCGGCCTTCGCCGGCATCCCGCACCGCGCGGCCCCGGGCGGCTACCCGAACGCCGACCGCGTGATGGAGCAGGGCCTCGTGCTCCCGTCGAACCACGGTCTCACCGACGACGACGTCGACTACATCTGCGAGACCGCGGAGGCCTTCCTGACCTCTCGCTGACGACGATCCCGAAGTTGCGTCAGCAACCGACGCTATACGTCGCCGGCTGACGCCGGTTCGGCATGGGGGTCAGTGCGACGTGCCCTTGTCGACCTCTTCGAGCGCGTGGGTGACCAGCGTGACGCCGCCGAGCATGCCGAAGAGCACGGCGGCGAGCACGCCCATGATGGCGCCGAGGCCCACGATCACGTACCACTCGGCCAGCCCCGCCAACGCGATCGTGAGCAACAGCATGAAGAAGCCGATGCCCAGCGGGATGCCGACGACGACCGACTTCGTGATCGAGCGCATGAGCGTCTGCTCCGCGGCGCGCTCCGCCGCCAGCGACCGTTCGAAGCTGTCGGGGGTGACCGCGGACGGCTGCTGGACCAGCTCTGAGCTCATCGCGCCATCTTGCCACGCACGTGCCAGGCTGTCGGTATGGACGGCATCCACGACCTCGGCGGAATGGACGGGTTCGGGCCCGTGGACGTGGAGCCCGACGAGCCGGTGTTCCACCACGACTGGGAGCGTCGCGTGTTCCGTCTCAACCTTGCCGCGGCACGCGCGCTCGAGGTGACCGGGGGCGCGTGGCGCCACGGCGTCGAACGGATGGACCCCGCCGACTATCTCCGGTCGTCGTACTACGAGCGCTGGCTCACGAGGGCGGCCACGCTGATGGTGGAGGCGGGGCTCGTATCGGCCGACGAGCTCGAGCGACGCGCCGGTGGCCGCTTCCCGCTCTCGCGTCCCGACCGCGGCGAGGCGCCCGAGGCGCCCGAGGAGCACCGCACCGAGCCGAGGTTCGCCGTCGGCGACCCCGTGCGGGTGCGCGAGTGGCACCCGCACGGGCACACCCGGGCGCCGCGTTACGTGCAGGGCAAGCGCGGCGCGATCGTGCGCTGCGACGGCGCCGAGCACGTGCCCGACGTCGAGGCCCACGGCGGCGGTCGCGTGCTCGAGCCCGTGTACTCGGTGCGTTTCACGGCTCGGGAGCTCTGGGGCGAGTCCGGTGGCGACGGCGAGGCGGTGCACGTGGACCTCTGGGAGCGGTACCTGGACGCCGACTCGTGACCGCGACGCACGACCACGACCATCACCCCGAGCCGCTCGCACCCGTCGAAGCGCGCGTGGCCGCCATCGAGACCGTGCTCGTGGAGCGCGGCTTGTTCGACCGGGCCCAGCTCGACGCCATCGTCGACCACTACGAGCACAATCTCGGGCCGCTCAACGGCGCGCGCGTCGTCGCCCGCGCCTGGGTCGACCCCGAGTACAAGGCACGACTCCTCACGCACGCGACGGCTGCCATCGCCGAGCTCGGGTTCGCGGGGGCCGAGGGGGACCACATGGTGGTGGTCGAGAACTCGCCGCGCGTGCACAACCTCGTCGTCTGCACGCTCTGCTCGTGCTACCCGTGGCCCACCCTGGGGCTGCCGCCCACCTGGTACAAGTCGCCGGCGTACCGGTCGCGCGCCGTCCGAGAACCACGCGTGCTCCTCGCCGAGATGGGAACGGTCGTTCCCGACGACGTGGAGATCCGGGTGTGGGACTCGAGCGCGGAGGTGCGGTACCTCGTGCTCCCGGAGCGTCCGGCCGGCACCGATGACCTCTCGGAAGGTGAGTTGGCGGCGCTCGTCACCCGTGACGCGATGATCGGTGTGGACCGCCTGTGACCGCGGAACTGCCCGACGAGGTCGCGCTCATGGACGGCCCGAGCGCGCTCCCGCGCGACAACGGCGAGCTCGTGTTCGCGGCCCCGTGGGAGGGGCGCGCGGTCGCCCTCGCGGTGGCCCTGGTCGAGCGGCTCGGCCTGCCGTGGGACGCGTTCCGGCGACGGCTCGTCGACGCGATCGCAGACGAGCCCGACCGGCCGTACTACGAGAGCTGGGCGGCCGCGCTCGAGTCGCTCGTGGTCGGCCTCGACCTCGCGACGCCCTCGAGCCTCGATACGGCGACCCCGACGGAGCGCCCCAGCCTCTGAGCCGGTTACCGGGCCGACGCGACGACGAACGACTGCAGCGCGTCGTCGAGCCACGCGTTGTGCGTGCCCATCGGCGAGTCCCGAGCCGGCGCCTCGCGGAGCACCTCGTTCCCGCAGGAACGCAGGAAGAGGTGCTCGACGTCGCTCACGCTGCTCGTGGTGTCTCGGTGATGTCGGCGTCGAGGTCGAGCCCGAGGTGCTCGGCGGCGTTGCCGACGAGGATCTTGTGCCGCAGGTCGTCGTCGAGATCGGCGAACGTCTCCTTGATGTATTCCTGCGACTGCGGGAAGGTGCCGACCGAGTGGGGGAAGTCGCTGCCCCACAGGAAGAGGTCGAGCGGCATCTGATCGGGCATGTCCCGGCCCATGCGCACGGCGAGCGGCTCGCGGACCATGCCGTAGGTCGCCTGCTCGCGCATGTACTCCGACGGCATCTTCGGCAGCTTCAGCTGGAACCAGCTGTTGTACTCGAGGTAGTCGCGGTCCATGTAGTAGAGGTGCGCGGGGAAGAGCGCGGCGTTGATCTCGGCGAAGTAGAAGTGCAACTCCGGGATCCGGTCGAACACTCCGTGCACGATCATCTGCGCCATCGTGTTCGACGGCGGGCCCTGCGCGTGCTGCGTCATCCCGGCCTCGGCCGGCCACTGCGCGGTGTCGTGACGGGCACCGCCGATGTTGATCGGTCCGCCGAAGCTGAAGTGCGGCGAGAGCGCCATGCCGAGCTCGAGCGACCGCTCCCAGAACCGGTCGTCCTCGGGCTTCGGGTTGCCGCTCCCGTTCGGGTACATGACCATCTGGACGGTCTTGAACCCCATCGAGTGGACGCGCTCGAGCTCCGAGATCGCGTCGTCGAGTCCGCTGATCGGCACGAGGGCGTTGCAGATGAGCCGATCGGGTGCCGGCACGCTGTAGTCCTCGGCGAGCCACGAGTTGTAGGCCTGCACCATGGCCATGTAGACCTCGCGCTCGGGGATCTTCTCGAGGAAGCGGCTCGCGAACACCGGTGCGAACAGGATCTCCGCGTCGATGCCGTCCTCGTCCTGCTCGCGCAGCCGCTGCACGCCGCTCCCGGTGCCCTCCGCGGGCGTGCCGTCGGGCTTGTAGTAGCTCTGGCCTGCGAACTTGACCTCGCCCCGGCCCTTGAGGTTCTGGCTCGCGTACGTGAGGGGCATGCCCTCCATGATCCAGGCGTCGCCGCCGCCGTCGGGCAGGGTGATGAGGCGAGGCGCCCGGTCCTTGTACTTGTCCGGGACGAACTTCACGAAGTTGGGCGGCGTCTCCAGGTGACCGTCGCCGGAGATGATCTCGTACTTGCGGCCCACGTCGTTACCTCCGCTCGATCCTTGCTGCCCATCCTGCCAGATCAGGCGGGATCGAGGACGCGGGTGTCCGCCTCCAGGTATACGGCGACGACAGCGTGCGCGATGGCGACGACGGTGAGCGCGGCGACGTCCTCGGCCAGGTCCGTCCACATGAAGAGCCACCCGGCGAACCCCACGAGGAGGACGACCGCGCACGTGGCGAGCCGGAGCGTGAGCAGGGGTCGCACCGGCACCCGCCGCGTGCACGGCCCCAGCAGCGCGAGGGCGAGGTAGACCGCGGCCAGCGCGGCCATGATCTCCAGGATCTCGCTCGGCGGGACGTGATGCAGAGGGTCGTCGTTCACGAACCGGGCCACGCCGATCGCGGTGCCGGCGATGCCGAGTTGCAGCGCGAAGTGCAGCGCGATCCAGGCGGGGAGGCGCGCGAACCGCACGCCTGCTTGTGGGATGTCCTCGAAGTAGGTGAGCCAGATCGCGAACGTCAGCACGAACTGGAAGGCGAGGGCGATGATGTCGACCTCTTGGACCGCCCCGCTGCTGACCGCGATCGCGACCTTCACGAAGGCCTCGCCGCACACGATGATCGTGAGCGCGCCCATGCGTTCGAGCAGGTGGTGCTCGTCGAGCACGGGCGCGCCGGACGACTCGGCCCCCCACGGCAGCGCGGCGACACTGGGTACGAAGGCGACGAGCCAGACGACGCCGCGGAACCCGGGCGCGACGGCCGCGAGCGCGAAGATCGCGGCCGAGGCGGCGGTGTACGCGGCTCCGCGGCGGGCATACCGGGCATGGGGTCGGTCGGACCTTGACGCGCGCACGTACATGATCGCGACGGTGCCCATGAGCGCGGCGTAGGTGAGCGAGAGGTACTCGCCGTCGCGGATCACGCCTTCGTGCGCTTCCATCGCCACCACGATCACGAGGAACATCTGCACGAGGACCAGCAGCCGGTGCGTCATGTCGTCGATGCCGAAGCGGTTCGTGAACAGCGTCGTCTGGAGCCAGATCCACCACAACGAACCGAAGACGAGCACGACCCACGTCACCCGCTCGGGCTTGGACACGTGCGACACCGCCGAGCTCAACACGAGGATGGCGGCGACGAAGACGAGGTCGTAGAAGAGCTCGAGCCACGCGGTCATCTGTGCCGTGGATCGCGGCGCGAAGCGCCCGAACCGTGCCGAGGTCACGCGGGCGTCAGTACGACGGGCAGCGAACGGTGACCGTTCGCCCAGAACACAGGGTTCGGGTCGGGTTCGTAGCCGTCGGCGAGGCGCAACCCCGCGACCCGCGCACACATCTCGTCGAGCACCGCGGAAGCCTCGAGCCGCGCGAGCGTCGCGCCCGGGCAGACGTGCGGGCCGGTGCCGAACGCCAGGTGCTCACGCATCCGGGCTCGGTCGAGGCGGAACGCTGCTGGATCGTCGTAGACCGCCTCGTCGCGGTTGGCCGACGCCAGACCGAACACCACCTTGTCGCCACGGTGCAGCGGGCACCCTTCGATCTCGGTGTCGGCGAGCACGGAGCGGGCCAGCACCTGGACCGGCGCGTCGAGGCGGAGGGACTCCTCGACGAACGGCGCGACGCCGCTCGGGTCGCGCCGCAGCCGCTCGAGCAGGTCGGGCCGCCTCGCGAGCACGTACAAGCAGTTGCCGATGAGGTTTCGAGTGGTCTCGTTCCCCGCGACGATGAGGAACATGATCTGCGTGCGGATCGCCCGGTCCGACAAGTACTCGCCGTCGACGTCGGTGCCTACGAAGCGGGTCACTGCGTCGTCGGGCGGGTCGGTCATCGCGCGGTGGTCGTCGATCAGCTCCTGGACGAAGCGCGCGAACTCCGGGTGCGCGTCGGAGAGCGACGCGGTGCCCCGTTCGTTCTGTGCGTCGAGCAGCTCGTCGGACCACGTCCGGAACTGATCCTCGTGGTTGGCCGGCACGCCGAGCATGTGGGCGATCACGATCGACGGGAGCGGGTCGAAGACCTCGACGAGGTCGACCGGTCCCGCTCGCGACCGTGCCAGGGCGTCGTCGACGAGCTCGCGAGCCCGCGCCCGGATGAACGGCTCGTTCTGCAGCGTGCGGTGGGCGGCGACCACGGTGTTGATCACCCGACGGATGCGGCCGTGCCGCGGCTCGGGGATCGCAGAGATCATCACGTCGTCCTCGTCGAGCGCGCCCGTGTCCATGAACGAACCAACGAACTTCTCGACGTCGTGCAACCCGGCGGAGACGCCGGCAGCCGTCGCGACGTAGTAGCCGACCGGCGTCTCGACGACGCCACCCTCCGCCCGGAGGTGCGCCATCGCGGTGTAGCGCTCCTCGGAGCTCGCCGCGTACGGATCGAACGGCACGTTCATCGCGAATGGGCACGCTACCGCGACCACGCGCGATGCTCTCGGGATGGCGGCGACGCTGGACTGGTACGGCTGCGCGACCTTCCGGCTCACGGTCGGCTCGCTCGTCGTGTTCCTCGACGCGTACATCGACCGCGCGCCCGGCGCACCCGGCACCGGTCTCACCGCGGACGACGTCGATCGCGCCGACTGGATCCTCGTCGGGCACTCGCACTTCGACCATCTCTGGGGCGCGGAGCGGATCGCGCGCAACACGGGGGCGACGATCGTGGGGTCCTACGAGTCGATCCGCGTGATGGCCGAGCAGGGTGTGCCCGAGGCGCAGCTCGTGCCCGTCGCGGGTGGCGAACCGGTCCGGTTGTCGGACGACGTGATCGTGACGGTGTTCCCGTCGCAGCACTCCTGCGTGTGGACGAAGGCAGGGGGGATGTTCCAGGCCGACACCGTGTGTATCGGCGACCTCGGTGTCACGCACCAGGAGCGGTTGGCGGCGTTCGCAGCCATGCGCGACCTGATGGCCGGCCTGAGCCCCGGCGCGGTCGACCACCTGCGCGTGTCGAACCAGCACCCGCGGGGCGACGGCGGCGCGCTCGTGTTCCTGATCGACACGCCCGAGGGATCGCTGCTGTACCAGGACACGTCGGGGCACTGGACGGGCATCCTGCAGGACCTCCGGCCCGACGTCGCCATCCTCGCGGCCGCCGGCCGCGGCAACGTCGACGGCGAGCCGGTACAGGGAACACTCGCCGGCTTCGTCGCACGGCAGGCCGCGCTCGTGAAGGCGAACAAGGTCGTCCTCTCGCACCACGACGACTGGCTCCCCGGGTTCTCGAGCGCGATCGACGTGGGTCTCGTACGCGAGCAGGTCGCCCGGCAGGCGCCGCGTACCTCGCTCGTGGAGCTCGACTACCTCGACGGCCACAAGATCTTCACATGAGCGAGGGTGAGCGAGCGTCTACGGGCCGGGTATCCCGGCCCGTAGCGAGCGAACAGTGGAGGCGGTGAGCGAGCGCGAGCGGGCCGGGTATCCCGGCCCGTAGCGAGCGAACAGTGGAGGCCGTGAGCGAGCGTGAGCGAGCGTGAGCGGGCCGGGTATCCCGGCCCGTAGCGAGCGAAACAGTGGAGGCGGTGAGCGGGCCGGGTATCCCGGCCCGTAGCGAGCGAACCAAGAAAGAGGAGG
>DASPTH010000001.1:0-9873 GCA_035623515.1 Acidimicrobiia bacterium
CCAACGCGGAGACGGTGGGGCTCGACGGCTGGGGCATCTCGGTGCTCGGCACCGCACACTCGAACGCCGCCACCCACGTGGTCGGTACCTCGCTCCAGCTCCTCGGTGGCACCGAGTTCGCGCGGTGGCTGCGGCAGTACGGCAAGAACATCGTGGTGAACCCACCGGCGGTGCGCGTGGCGCCGAGCGCGGGCAACTGGGTCGGGATCGCCGACTACCGCCCGGGCAGCCCGAACGCGGTCGCGGCCGGTACCGCGTACTTCGACGTGACGTCGCGGTGCCGGTACGGCGTCTGGCGGCCCGCTGCCCCACTGCCGCCCGGTCTCTACTACGCGCGGTGCAACGTGAGCCTCACGAGCGCGGTGCTCCCGTCGCGGGTGACGATCGCGGCCGAGGGCACGATCGACCTGTGGACGTCGCCGGGCGCCCGGACGTCGCCGTACGTCGACGGCGTCCAGCTCGTGTCGGGTTCCGGCGCGCGCGACGCCATCGACGTGAACGCCAGAGGCAGCGACATCGGCGGTGCGCTCGTGGCCCGCAACGGCGGCATCTGGTTCTGGGGCTACGGCACCCGGTTCCGCTGCAGCATGCTGGCCGGCACGATCGAGGTGTCGGGCGACTTCGTGCGGCTCGACACGCCGACGTGCAGCTGAACGAGTCCCGACCTTGACGCTGGCGTGACCTTCGGGCGATGGTGGTGCGCGTGACCACCACCGCCAGGACCACCGAGATCGTCGTCGACGCCGACGGGCACGTCTGCGAGCCGCCCGACCTGTGGGAGCGCAACCTGCCGCCTTCCATGCGCGAGCGGGGACTGCGCGTGCGCTGGAACGACGACCTCGCGACCCAACAGGTGCTCGTCGAGGACGGGGTCGGCATCCCGATGGGGCTCGCCGGCCTCACCAACGCGGGCATGTGCAACAACGAGAACTTCGCGAACGCGATGCGTTACGAAGACGGCAACCCCGCGGGATTCGACCCTCACGAGCGCGTGCGCGTGCTCGACGAGGAGGGCATCGACGTGGCGGTGCTCTACTGCGGGCTCGGCCAGGCGCTCGGTGGCATCCAGGACCCGCAGCTCGCGGTCGCGTGTCACCAGGTGTGGAACGACTGGATGGCGGAGTGGGCTGCGGCGGTACCCGACCGCCTCGTGGGCAGCGCGGTGATCCCGGCGCACGACCCCGTCGCGGCGGCGGCCGAGGTGCACCGCGCCGCCGGAATGGGGTTGCGCGCCGGGGTGGTGCGCCCCAACCCGGTGCTCGGCCGTCCGCTCTGGTCGCACGACTTCGACCCGATGTACGACGCGCTCGAGGAGCACGGCATCCCACTCGGCCTGCACGGCGCGGGCCTGTACGACATGGAGGGCACGTCGAAGCGGATGATGGACCTGATGGCGTCGGGTACGCACCACGCCGTCATCCTCTTCTTCGACCAGTACATGACGCTCGCGAACCTCGTGTACGCGGGGGTGCTCGAGCGTCATCCCGCGCTGAAGGTCGCGGTGCTCGAGTGCGGCGGTGGTTGGATCGGCCACTGGATGGACCGCATGGACGAGTTCCTCGAGGCGTACCGGTGGGCGGCGGCCAAGCTCTCGCTCGCGCCGTCGGAGTACTTCCGGCGTCAGTGCGTCGTGAGCTTCGACCCCGGCGAGCACACGATGGCGGCGATGGCGACGATCGCCGGCAGCGACAACCTCATCTGGGCGTCGGACTTCCCGCACAGCGACGCGATGTATCCCGGCGTCGTCGACGAGCTGCTCGAGCACACCGCGAACATGGACCCCGAGGACCGGGCGAAGCTCGTCGGCCGGAACGCCGCGCGCCTCTACGGGATCGAGGAGCTGGTCGCAGCGCGGACGCCGGCGTGAGCGAGCGTCGCGAGCCGGGCATCCCGGCTCGCAGCGGCGCCGCGCCCGACCTGGTCGTGCGCGGCGCGACGGTCGTCGACGGCAGCGGCGCGCCGCCGTTCACGGCCGACGTGGCGGTGCGCGACGGCCGCGTCACCGACGTCGGGCGCGTCGACGAGCACGGAGCCGAGGAGCTCGACGCCGACGGCGCGGTGCTCGCGCCCGGATTCGTCGACATCCACACGCACTACGACGCCCAACTTCAATGGGAGCCGACTGCGTCGCCGTCGTCGTGGCACGGCGTCACGACCGTGATCACCGGCAACTGCGGGTTCTCGCTGTTTCCCGCGCGGCCCGACGACCTGCCCTGGCTCCTGCTCATGCTGAGCCGCGTCGAGGGCATGCCGCCGGACACGCTGGCAGCCGGCGCGACGTTCGCGGGTGGGGGCTGCGCGGACTTCGCCGCCAACCTCGAAGCCGGCGGCCTCGGCGTCAACGTCGGGCTCCAGGTCGGGCACTCGGCCGTGCGCCGGTACGTGCTGGGCGACGCCGCGGTGGAGCGCGCGGCGACCGCTGCCGAGATCACCGAGATGACCGCGCTCGTGGGCGACGCGGTGGGCGAAGGCGCCGTCGGCTTCACGTCGTCGCAGCTCGACCTGCACGTCACGCACGACGGCCATCCGGTGCCGTCGAACCTGGCCTCGCCCGACGAGCTCGTGGCGCTGGCCGGCGCGCTGGCCGAGTTCCCCGACGGCGCCCTCGAGTTCATCTCGCGCACCAACCTCGAAGGCCATTCCGACGCCGACCGGTCGTTGATGCTGGCGATGTGCGCGGCGAGCGGCAAGCCGATGAACGTCAACCCGGTGCAGCCGCTTCCCAACCAGCCCGACGGGTGGCGCGCCACCATCGAGTTCGCGGAGGCGGCAGAACGGGCCGGGGCGCGCGTGTACCCGCAGTCGGCCACGCAACAGCTCCAGGTGTTCTTCGCCCTCGCCGACACGTTCCTGTTCGACGAGATGCCGGCGTTCCGCGACACGCTCACGCTGCCCGCCGGTGAGCGCGAGCAGCGGCTCTTCGACGCCAACCTGCGCGACAAGATGCGCGCTCAATGGGCAGACACGAGCAACCGCCACATCGTGTTCGGCTGGGACAACATCAAGGTGGCCCGGGCCGATCACCACCCCGACTGGGTCGGCCTGCGCGTGCCCGAGCTGCGCGACCGTCTGGGCGTTCCCGACGAGCTCGAGGCGTTCCTCGACGCGTCGCTCGCCGAGGACCTGCAGCTCGTCTTCACGCTCGCGGGCTCCGGCGGCGCCGGCGGGCGTCGCTCCCCGGCGAACCCGGCCACCGCGACAATCGTCGCCCACCCGCTCACGCTGCCGGGGAGCAGCGACGCCGGCGCGCACCTGTCGTCCTACTGCGGCGTCGACTACACGACCCGCCTGCTCACCGAGTACGTCCCCGACGCGCTCCCGCTCGAACAGGCCGTCGCGCGCCTCACGGCGGTCCCCGCGGCCATCTATGGCCTCGCCGACCGCGGGATCGTGCGTCCGGGCGCCGCCGCCGACCTCGTGCTCTGGGACCCGGCGCGGCTCGCGTCCGGCGCCACCCGCTGGGTCGAGGACTTCCCCGCCGGTGGTGGCCGCTTCGTCGTCGACGCGGAGGGCTACCTCGCGCTCGTCGTGAACGGCGCGGTCGTGCGCCACGACGGTGTCGACACGGGCGCGCGCGCCGGCCGCGTCGTCAGACGATCTGGAACAGCCCGTCGAGCGTGAGCCCGAGCCCGACGACGAGTGCGGGGTAGAACGTCAAGGGCGCCTGGTGATCCGAGACCCACGCCTGCGCGCCCGCGATCCACTCGGTGGCGCGGGTGCCGAACACGACGAAGAGGGTGACCGGCGCCCACACGAGCACGGTGCCGACCAGCACGTACACCACGAGGAGGCTGAACTCCTCCACCCGGCCGAGCGCGGCCGCCGAGACCGCCGCCGCCGCGACGAGCGTGATACCGAGGCGCTTCGGGCCACCGATCCCGAGGGCCGAGCCGCTGGCGAGCGCCGCCCCGGGCGAGAGGCGCGACAGTCGCGTGAGCATCGCCTTGGTCCTCGGGCCGAGCTGCCGGTGCGGGCGCGGCTCCAGCCGCCGCGGGCGTACGTGCGCCGCCGCCACGAGGAGCCCGACGCCGACGACGAGCTCCAGCACGCGTTCCAACGTCGCGTGGGTCTGACGTGGCTGCCCGATGGCCGCGTCGCCCAGCGCGAACGCGAGCAGGAAGACGGCCGCCTGACCGACGAGGAAGCCGACCGTGAACACGACGCCGTTGATGCGCGGGCGATCGCTCCGGAGCACCGCGAGCGTGGCGCCGAGCGCGAGCGGGCTCGTCGCCGCAACGAGCGCGTAGAGGACGATCCGGACGGTGACGTCGGCCATGACGCGGGTGAGCGGTGGCCGCGGCCTTCCTGGCCTCGATCAGACCTGCTTCGACAGCGGGATCTTGTAGAGGTCGGACCAGTTGGTGCTCACGATGCGCGCCTTGGCGTCATCGGAGAGCGGCAGCTTGTCGAACGCGTCCACCGCGTGGGGGAACTTGGAGTCGCCGTGCGGGTAGTCGGTCGAGAACACGAGCTTGTCGTCGCCGAACGTGCTCACGAAGTGCGGCACCGGCTCCTCGTCGGCTTCGACCGACACCCAGCAGTTCCGCTTGAAGTACTCCGACGGCGGCATGGTGAGGCCGGGAGCCTCGAAGGAGCCGGTCCACTCGTAGTGCTCGTCGAGGCGGTACAGGAACCACGGCGCCCACGAGCAGTTGCCCTCGAGCAGCGCGACCCGGAGCGTGGGGAAGCGCTCGAGGATCCCGCCGCCGCAGAAGCACGCAGTGACGAACTGGATGCCGAGCGGCTGGCTGAAGCTGTGCCAGAGCATGAGCGTGTCGAGCACGCCGAGGCTGAAGTCGGGGGTGAGGTAGGTCTGCCCGCCGCCGTGGAACGCGATCGGTACGTCGAGCCGCTCGACCTCCGCCCACAGCGGGTCGTACGACGGGTGGTGCCACGGGCGGCGGTTCACCGTCGCCGGCGCGAGGAAGACGGCCTTGAAACCGAGCTCCTCGACCGCGCGACGCGCCTCGAGTACCGCGCCGGGCACGTCGTGCGGCGCCACCATGGCCGCGCCGAACATTCGGTCCGGTGCGAAGTCGCAGAAGTCCTTCATCCAGTCGTTGTACGCGCGCGCGATCGCCGACGCGTACTCGGGTTCGAGCCCGTCCATACCGACCTGCTCGACCGAGTCGAGGCCGAGCACGAACAGTCCGCGTGACGGAAAGAGGACCGCGAGGTGGAGGCCCTCGGCGTCCATCGCGTCCACCTGCGACTGCGCGTCCCAGCCTCTCGCCTCCGACGCCGCGTACGCGTTGTCGTGCTCCGGACGCCACCCGCTGGCGCGCGGGCCGGCGGGACGGACCGGTCGCACCGCACCCAGGCGCAGCATCACCGAGTTCTTCACCTTCACGCGCATGTCGCGCGGGATCTCCGACAGGCCGCGCGGCGCCGCGTGCGCGTACGCCGGGTCGATGTAGCGCTCCCAGAGGTCGGGGGGTTCCATCACGTGCAGGTCGCTGTCGCAGATCACGTGGTCGCGCAAACCCATCGGTCGTCTCCCAACCTGTTGACTCGAGTGGCCGGCTCGCTGGCACGCGAGTTTCTCGTGACCGTAGTCTCGCCGCTATGCGTGTGGGAATGGTGGGTCTGGGCAACATCGGCGGCCACGTGGCCAACAACCTGGTGGCCGACGGCCACGAGCTGACCGTCTACGACGTCGACGCCGACCGCGTCGAGGCGGTCAGCGGCGCCACAGGCGCGACGTCGGTAGCCGAGGTCGGCAAGGCGTCGGAGATCACGATGATGTCGCTGCCGTCGCCCGAGGTCGTGCGGCACGTCGCCGACGAGTGGGCTACGACCGCGCCCGCGGGCGCGATCCTCGTCGACTTGTCGACCAACAGTCCGACGGTCGTCCGTGAGCTGGGGGCGCGGCTGGCGCGCACCGGCCACCACCTCGTGGAGGCACCACTCACCGGTGGCGCGCCGGGCGCCGAGCACCGCACGCTGATGTTCATGGTGGGCGGCGACGACGACGTCGTGGGACGCGCGCTGCCGGTGATCGAGCCGCTGGGGCGGGCCACGTTCCATCTCGGTCCGCTCGGGCGCGGCAACACGATGAAGCTGGTGAACAGCCTGCTCGCGTACGCGGCCACATGGGCAAGCCTCGAGGGACTGTCGCTGTGCGCGAAGGCGGGCATCCCGGTGCAGAGGACCGTCGAGGTACTGCGCACCGGGGGCACCACCAACTTCTTCCTCGACCGGATGGTGGAGGGGATCGACGACCGCGACCGGCCCACGAGCTTCGCGCTCGAGCTCGCGGCCAAGGACATGGGACTCGTCGTCGACACCGGCCGCTCGCTCGGCGTACCCACGCCGTCGGGTTCGGCGCTGCTCCAGGTGCTCGTCGGCGCGATCGCCGCGGGCCTGGGCGACCACGACTGGAGCGACCTCGTCACCGCCGCCGAGCGCCAGGGCGGCCTCGAACTCAGGTGGAACGAGTAACCCGACTCGTTCTCACGGTGCGCTGCAAATGCGACGATCTTCCGCGTTCCCGACTGATCCCAGTCGCTCCGAACTGCGTTGAGTCTCTCGTGTCGGAGCTGCCGTTCAACGCACTCAGGCCGACCATGTTCTGTTGGAACGTGGCGCCGGACCGCGTTGGTAGTTCATGAAGTCGACAGCAAGGTCCGAAAGGCGCAGACTGAAGGGATGCGTCCCTGTCGTCGCCGACAGCTGTCCGAGGGACAAGCCAACACGGCAATGTCGTCGTGTGCTTCTGGACCGACAAGAGTTCGGCATGGACGAGCTTCGCGAAGCACATTGAATCTGGGAACGGGAGTCGGCGCGGCAGCGTTGGTGATCGCATTGCTGGTCATTGCATCGCCCGCGTCAGCAAGCAAGCCGACGAACAAATCTGCGAACTGCTTGTCGGTGGCAGCGCTCAATGGGGCAACAGGGTCGACCTATTCCAAGGTGAGTGTGATGGCTGGACTTTCGGCGGGCGCGAAGGTGTGTACCTACACCTCCCCGCACATCGGTTCGACTTTTGTCATCAGCCACGCACCTTTGGCTGGGAGCAGCCTGAAAAATGTCGCCAAATTGAACGCCGGTTCTGATCATCTCACGAACGTCTCCGGGATCGGTCAGGCAGCGATCCGGGGCACCGGCGGGTTCGACGAACTCTTCGTCGAGCAGGGAAGCACCGTGTATGTGTTCCTCGACAACAGTGGTACCTCTTCCCTGGCCCAGTTGAAGGCTGCGGCCAAGCTGGTCCTCCACGGCTAGGTGTAGATCCCATCCACGTTCGTCAGTCCGGGACTCCTCGGAGACTGGGTACTCGCACCCGTTCGAGCAGCCGGTCGCAGAGCTCGAAGGGCGCGCCCGTCAAGGTTGTCGGAGACGCGAAGCGATGGTGCAGACGAGCGTTCGGCTCGATCCTGGCGACGAGTGGCTCGATTCTCAACCGGCGTTTACCAGTGATGATCACCCTTTCGGGGTGATGTCGGACGGTTCCCCGTGAGTGCAAGATGCGACGCAGTTCACTCGTCTCCTCGGAGGTCGTCACATGCTCGCGGTGTCAACGGTCGGTTGGGTCCTCATCGGTATCCTCTTCCTCGCGATCTGGATCGCCCTGGCGTTCTGGCCGGCCCGGGTCGCCAACCGTAAGGGTCACAGCTTCGTCGGGTATTTCATCTTGAGCCTGATCTTCTTTCCGTTGGCGCTGATCATGGCCTACGTCGTGAAGGATCGCCGCGGCTTGGCGGTGAGGAGCCCGTCCGCAACCTGAACTACCGAATCGGCGGCTCGTCGGCAGCGAGAGCGCCCGACGTCGGCAACCGACGCCATCAACGTCGGCACTCCAGGCCAACCACATGGAGAACTCCAACGCCTGCCTCCCCGACGGCGGCTCTACGCGTCGAGTGCCCGCCGGGTTCCCGCGGGACACCTCCTGCGTCGGCTCTCGAGAGACAGGCGGCCCGGCGCGCTACTCGGGCTGCTGCGGGTCGTTGCGGAACACCGCCGAGACCGCGGGTGTGCTGCCGATGGGTGCCTCGCCAAACGCGCGTCCGATCTCGGCGCGGTCTTCGATGCATGGCGGTTCGTACGGTTCGTTGGTGGCGACGCTCATGGCGCCTCCCTCCCTGGTTGGGTCCTGGCGTGACGTTAGGACGCGCCCGCGTGCACCGCAACGCCTTGCATCGAGGGGCCGTGCGAGACCGAACCGGTGGGCCCGGGCGGGCGGTCCGCGGACACGTGGTACCGGTCCATCAAGTCTCCCTGGTAGCGGTTCCGCGTCAGCGCAGCGCTCGCGGGTTGCAGCGTGGCGGGGGTGGCGGCTGTTAGGGTGCGCGCTGGGCTGGTGTGGAGGAGGAGCGCACGCGTGATCAAGCACAAGGTGGCGGTGGTGATGGCGTCGTCGTTGGCGGGCGCTGTGGGTGTGTTTGGGGTCGGGTTGTCCCAGGGGGCCCAGGCGTCGGAGCACCACGGCAGTGTCAACACCGGTAATGACACCAAGCTGGTCGTTGTTGGTGGTGAGGCCGGTTCGGGCTTTGTCGACCTGGGCGGGGTCAACGCGGGTCCGGTCGACGAGTGGGGCGGTGGTGGTGGTGACCCGAGCGGTGGTGGTGCTGGTCTCGGCGGCGGTTGGGGTTGGAGTCGGGGTCCCGTCGGTCTCGGCATCGGCGTGGGTCTGGGTCTCGGTGGTGACGCGGCGTCGCAGTCGAGTGTGAACAACTCGGGCAACAGCGCGAACGAGAACGTGCAGTCGTCGAACATTCAGGTGAACCCGGAGATCGACGTGGATACGCATGTGAGCAACCATGTGTATTCGAGTAACGACAACAGCAACTCGTCGGAGGCGGATCCGTACAACTCGAATTCGTCGAGTAACGACAACCACAATCACATCTACTCGAGCAACGACGGCGAGAACAGCAACGAGGTGTCGAACGACAACAGCAATACGGGTTCGAATTCGGGGACGAACTCCCAGCAGCAGGAGCAGCGGCAGACGGGCACGAACTCGAACACGGGTTCGGACAGCAACACCGGTTCGAACAGCAACACGGGAACGAACAGCAACACGGGAACGAACATCAACAACAACACCGATGGTGGTGGCCCCCACTAGGACTGGTTACGCCGAGCGGTTACTGGAGGCACCGCCCCTCGACAGTGATCGGGGGGCGGTGCTTCGCGCTAGCGGACCTGCGCCACGACGCGCATCGCCACGCGTGCTCCTGACCAGCGGCCGGTCGGTCGTGCCGTTGCGCAGCCCGGTGAGGTCTCCGTCGCTGATCGGTAGCGCGGGGGCCTCGCCGAGGAGTTCGAGCCGTCGGCCCAGTCGATCAGGAACTCGGCCCCCGGTGGATCTCGACGACGGTCTCCACACGATGGACTCGCGACCGGTCGCCATCGGCGAGTGCGGTCGAGAACGCCGCGCTCCGCGAACGGATCGCGGAGACCCGGAGCAGGTGGCCAGGCTGATGGAGCAGATGCGCGCCTTCGGCGAGACCGCGGCGGCAAACCTCACGGATTCGAAGAAGCGCGACTCCTGACGGTTCCTGGCCCGATCCCGACGAGCACTATCGCGGGAAGCCAGCCATCGCCTCTTCCTGGGACGAGTTCGACATGGCACTCCGATTCAATGCTCGTGTGCTCGTGATGGCTACCCAGGATCCGACTCGCTGACGAAGACCCGCGGTGCTCGACTGCAGAATCGGGGAGGAGCAGCTCATAGGTAGCACGCGGTAGGCACGAACGACCGGACAGTCCCGTGAGCACCGGTGCAGCACCCTCCCCCGGATGGTGTCACCGCTCGAGAGCCGCACCACGAGCGAGCGGGCGGGCGCGGACTGCTAGAGTTCGGCGACCAGGGAGCGGGGGCCGATTCGGGAACGAGCGGACCGAGGAGGGCTGTCGAGGTGTCGGTAC
>DASPTH010000010.1:0-2686 GCA_035623515.1 Acidimicrobiia bacterium
CGCGTTCGTCGGCCTCCAGGGTGCGGTCCGATCCCTCGACCGGTCGCTCGACGCGTTCTACGCGCGCAGCCGCTTCGCCGATCTCGTCGTCGTCGGGGGCGACGCCCACGCGTTCGCCCGGTCGGCGCGCGCGGCGCCCGGCGTCGACGCGGTGAGCGTCCGCACCACGACGACGCTCTCGGTCTGGATCGGCGGCGGTCGCACGAAGGTGCAGGGAACGGTCATCGGCGTGCCGCCCGGCCCGGCGATCGACGCGCTCACGATCACCTCCGGCCACGCGTTCGCGCGCGGCACCACCGAGCCGGTTGCGATCGTCGAGCAGCACACCGCCGACGGCCTCGGGATCGCGGCCGGTGCGCGCGTGCAGGCGCTCGGCATCGGCAGCGTGGAGGACCTCACCGTGACCGGTGTCGCGGTCTCGCCCGAGTACCTCCTCCCCGCGCAGAGCCAGCAACAGGTCGTGAGCGCGCCCGGCAGCTTCGCGGTGCTCTACGTGCCCGAGGCGGTGGCGCGTCGACTCGGGGGACCGGCGGGCACTCCCCAGGTGTTGGTGCGCGACGCGCCGGGAACCGACGCCGGCGCGGTCGCTCGGCGCCTGACCCGGCTCGCGACCCGGACGCGGGCCGACCTCGTGGAACGGCGCGCCCAGCAGCCTTCGAACGCGGTGCTCGCCGAGGAGCGCACCGGCTTCGAGCTCGCCGGTCTCGTGCTGCCCGGCCTCGCGCTCGCGCTGGCGTCGCTCGTCGGCGCGCTCGCGGCGTCGATCGGCCGCGAGCCGCGCGTGAGCGCGCGCCGGTTGGTGGTCACGGTCGGGGCGAGCGCGGCGATCGGCGCCGGCGTCGGCTGGGTGGCCGCCCTCGTCGCGGGCGCGCGTCTCGCGGACTCGGTGTCGCTCCCGACGCACCAGGCCGCGGCGAACCTCGGTGTCGTCCTCGCGGGGATCGCGCTCGGCGTGGTCGCCGGCGCCGTCGGCCTCGTGATCGCCGCGCTCGCGGGCCGGAACCGTGACGCGACCCTCGGGGCGGGGCCCGCGGTGGTCACCGCGTGCGCGGCCGTGGCCGCGGTCGTGTGCGTGATCGCGCCCGCCGGGGTCGTCAACTCGGCCGAAGCCACGCTCGACGCTGCCGCCGACCTCGAACGGGTCGACTCGCAGGTTGCCTTCGCGGCGGCCGTCACTGCCGCCGACGTGCACCAGCTGCTCGCGGTGGAGGGCGTCGCCGCCGCCGAACCGGTGCCCTCCGCCGAGGTCGTCGTCGCCCACGGCCGGTTCCGGTACGCGACGGAGCTCGAGGCGTTCTCGCCCCACACCACGATGCAGCGCTTCCAGACGCCCGGCGGCGCGCCGCTCGGGTTGCCGGCCCGCGGCGTCCTCGTGCCGCGCGCGCTCGGGACCATCCTGCACGCCCACCCGGGTGACGAATTGGAGATCGAACTACCGGGCGCAGGCGTCGCCCCCGCGCGTGTTCCCCTGGCCGCGTTCACCTCCGACACGCTCGGAAACCTCGTGTTCCTGCGCATCTCGACGTTGCGGGCCGCGCTCGGCGACGACGCCAACTCCTTTGCGGGCGGGCTCTTCGACACCGCGACGATCCGCTTCCGCGCCGACGCCGACCCCGGCGCGATCGCGCGGTCGGTGCAGGCGCTTCCCGGCGTGGCCGTCTACGTGCCGGTACAGGCCGACCTCGACTCGGTGGACCAGGCGCGACCGATCTTCACTGCCGTGATCGCCGGGTTGCTCGCGATCGGCGCCTTGATCGCGCTGCTCGGGATCACGAGCGCGGTCGCCGTCCACGCACACACACGCGCCCGCCACGGCACCGTCCGCCTCGCGGTCGAAGTCGGCGCCGCGGTCCTCGCGGGCATGGTTGTCGGCTCGGTCCTCGGGACGTTGCTCGCCAATCGCCTCGTCGCGCGGCTCGACACCGACCTCATCCACCTCGTGCGCCACATCGCGCCATCCACGTACGTGATCGCGTGGTCGGTGGTCGTCGCCGTGAGCGCGCTCACCCTGGCGGCGAGCATCGTGACCCTGCGGATCGCGCGCGCCGAGGAACCGGAACGCGTCGTCGCGCGCGCTTAGGCTTCGCGCCCAATGGTCGACCAGGCCACGACGACGCGCCGCCTGGCGGTACATCCCGACCACTGGCGGCACGGCACGTTCGGGCCTGCATCGGAGCAGCCGTACCGGCGCCGCACGAGCGACCGCGTCCGTCTCGTGATCGCGACGCTGCTCGTCATCGCCTTCTGCTTCCACGAGGGTCACCCGACCAGCGCCGAGCAGAACCTGTTCACGTTCTTCAACGGTCTGCCCAACCAGATGCAGGTGCTCTTCCAGACGATCTATCGCGCGGGCGCGCTGTGGGCGGTCGGGCTCATCGCGGTCGCCGCGCTGGTCGCGCGCCGGTGGCGCCTCGGCCGCGACCTCGCGATCTCGGGTGTCGCGGCGTGGGTCGTCGGTCGCCTGATCGGTGCGATGGTCGCCGGCCACGACAGCCTCGGTGAAGGCATCAAGGTCGTCGCCCGCCTCGACGACAGCCCGGCGTTCCCCGTGGTGCGCCTGGCGGTGATCACCGCGGTGATCGCGGCCGCGTCTCCCTACCTCACGCGGCCGACGCGGCGCATCGGGCAGTTCATCATCCTGCTCCTCGGCCTGGCCGCGTTGTACCTCGGCACGGGGTTCCCCGAC
>DASPTH010000027.1:0-22924 GCA_035623515.1 Acidimicrobiia bacterium
GAAGACGCGCGCCCGAGCGTGCGCGGCCGGTGCCAACCAGTCGAGGCCTGATTCGATGTCGACGGCCAGCGCGCTGGCGACAACGTCGAGGGGATGCCGGCGACACACGACGACCGTCGGCGACCAACGAGCGCAGATCCAATCGAGCGCGAGCTGTGCGCGCACGGACTTCACGATCCGGGACGAGAAGTCACCGGCGCGGTTGCGCGGCACGGCCGTGATCTGGGCGGCGCGCAGTCGCGCCGTCACCCGCGGATGCAGGGGGTGCGAGGCCGCGAAACGTTCGTCGTCGGACGTACCGGCGAAGAGCGCCGCCGACAGGCGACCCTGACCGCGCACGATCCGCACCGGCGCGCCGAACGCGACATCCCACAGGCGCGCGTAGTCGGCGGGAGCCGGGTCGGCCGCCCCGAGCACGGGGTGGCTGCCGAGACCCTGCACGGCGCGATTGGCGAACGCCCCGAGGCGCGGGTGATCGGGCTCACCGAGATAGCTCGTGCCCGGCGTCGACGCGAGAACCCGGCCCACCCATGTCGTGCCGGAACGTTCGTGCCCGACGACGAGGACTGGCGCGCCCACATCGTCACCCACGCGTCCAGGAGTTCATTGCCGCGACGGCACCTCGAGGTCGTAGCGCGCTGCGATCGGGAACCGGGAGACGATGCCGGCCGCCCTGCGCGCGTCGTCCACCGACAGGCGGCGCCGCCACGCGTCGGGCAGGTCGCTCGCGACGCGGTGCAACGCGTACCCGGAGCCTGGGCGGTTCGACGCCACGATCCGGGCCTCGTCGTCGACGGTCCACTCCAACCCGACGTCGGCGGCGAGCGTGCGGAAGCCGCCCACGGGGTCCCGGCACAGAGCCTCGTGGTCGGCGAGGTGGTACTCCGGGTTGGCCGCCAGCTCCTCGTCGTAGACCGAGAGCTGCACGCCCACCGACCACGCTGCGAACTCCACTGGGTCGTCGGACGGCGGCACCTCGACGCCGAACCGGTGCCCGGCCTCGGCGGAGGTTGCCCGGGTCGCCGTCCGGGGCGGGATCGGATACCCCATCTCGAGGCGGCTGGCGACCACGTCGAGCGGGTGGCGCAGGCAGACGACGACCGACGGGTCCCAGTTCTCGGTGAGCCAGCCGAGCATGTAGTGCGACCGGATCGACTTCACCACGCGGTGGCGCGTACCCACCGGCAGGTTGCGCGGCACCGCCAGCGCGCCGGACACACGGAGCCGCACGCTGAGGCGCGGGTCGTCCACCTGCTGCGCGCGCCAGCGCTCCTCCTGACCGGCGCGGTCGTACAGCCGGGTCGCGAGCCGGTGTTGACCGGGGGCATACCGGACCGGTGCGCCGAAGGCCGCGTCCCACAGCCGCCGCAAGGCGGGCGGTCCGTCGTCGCCGGGCGCGAGGATCGGCGCGCTGCCGAGACCGACGGCGGCGTGCAACGCGTAGGCGAACCGGCCGGGGTTGTCGGGCTCGAGCAGGAACGCGGCGCCTGGTGTGCTGCCGAGCGTCGCGGCGACCCACGAGGTACCCGAGCGTCCGGGGCCGACCACGAGGATCCGCACGCCGAAGAGTCTGGCATCACGGTCAGTCGTAGACGGCTTCCACCTCCGCGCGCCCGCGCGTGATCGCGACCAGGCACGCGACACCCGATCCCGAGCCGTCGTCGACGACCACCTGCCACAGCGCGTGGCGTCGCCGACCCCGAGCCGGAACGGCCGGACCCGGCTGGTCGGCCTCCCACCAGCGCAGGTCGTGGGGCCAGGGACCGGCCCAGGCGAGCAGCGCACCTCCCCCGTTCGGCAACGCCGCGCACCGCAGGTGGCGCGGTGCTGCCGACGCCTCGCCGCGCCCGTTGACGGCGATCGCGGAGCCGTCGCCCGCGAGCAGCTCGGCGGGCAGCGGCGGGTCGAACACCCGCGCGGGAGCGGGACCCGGGATCGATCCCGGCCAGGGCGCGTCGCCGGCGGTCTCCTGCGCCGCCGCCTCGCCCCACGGCACCCAGTGGACGCGTTCGACCGGGGTCCGCCCCCCGACCGGTACCGCGGTGACCACCGACTCGGGCCCGAGCATCCCCTGGACCCGCGTCAGCACGCGCGCCGCGCGATCGGAGGCCGCGGGGTCGCCACCCCAGAACCCGAGCTGGCGCCCGGTCGCGGGGACGACGCCGTCGGGGACGAGGCGGAGCAGCGTGAGCCCGCCGGTGGTCGTGTCGATGTCGGAGTCGTGCGCGTCGCGGTCGTCGCGTGCCGCATCGCTCGCGGTGAGCCACGCCTCGAGCTGCCACCGGACGCGGGTGACCAGCGTGGCCGGCGTGAGCGTGCCGTCGTCGCGCCAGCAGCGCGCCAGGCGCTCCCCGTGCTCGGTCTCGGCCTCGACCACGACCTGCGTGCACGACAGCCCGTGGGCGGCGAGCCGATCGAGCAGCCGGTCGGCGAGTGACTTGGCGGCGAAAACCGCCTCGTCGACACGCGCGGCGGGCGGGTCGAACTCGTTCGCCTCGACGAGCTCGGGTGCGGGCACGACCGGCACCACCTCGTGCGTCGACATCCCCCACGCGAGGCGGTGTGCCTCGACACCGGGACGGCCGAATCGCGCGAGCACCGATCGCTCGGGCAGCTCGGCGAACGCGCCGAGCGTGCGCAACCCGAGCCGCGCGAACAGGTCGACGAGCTCGGCGCCGCCCTCGACGTGGCCGGCGACCACCCCGACCGACCATGGCGCGAGGAACGCGGCCGACTCGCCACGCGGGACCACGAGCGCGTCGCCGGCGCGTGCTGCCAGACCGGCCGCGAGGACGCCGTCGGCGATCCCGACACGCGCGTCCGGCACCCCGGCGTCGTGCACCACCGCGAGCACCCGTCGCGCGAGGGCGTCGTCGCCGCCGAAGTAGCGGGAGGGGCCGCGTGTGGGGAAGGACAGCCGGCCCGGTCGCTCCAGGACGAGCCTGGGGACGAGCTGCTCGACCACCCGCACCACCGTCTCGAAGGTGCGGGCGTCGGCGGCATCGTCGGCGTCGACGACGGTGAGGCCGGCGCAGCGCGCTTCGGCCTCTCGCTGGCGGAGGCCGCGCACCACCCCTTCCTGGCGCGCCCGGGCCGAGACTGCCCGCACGACGCGGCCGCGATCCGCGCGCTCGACGACGACGAGGGGGAGCCCCGCGAGCGTGGGATCACGCCGACCGGCCGCCACCACTGGCCAGTCGGGGCACCACAGGCAGCAGACGCGCTCTGCGTCAGCCGGCACGTGCCAGCTCACCGAGCCGGGGACGGGCAGCCGCGCCCCGCCCCTCCACGCGCACGTGCAGCGCGCGACCGGTGAGGTACCCGGCGCAGTCGAGGCCCGACCACTCGCTGCCCTCGGCCGAGAGTGTGAGCGTGGCACCGGCCGGCCATCGCCCGGGCGGCGCGTGCACGACGAGGATCGCCTCCCGCTCACGAGCCCGTGCCACCAGCCGACGCGCGTCGCCCAGCCCGACGCGGCGCGGCATCTCCGCCAACACGAGGCTCACACCGTCGAGCAGTGCCGCCACCACGGCGGCCCAGCGGGAGGGGGGTACCCGCCGGACCACCGCGAACCGTTCGAGCGTCACTCCCGCGTCGCGGGCGGCGAGGGCACCGAAGGTGCCGTCGAGGTCGATCGCGCCCACCCATTCCCCGACTGCGGTGACCGCCGCCGCGAGCTCGAAGGCGACCGTGGTGGATCCCGCCCCGGCGACCTGCCCGCACCGCGCGGACCCCGCGGCTGCTTCCACGCAGAGCACCGACCCACGGGTCAGTGACCCGCCCGGGACCATCCCCGCGAGCTCTCCGGCGAGCACCACCGATCGGTCGCGGGCGAGGACGACGGGCCGTGCGTGCCTTCCTGAATTGTCAAGGTGCTCGCGCGCCGCGGCGTCGCGTCGGGGAAGTGCGGCCAGGGCCATGGACCGTCGACGATACCGAACATACGTTCGGTAGGTCAAGGGCCTGTTTCGGGGCCTGATTACAGGTCGGCGTCCCCCGGCATGCTCAGCGCGACGCGGGCGTGGGTGCCGCCGTCGGTGGCGGGGATGCACACGCCCGACATGTACGCCGACTCGTCCGACGCCAGGAACAGCGCCAGGTTCGCGCTGTCGCGCAGCGCCGGCGCGCGGTCGAGCTTCAACGGCATCGGCGCGTGGGCCTTGTCCCACTCCCCCGCGGCTTGCTCGTACGACAGCTCGAGCGGCTCGTCTTCCGCCGCGCCGGGGAAGTTTGCCGACATCCCGTGGAAGGGGCAGAGCGCGTTCACGCGGATCCCGAAGCGACCGAGGTCGGTGGACAGCGCGCGCACGAGGCCGTTGGCCCCGGCCTTGGCGGCGACGTAGCTGCGGAACCCCGGGTACGCGACCAGGCCGGCCGCCGAGGTCGTCACGACGATCGTGCCGCCGCCGCCCTGCGCGATGAACTGCTTCGCCGCGGCCTTCGCGCCGAGGAACACACCCGTGAGGTTCACGGCGATCACCTTGTTCCAGTTCTCGAGTGGGGTGTCGACGAACTCCACGGTCCCGAACCCGACCTCCGGGATCCCCGCGTTGCAGAACATCACGTCGAGCCGGCCGAATGTGTCGACCGCGGTACGGACTGCGGCGAGCATGTCGTCCTCGTTGGTGACATCGGCCTTCGCCGCCACCGCTTCCCCACCGCTCGCGACGATCTCGTCGGCGAGCGTCTTCACGTGCGTGTCGACGAGGTCGGTGACGACGACCTTCGCGCCCTCCGACGCGAACAACCGCCCGCTCTCGCGCCCGAGTCCGTGCCCTGCACCCGTGATCACCACGACCTTGTCCTGGAGCCGCATGGCACCTCCCGCTTTCGTACAACCTACAACGACGCCCGACCCTACCGTCTCGGGCCCCGGCACGCCCCGGCGAGGCCGGCCGCGCGGCGGGACGCCGAGGTGAGGAGGAGCGGGTTCAGGCCGACGGTTCGGGCGTCGGCAGCGGCTCGACGCCGATCGCGCGCAGCGCGTCGGGCGCCCAGCCGGCGTCGTCGCCGTAGTAGCCGAAGAGGTGCTCGATCGTCTCCACCACCTTCGGCTCGAGACCAGGCCACTGATCGGGCGGCGCGGTGGCCGTGACCGAGTTCGAGTACACGGTGACGGACTCGACGCCGAGGTCGAAGAGGCGCCGCGCGAGCACGTCGGGGGGGCGCCCGGCCTTCACGTCGTCGACGGAGTGGTAGCGCTCGATGGCCATGCCGGTGACCGAGCGGTTGAGGTTGAAGATCCGCGTCGAGGGCGACGCGCCTTCCTGCACGGCGACGGTGATGAACTGGCCCATGTTGCCGCTGATCCTAGAAGCGAGGACCGCGAATCGGGGTATCCCCGATTCGCCCGAGCGACCCGGAGAGGCAGGTCACCCCTCGCGACCCAGGGCTCCGAGCAGCTTCGTCTGCAGGCCAGAGTCGTCGGCGACCTCGACCGTGGTGCCGAAGGCACCACTCGCCTTCAGCATGTCGATCTGGGGTTCGATGACCGTCCAGCACGCCTCCACGAGCGCGGGATCGAGCGTGGTGTCCTGGCCCGTCGACTTGGCGACGTCCCATCCGTGCACGAGCACGTCGAGGAAACGGTGCCCGCAGTACACGGAGCCCGGGACGGGGCCGTACGACACCGCGCACGGCGCCTCCATCGCGCCCGGCACCCGGAACACCGCCGCCGCGCGCACCGCCGAGTCGTGGTAGGTGCCGACGGGGTCGCGGCCGAGGACGTCGCCGTCGAGACGGTCGCCGACCTCCTCGATCGTCTTGCCCGCGGCCAGCTCCTCGGCCCAGTAGTTGCCGGTGACGATGTGGTTGACGAGCTCGCGCACGGTCCAGTCCTCGCAGACCGACACCTGCTCCCACTGGTCGTCGGCGACCCCCTCGACGTAGCGCTGGGTCGCGTCGAGCGCAGTCGCGTGCACCTCGGGCAGGTCGACGTCCATCGTTGGCTCCTCGTTGCCGCTCACCCGAACAGCCTGCCGGGCGGGGGCGGCAACCCGCGCCAGCACAACCCTTCCATGAAGATCCACGACCGGCGATGGATCGCGCTCGGCCCGTAGCCCGCGAGTGCGGCCTTGTGCACCGGCGCCGGGTACCCGACGTTCGACTCGAAGTCGTACGGCGGATAGTGCTCGGCTTCCTCGCGCATCCACGCGTCGCGCGTGACCTTCGCGACGCAGGACGCGGCGGCGACGGCGAGGCACGTCGCATCGCCTCTGATCACCGTCGTGACCCGTGAGCCGAGCCGGAGGTAGTCGTAGTTGCCGTCGAGCACGATGCGATCGGGGGTGTAGCCCTGCGCGTCGAGTTGCGCGAGCGCGCGGTGCCCGGCAGCCCGCAGCGCCGCGGTCATGCCCAGCTCGTCGCACTCTTCGTGCGACGCGTGCCCGACGCCGACCGCCAGGGCCCAATTGCGCACTGCTGCTGCGGCGACCTCGCGTTCCGGGCGCGTGAGCTGTTTCGAGTCGCGGATGCCGCGCAGGTGCTCGCGGTCGGGCACGACGGCGGCGACCGTGACCGGCCCCGCCCACGCGCCACGCCCGACCTCGTCGATGCCGCACACGACCTCGTCGCCGGCCGCCCAGAAGCGGCGCTCCAGCCGCAACGTCGGGTACGCAGGGCGCTCGGCGGCGGGGGCCACGGTCGGACGCTACCAACCGAACCCTCGGGGACGAGGGAGGCATAGGGTCGGCCGATGCTCGAAATTTTCGGTATCCGCGGCCTCCACCAAGTCGGCCAACGAGCCACCGACCTCGATCGGGCAGTCGCGTTCTACCAGGACGTGCTGGGCCTCACGTTCGTCGCCAAGTTCGACCCGCCGGGTCTCGCTTTCTTCGACCTCGGCGGCACGAGACTCCTGCTCGAGAACGGAACGCACTCGTCGCTCCTCTACCTGGCGGTCGCCGACATCGGCGACGCGCACCGCACGCTGCTCGCGCGTGGCGTCGAGTTCGTCGACGAGCCGCACCTCGTGCACCGCGACGACGCCGGCCAGTTCGGGAACGCCGGCGACGAGGAGTGGATGGTGTTCTTCCACGACCCGGACGGCAACACGCTCGCGCTCGTGGAGCGACGCGTCGCGTAAGGCAAAGAGGCACGCGTTCGTCGACGGCACGGCCTTCTTCGGCAGCACTGCCTTCGACGAGCTCAGGCGCCGAGTGCACGGCGATGGAGACCGCACGCCTCGACCTCTCGAACCTCAACCCTCCAAGCGGGCGATGTTCGCGGCCTCGGACGGGTCCGCTTCGGTCTCGAACCACGCATCGAGCATCTCGCGCGCAACCTCGGGCGCGGTGAGGCGGAGACCCATCACGAGCACGTTGGCGTCGTTCCACTTGCGCGCTCCGGCCGCGGTCGCCGCGTCGGTGCAGAGCGCGGCCCGCACACCGTGCACCTTGTTGGCGGCGATGGAGGCTCCGGTTCCCGTCCAGCAGAAGAGGACACCGATGTCGGCCGCACCGGACGTCACGAGCTCGCCGACGTCGTGCCCGACCTCGGCCCATTCCTTCGCCTCGCCGGCGGGCGGCCCGACGGCGACGACGTCGTGGCCGCGTGCCTCGAGGTCGGCGCGCACCGCATCGGTGAGGGGCGTGCGCTCGTCGGAGCCGAACGCGATCCGCACGACTCAGATGAGGTGGAAGCCGAGGAACTTCAGCACCTCGGTGAGCGCCTTGCGCCGCCGCTCCAGGAACCCGTCGGTGAGGGGGTAGCCGAACCGCCGGTTCTCACCGCGGTACGCGACGGGCGATCCGAGCCCGGCGCGCACCACCACTTCGGACTTCGGGAGGAACCGACGCTTCCCGAACGCGAACCAGAGCCCGATGCCCTCCTCGACGACGACGAAGCGCCACGGGAGGACCCACGCGAACACGAGACCGCCGAGCACGAACAGGATCGTGTACCCGAGGTACCGCGGGTCGGTGAGGTACTGCACGACGCCGAAGACCATCATGCCCCACGGCCACCAGTGCACGAAGCGGCTCGTCCCCGTGTAGTGCGGCACCGCACCAGCTTGGCATGCGCGCGATCCCGCGGCGCGCGCGACGGCCGGCGGGTCGAGGCCCACCGGCCGTCGCGTGTCGGGCCCTCCCCCGTCGAGCGCTCACCTGCCGATGGTCGGATCGGGCGACGGCCCGCCCGAGAAGATGGCGGCTGGACAGATGCACACGGCGCCGTGATGGCGACGAGCCCGGCGATCGCGGTGTTCACGGCGAGACCGCGTGGAGTCCACCGTTAGCCTGAGCGACCATGCGCACGGTCGGGATCGTGCCCCACACGCACTGGGACCGTGAGTGGTACGCGCCGTTCCAGGAGTACCGGTTGCAGCTCGTGCACGTCGTCGACGCGCTCCTCGACCTGCTCGAGACCGATCCCGCGTATGCGCGGTTCCTCCTCGACGGCCAGACGGCGGTGCTCGACGACTATCTCGAGGTGCGGCCCGCGGCCGCCACGCGCCTGCGCGCTCTCGTCGGCGACGGCCGGCTGCAGGTGGGGCCGTGGGCCGTGCTCATGGACGAATTCATGGTGTCGGGCGAGACGATCGTGCGCGACCTGCAGCGTGGCATCGCGCGCGCGTCCTCCTTCGGCGGGGCAATGCAGGTCGGCTACCTGCCCGACATGTTCGGCCACGTCGAGCAGATGCCGCAGCTCCTGCGGCTCGCAGGTCTCGAGCACGCCGTCGTGTGGCGCGGGGTGCCGGCCGCGGTCGACCGCAATGCGTTCTGGTGGGAGGCGCCCGATGGGAGCCGCGTGCGCGCGGAGTACCTCTACGGTTCCTACTCGAACGGTCGCGAGCTGCCCGCCGACGCCGCCGGCCTCGTCGCCCGCGCGAGGAACTACGAGATCGAGCTCGGGCCCGCCGCCCTGCCCGACGGCGGTCTGTTGCTCATGAACGGCTCCGACCACCTGCCTCCCCAACCCGAGCTCGGTCGCACGGTGGCGGCCGCCAACGCCGAGCAATCGGACTACGCCTTCGCGGTCACGTCGCTGCCCGAGTACCTCGCCGCGCAACCCTCGGACGGGCTCCCCACCTGGCGCGGCGAGCTCCGCTCCGGCGCGCGCGCGAACGTGCTCATGGGCGTGGCGTCGAACCGCGTCGACGTCCATCAAGCAGCCGCCGCCGCGGAGCGCGCCCTCGAACGGCGCGCCGAGCCGCTGAGCGCTCTGATGCTCCAGCCCTCGGAGTACCCGGACGCGTTGCTCGACCTCGCGTGGCGCAACCTCGTCCTGAACAGCGCTCACGACTCGTCGTGCGCGTGCAGCCACGATGAAGTCGTCGAGGCGGTACGCGTCCGCTACCAGGAGGCC
Source organism: Acidimicrobiia bacterium (assembly GCA_035623515.1). Lineage (GTDB taxonomy): Bacteria > Actinomycetota > Acidimicrobiia > IMCC26256 > DASPTH01 > DASPTH01. Next base: position 9,307 of record DASPTH010000027.1, read on the forward strand.
CGGCACATCGGCGAAGCGCTCACCCGCGACGTGCTCCGCGTGCTGGCGCGCGACGTCGACGCGCCACGGTCGTCGACGGTCGTGGTGAACCCGACGGCCGTCGAGCGATGCGGGACCGTCACCATCGAGGTTCCCGGCACGGGCGCGGTCCACGCCGTCGCGCTCGACGACGGTTCGCCATGCCCGACGCAGGTGCGACGCACCCGCGCCCGCGACGGAATGGCGACGGTCGTCACCGGCCAGAAGATCCGCTGGGTCCTCGAGCTGATGCGCGGACCGGAGTTCGCGGGCACGCGCATCACTCGCGTCGAGCACCGGCGGCGCCCGGACGGCGTGGTGGAGTACGACCTCCACGAAGCCGGACCCGGCGAAGCAGAGCTCGACCTCGAGCCGACACGCGAGGAGTTGCTCGCGCTCGGCAACGACGGGGCCACCATCGCAGTCCGCCAGCACCGCGCGCCGGTGCAGGAGATCGTCTTTGCACCGGGCGCGGTGCCGGGGTTCGGCTGGCGCACGTACCAGTTGGCGCGCGGCGAGGGTCCCTGCAGCGGCGCATCGGCGGCGGGCACCGTGCTCGCCAACGAGCACGTCCGCGTCGAGATCGACGCGGACGAGGGCACGATCGCGCTCGAAGCCGACGGTGTGCGCGTCGCCGGTGCCAACCGCCTCGTCGACGGCGGCGACGGCGGCGACACCTACAACTACAGCCCGCCCGCCACCGACACGATCGTCGAGCGACCCGAGTCGGTGCGGGTCGACGTCGTCGAGGTGGGTCCGGTGGTCGCGCGAACGCTCGTGTCGGCGCGCTACCAGTTGCCGGCCCACGCCGTCGGCGACGAACGATCCTGCATTCGCCGCAGCGAGGAGCTCGCACCCGTCGACGTCCGTACCATGCTCGAGCTCCGCACCGGCGAGCGCTTCCTCCGCGTGCACGTCGCACTCGACCACCGCGTGCGCGACCACCGGCTCCGCGCTCACTTCCCGCTGCCCCACGTGGTCGAGGGATCCGACGCCGAATGCGCGTTCGCAGTCGTGCACCGTGGCCTCGAGGCCGAGGGTGGTCCGCACGAGACCGGGCTCCCCACGTTCGTGTCACGGCGCTTCGTCGACTGCTCCGACGGCGACGCCGGGATCTCGCTGCTGCACGACGGCCTCCTCGAGTACGAGGTCGTCGGCGGAACCGAGGTGGCGCTGACGCTGCTCCGGGCCACCGGCTACCTGTCGCGCGCCGAGCCCGCGCTGCGCCCGAACCCGGCGGGACCACTCGACCCGCTCGCGGGTGCGCAGCTGCAGCGCCCGATGTCACTCGACTACGCGGTGCTCCTGCACCGAGGCGACTGGCGTGCGGCGCGCCTCCACGACGCTGCCGACGAGTTCCTCGTGCCGCTCGAAACCGCGCGCAGCGAGATGACGCGTGGCGCGCGTCGCGCCGTCACCGGCCAGGCGCTGAGCGTCAGCGGCGCGGAGGTGTCGGCGGTCGTCCGCGCGCACGCGGGCGCGGCGCTCACCGTTCGCCTCTACAACCCGTCACCCGATCCCACCGTCGCGCACGTCGCGACCACCGGCGATCCCGCGCACGGCGCGGTCGTCGACCTCGTCGGTGGCTTCGTCGCCGGGTTCGACGGTTCGGTCGTGCTGCGGCCGTGGGAGATCGTCACCCTCCGTCTCGATTGACGCCGATGTGGACGCCCCGGCCGGTGAGTCCGTCGGTGCGCTCGTAGCCGAGCCCCGCCGCCTCGAACGCCGCGCGGTACTGGTCGCGCGTGAACAGCCCCATCACGTGCTCCTCGGTCACGTGCTCGAACCCTTCGAGGGTTGCCAGGACGTAGCGCATCTCCAGCGTGCTCACGTTCCCGTCGCGGCCGCTGAGGACGACGCGCGCGGCGGCAACGTCGTCGCCCACGACAGCACCGGCCGACGCCCTCCCCGCCGCCCACTGGGCCGGCTCCACCCACCCTTCGACCACGAGCACACCCCCAGGCGTGAGGTGGGAAGCCATGTTGGCGATCGCGGCTCGCAAGTCGGCCTCGGTCGTCATGTATCCGATGGCGCTGAACAGGCACGTCACCGCGTCGAACCGGTCGGCCAGCCGGAAGGTGCGCATCTCGCCCGGGTACACGAGCAACCCGGGGCGCGCCATGGTCGCCTGCTCGATCATGCGCGCGCTCGGCTCGACACCTTCAGCGTGTTCGTAGCGCCGCGCGAACCATTCGAGGTGCGCGCCGGTCCCGCAGCCCACGTCGAGCAGCGAACGCGCGCCAGGACAGCGGGCCTCGACGATCTCGGCCACCTCCGCCACCTCGGCGCGGTAGTCCTTCTCGGCGTAGAAGAGGTCGTACACGCGAGCGGCGTCGCGGTAGGGCTCCACTGGTCGACGACGTTACCGAGTCACGCGGCCGGTGTGAGCAACGTCTCGCCGCGCGGCTCGGCGGTCGACCACGCGGGATCGACCGCCGGGATCCTCATTGTCGCGTTGGGCGGCGCCTCCCACAGGAGCGCGACACTGAGGATCCCGGCGGTCGAGTACGAGACGGGGCCGAGCTTCGTCGGAGCGCCGCGCACGTCGATCGGGAACCCGCGCCACTCGTGGGGCCACGACGCGAGCAGATCGACCGTCCCACCCGTCTCGCTGACGAGCGCGGTGCGCAGCCGGAGCAGGAAGTCGGCGTCGCCGCGCCGCGCCCGGCTCCGCACGTCGTCCCACGCGGCACGGTCGGTCGATCGGCGGGAGGCCTTGCGACGCGCGAAGACCCCGAGGTGCTTCCACGCGGTCGCGGCCTCGGCGTCGAACCCCCAGTCCTCGAGCGCCGCCACGACCTCCGGCGCCACGATCCATGCCTGGCCGGCGAGCAGGAGCTGCGCGCGAGCCGTGTCGACCGCCTGCTGGAGCGACGCGTCGGGCAGCGTGACCTGCATCCCGCGGGCGAGTTGGACGCGCCAGCCGCGTGCCACTGCGTCGGCGCCCGTGGCGAGGGAACGGTCGACGCCGGCGTCGGGCTGGAGCGGGAGGGCGAAGCGCACCCGCGCGCCGTGAGCGGCCGGGTGGAGGAACGCGGCATCGAGCCGCGCCGCACGGTCGGTGCGCGGGACGAAGTCGCCGTCGCTCGCCGCGCCCGAGGCCACCAGCTGGCGTGTGCGGCCGTCGGTGCTCACTGCCCACCGGCTCGCCGGACGATTCCCGACCAGGGCCACGCGTCGGTCGACGACGACCGACGCCCGATCGGTGGCCAGTTGGAGGGCGCCACTCACCACGACGGCCACGACGAAGGGGGCTCGCGACTCGTTCGCGATCTCGACGATCGTTGCGTCGGGCGTGGCGTACACACGTTGTACGGCGTCGCCGCCCGGAACCCGCATGGCAGTGACGACGACGGGCATACCGTCGAGCAGCGACTGCCGGACGGCGACCTCCTCGTGTGGGAAGTGCCAGCGGTCGTCCGCACCGATCCACCACGCCAGCTCCCAGTTGACGCGTTCCGGGCGGAGCGTGCCGGTGCCGTCGACCTCCGCGAGACGCGCGCCACCGAGCGCGCCGACGAGGGTCAACGCAGGCCGTGCAGCTCGGGCTTCGCCTCGCGCAGCATCAGCTCGGGGACGAGGTCGGCGGGATTGCGCCCGTCGTAGAGCACGGCACCCACGATGGTGGCGATGGGCATCTCCAGGCCGGCGCGCGCCGCGAGGGCGAGCACTGCCGCGGTGGTACGCACACCCTCGGCGACCATGTTCATCTCCTCGACGATCTCGGCAAGCGGCCGACCCCGGCCCAGCTCGAAGCCGACGGTGCGGTTCCGGCTCTGGGCACTCGTGCAGGTCGCGACGAGGTCGCCGAGTCCCGCGAGGCCCGCGAACGTGAGCGGCTCGCCTCCGAGCGCGACCCCGAGGCGCGTGAGCTCGGCGAGACCGCGGGTGACGAGCGCGGCCTGTGCGTTGTCGCCGTACCCGAGCCCTGCCGCGGTACCCACCGCGATGGCGACGACGTTCTTCAGCGCGCCCGCGATCTCGCAGCCCACGACGTCGGGGTTCGTGTAGACGCGGAAGCTCCGGGTCATGAACAAGCGCTGGAGGCCCACGGCCGTGTCGGCGTCGCGACACGCGATCACCGTCGCCGCCGGCTGACCCTCGGCCACCTCACGGGCGAGATTCGGCCCGGTGAGCACGGCCACGCGGTCGTCGCGATGGTCGCTCAGGACGTCGAGGGTCACCTCGGTCATGCGGAGGAGCGTGTCGCGCTCCACGCCCTTCGACACGCTGACCACCGGTACGTCCGCGCCGATCGCCGCCGCCGCCTCGCACAGCACGGCGCGGAACCCGTGCGAGGGGACCGCCATCACCACGACGTCCGCGTTGGCGCACGCCGCGTGCAGGTCGGTCGTCGCGCGCAGCGCCGGCGGCAACGCGACGCCGCCCAGGTACTCGGGGTTCTCGTGGGTCCGGGTGACGGTGTCGACGAGGTCGGGGTTCCGGCCCCAGAGCACCGTGGACGCGTGCTCGCTCGCGACGGCGGCAACCGTGGTGCCCCACGAGCCGGCACCGATCACCGCAACCGACGGCGCCGACTCCACGTCGGTAGCTTACGTTGCGTGACTGCGCAACCAATCGGCGTCGTGGTGCCGATTCGCGCGTTCGCACTCGGCAAGGCTCGCCTCGCCGCCGAGCTCGAGCCGGTCGAGCGTGCCGCGCTCGGACGCCGGCTCGCCGATCAGGTGGTCACCGCCGCCGCCGGGCTCCTCACGGTGATCGTGTCGTCGGACCACGACGTGCGCGCCTGGTGCGCGGCGCGCGGGCTCTCGATCGTCGACGATCCGGGGAGCCTCGACGGCGCGGCGGTTGCCGGACGCGCGTGGCTTGCCGGGCGTGGCTGCACCCGTTGCGTGATCGCGCACGGCGACCTGCCCTTCGCGTCGTCGTTCGCGGCCGTCACACGCGACGGTGCCCGGCCGATCGTGGCGCTCGTGCCGTGCCATCGCGACGACGGCACACCGGTGCTCAGCGTCCCCGTCGACGTCGACTTCCGCTTCGGCTACGGACCCGAGTCGTTCCGGCGCCACGCCGCCGAGGCGCGCCGGCTGGGGCTCGGCGTGCGCGTCGTCCGCGACCCGACGCTCGCGTTCGACGTCGACCTTCCCGACGATCTCGGGGCACTCGAAGGACACCGCGGGGTGCAGCCGATCGCGAACGCATGACGCGCAAACGAGAGGGCCCCGGGGGGCCCTCTCGTTCGACTCGTTGACGCGCGGGCGTCAGCCCTTCCGGACGACCCGACGCCGACGGCGCTTGGCCGGAGCCTTCTTGGCGACCGGGGCCTTCCGGCGGCGGCGCCGGACGGGCGCCTTCTTCGCCGCGGCCTTCTTGGTCCGCCGCTTCGCGGGGGCCCGCTTGGCTGCCGCCTTCTTGGTCCGCCGCTTGGCCGGAGCCTTCTTCGCTGCCGCCTTCTTGGTCCGCCGCTTGGCCGGCTTCCGTGCCGGGGCCTTGCGGGTGGTCTTCCTCACCACCCGGCGCTTCGCCGGCTTACGGGCTGTCGTTGTCTTCTTCGCCGCTGTCTTCCGTGCAGTGCGTCTCTTTGCCGGAGGCACGGTCACCACCTTTCTCGAGGGATGTTCGGTGTAGGCGCGGTGTCGCTGTGCCTACTTGTTCACGGCGGACTTGAAGGCGGCTCCCGCTGAGAACTTCACGCCCTTCGACGCCGCGATCTGGACCGGTTCGCCGGTGCGCGGGTTGCGACCCGTGCGTGCCGCGCGCGAGGAACGCGAGAACGAACCGAAGCCGGGCAACGTGACCTTGTCGTCGTTCGCAACAGCAGCTTGGACGGCGTCGATGAACGCGTTCAGCGCGCGCTCGGCCTCCGCCTTGTTGAGCCCTGATTGCGCCGCAATGCTGTCGACAAGTTCTGACTTGTTCACGCTTGCCTCCGAATCTGTGCGTGTTCCCAGGAAGTTGAACGCATTTGTGGGAAAAGGTCAAGCATTTCCGTGTCGCGCGTCACCGTTCGTCGCTTCGACGCTTCCACCAGCGACTCGTGAAACACCTGTTCTCGGCGTGCTCCCAACGTTGTGTCGCCCGCTACGCACGCGCTTTCACGCGCAAGAATCCGCGCGGGAGAGTACGACAGTTCACGACGCGAGTGGTGGATTTCACACGACATTTCCCGACGCGCACATCGAGATGTTCGATCACACGGCCGAGCGCGCATGGGAGCGTCTCGACGCGTCGAAGGGCGACGCGACCCCTGTCGAGACGAGCGAACGCGGGTGAGCCCGGCCACGAGGGCCGGGCTCACTTCGCAGCCCCGAGCAGATTCGAACTGCCGTTACCGCCTTGAGAGGGCGGCGTCCTAGGCCACTAGACGACGGGGCCGTGCTGCTGGTCGGAGCTCGGGGGGGAGGACTCGAACCCCCAATGACAGGGCCAGAACCTGTTGTGTTGCCGATTACACCACCCCCGAAGGGCGGCAGCCATGGTAGCGGACGCGCCGTTTCACGACCGAGCCGAATCAGCCGAGCTGTTCGCGCGCGGCGCGCAGCCGGCGGAGCGCGCGGTCGCGGCCGAGCAGCCAGATCGAATCGAAGAGCGGAAGACCCTGGGCGCGGCCTTCGACCGCCGTGTAGAGCGCGGGCATCACCTTGCGCGCTTTCATCCCGATCGCCTCGATGGGACCCCGGAGGTCGAGCGCGTCGACGGTCCACTCGGTGGTCGCGATGTGCTGGATCACGGCGTCGAGCACTTCTTGGACACGTTCGGTCGCCGCCAGCGTCGCCCACGACTCGGGGCCGATCACGAAGTCGTTCTCGTCGACGAACAGGAATCCCATCTGGTCGACGAGCTGCGCGGTGGTCACCGCTCGTTCCTGTCCGATCGCGACGGCTTGCCGGAACACGTCGTCGTCGAACCGACTGCCGTACCTCGCACGCGCCTCCGGCTCCACCCGACGCGCCAGCTCGTCGAGCGGCAGGCGGCGGATCCACTGGCCGTTCATCCAGTCGAGCTTCTTGAAGTCGAACACCGCCGACGCGTGGGTGACGCGCTCGAGCTCGAACTCCGCGACGAGCTCCTCGACGGTGAGGATCTCTTGCCCCTCGCCTGCCGGTGCCCACCCGAGCAGCGCGAGGTAGTTGAGCAGCGCCTCGGGCAGGTAGCCCTCGGCGCGGAACTCCTCGACCGCGTCGGCGCCGTGGCGCTTCGACAGCTTCGCCCGATCGGACGCGAGGATCAGCGGAAGGTGTGCGTACACGGGCGCGGAACCGCCACCCAGCGCCGCCCGCAGCGCGAGCACCCGGTGCGTGGTGTCGAGGAGGTCCTCGCCCCGGATCACATGGGTGATCCCCATGTCGATGTCGTCGACCGCGTTGGCGAGGAAGAAGATCGGAGAGCCGTCGCTCCGCACGATCACGAAGTCGTGGATGAGGGACCAGTCGACCTCGACGTCGCCACGGATGAGGTCGTGGAAGCGGCTGACGCCGGAGTCGGGCGTCCGGAAGCGCACGACGCGGGGCCGCCCTTCCGCCTCGTACGCTGCCCGTTGCTCGGTGGTGAGGGCGCGGCAGTGGCCGTCGTAACCGGGGGGACGGCCCGCGGCGCGGGCGGCCTCGTTCCGCTCACGGATCTCCGCCTCCGTGCAGAAGCACTCGTAGGCCGCGCCGTCGGCGAAGAGCCGATCGACCGCGGCCCGGTAGAGGTCGGTGCGTGCGCTCTGGAGCACGGGGCCCTCGTCCCAGTCGATCCCGAGCCAACGCAGCGTCTCCTGCACGCCGATGATGGCCGCGTCGGTGGTACGCGAGCGGTCGGTGTCCTCGATACGGAGGATGAACACGGCCTCGTGATGGCGCGCGTAGAGCCAGTTGAAGAGTGCCGTGCGCGCGTTGCCGACGTGGATCTCGCCGGTCGGCGCCGGCGAGTAGCGCACCCGGATGTCGGCCATCAGCCGATCCTAGGAACTCTGACGACCGGACTCGTCCAAGAGGCGGCGCGCGATGACCACGCGCTGGATCTGGCTCGTGCCCTCGTAGATCTGGGTGATCTTGGCGTCGCGCATCATGCGCTCGACGGGGAACCGCCGCGTGTACCCGGCGCCGCCGAAGAGCTGCACGGCGTCGGTGGTCACCCTCATCGCGGTCTCGCTCGCGAACAACTTCGCCATCGACGCCGTCTTCGAGACTCGCGGGTCGCCGGCGTCGAGGAGCTCGCACGCCTCGTACAGGAGCAGGCGCGCCGCCTCGACCTGCGTCGCCATGTCGGCGAGCATGAACTGGATGCCCTGGAAGTCGGCGATGCGCTGGCCGAACTGCCGTCGCTGCTGCACGTACTGCGTGGCGACGTCGAGCGCGCCCTGCGCGATGCCCAGGGCCTGCACGCCGATGATCGGCCGCGACGAGTCGAGCGCGCCCATCGCGCACGCGAAGCCCTGGCCCTCGGCACCGATCCGGTTCTCCGCGGGCACGACCACCTCGTCGAGCGAGATCTCGCAGGTCGGAGAGCCCCGAATTCCCATCTTCACCTCGGGTTCCCCGATGGTGAAGCCCGGGGTGTCACGTTCGACGACGAACGCGCTCATCCCGCGGTGACCCTGGTCGGGATCGGTCTTGGCGAACACCACGTAGAGGTCGGAGATCCCCGCGTTCGTGATCCACGCCTTGGTCCCGCGCAGCACGTAGCGGTCGCCGTCGCGCACGGCTCGGGCGCTCATGTTGGCGACGTCACTACCGGCATCGGGCTCGGACAGGCAATAGCTCGCCTGGAGCTCGCCCGACGCGACGCGCGGCACGAAGCGCTGCTTCAGCTCGGCACTCCCGAACTGCAGGACGGGCGTCATCGCCAGCCTCGAGATGATCACGAAGAGCGCCGACGACGCGCACACCCGAGCCATCTCCTCGACGAGGAGCGCGTACGTCACCGTGTCGGCGCCCTCGCCTCCGAACTCCTCCGGATAACCGAGCCGGACGAAGCCCGAGTTGCGGTAGGCCTCGAAGCTCTTCCATGGGTACTCGGCGCGCTCGTCGGCCTCCGCGGCATGCGGCGCGATCTCGCGTTCGGCGAACCGCCGGAACGTGTCCCGCAGCTCCTGCTGTTCCGGTGTGAGCATCCCGGCCCGAGCGTCAGTCTCCGGCGTCGAGCGACTGCCGGAGCTGTGAACGGAACTCGATCATGAGCGGCGCGACCTGCGGAGGCATGCGGAGCACCGCATCCGGGACCGCGTCCACGATCGCGCGCCGCACGTCGTACTCGTGCTGGGCCCCGTGGACGGCTTGCGTGCGCCAGGCGACGAAGGCGGGATCGACCTCGCCCTTGTAGCCGAGCAGCGACGACGCCACGTCGACGTCGATCATCACCGGCGCACGACCGTACGAAGCCGCTCGCTTCATCGCGACCTCGGCGACGACGGCAACCGCGTCGTCGGCCGCCTCGTGGGGCCCGAGCGAGAGCTTGTCGCGCGCCCGCTCCGCGAGCGTGAGCGCGTACCCGACGTTGGGGCCCGGCCGCCCGAGGAGGGCGCCCCTGGGCTGTGCGCCCTCGAGGTCGCCCGGCCGGTCGGCGCGCCAGCCCTTCGCCGGCGGGTAGCGCACACCCGGGGCGAGGTTCGGCACCTGGCGCGGCGCGTCGTCGAGCTGCGGCGCGACGTACGGGTCGGTCGGCATGGTGCCGTGCTACTCGGATCCCGGGGCATGGAGCAAGCCGTAGACGAGCGAGTCGTAGAGCGCCTGCCACGACGCTTCGATGATGTTCTCGCTCACGCCGATCGTGGTCCACGTGCGATCGCCGTTCGTGGAGTCGACGAGCACGCGCGTCACCGCGCCGGTGCCCTTCGCAGTGTCGAGGACCCGCACCTTGTAGTCGGTGAGGTGCACGTGCGCGAGCGCGGGGTGCCGCTCGCCGATCGCGGCGCGCAGCGCGGTGTCGAGCGCGTTCACCGGGCCGTTGCCCTCGGCGGTGGCGATGACGCGCGCGCTGCCGATGTGCACCTTGATGGTGGCTTCGGTGGTTGCGTCACCCGGGGTCGACGACGGAGCGTCGTCGTCGGTGATCACGCGGAACGACTCCACCTCGAACCACCGCTGCTCCCACCCCGTCGCCCGCAGCATCAGCAGCTCGAGCGACGCGTCGGCTACCTCGAAGTGGTACCCCTCGTGCTCCATCCGCTTCAAGGTGTCCACGAGGTCGTTGAGCTGCGGGCCGTCCAGCGCGAGCCCGAGCTCCTTGGCCTTGAGCGTGAGCGTGCTCTTCCCGGCGAGCTCGGACACCACGAACCGCGTGCCGTTACCGACCGAATCCGGTTGGACGTGCTCGTACGCGTCGGGTCGCTTGACGATCGCGCTCACGTGCAAGCCCGCCTTGTGGGCGAACGCCGACGTGCCCACGTAGGGCGCCTGGGGGTTCAACACCATGTTCACGAGCTCGGCGACGTGGTGCGCGACGGGGGTGAGCCGTTCGAGCCGGTCCTCCGGGATGGTCGCGACTCCCATCTTCAGCGCGAGGTTCGGGATGATCGTGGTGAGGTTGCAGTTGCCCGTGCGCTCGCCGTAGCCGTTGATCGTCCCCTGCACCTGGATGGCGCCACCTCGCACGCCGGCGAGCGCGTTGGCGACGCCGGTCCCCGCGTCGTCGTGGAGGTGGACGGCGATCCCGACGTCACCCCCGAAGTAGTCGACGACGGCGCGTACCGTCTCCTCGACTTCGTACGGCAGGGTGCCACCGTTCGTGTCGCAGAGCACGAGCCGCGACGCGCCGGCTTCCGCCGCGCCTTCGAGTACACGCAGGCCGAATTCGGGGTTGCGGCGGTAGCCGTCGAAGAAGTGCTCCGCGTCGAAGAAGACCTCGCGGCCGTCGGCCCGGAGGTACGCAACGGAGTCCGACACCATCGCCACGCCCTCGTCGAGTGTCGTCTCGAGCGCCTCGAGCACGTGGTAGTCCCACGTCTTGCCCACGATGCACACGGTCGACGTCCCGGCGGCGAGCAGGTTGCGGAGCGTGTCGTCGGAGTCGACCCTGCCCTTCTTGCGACGCGTCGACCCGAACGCCACGAGCGTGCTCGTGTCGAGCCGCAGCTCCGAGGGTGCGCGCCGGAAGAACTCGTCGTCCTTCGGGTTGGCGCCCGGCCAGCCCGCCTCGATGAAGTCGACGCCGAGCCAGTCGAGCTGCTCGGCGATCCGCAGCTTGTCGTCGACGGTGAGCGAGATCCCCTCGAGTTGCGACCCGTCGCGCAGCGTCGTGTCGTAGATCTCGATCCGCTCGGGCAGAAGTTGGGGCACCTCAGGCATCGACGTACTCCAACCAGTCCTTGTAGCGCTCGACCTGCCCGTGCACGGTGGCGAGGTAGGTCTCCTGGAGCTTGCGGGTGACCTCGCCGGGGTCGCCGATGACGCGCTCGTCGACCGAGCGGATCGGCACCACCTCCGCGGCCGTGCCGGTGAGGAACGCCTCGTCGGCCAGGTAGAGGTCGTGACGGAGCAGTTGCTCCTCCCGCACCTCGTACCCGAGGTCGCGGGCGATGGTCATGATCGAGTCACGCGTGATGCCGGCGAGGGCACCGCTGGCGAGTGTGGGCGTGACGAGCACCCCGTCGCGCACGATGAAGACGTTCTCGCCGGTGCACTCGGCGACGTAGCCCTGTGTGTTCAGCATGATGGCTTCGTCGTAACCGGAGTGCACGGCCTCGATCTTCGCCAGACTCGAGTTGATGTAGATGCCCGTGCCCTTCGCAGCCACCGGGTTGATGTTCGGGTCCATGCGGCGCCACGACGAGACCTTCACCCGCACGCCCTTGGCGAGGCTCTCCTCACCCAGGTACGCGCCCCACGGCCACACCGCGATCGACACGTTGACCGGGCACGGCAGCGGGTTCAGGCCGATCTCGCCGTAGCCGAGGTACGCGATCGGGCGCACGTAGCACGAGTCGAGCCCGCTCTCTCGCACCACGAGCTTGCACGCCTCGACCAATTCCTCGCGCGAGTACGGGATCTCCATCATGACGAGCGCCGCGGAGTCGAGCATGCGGTCGATGTGGTCGGTGAGACGGAACACCGCCGGGCCGTCGGCCGTCGCGTACGTGCGGATGCCCTCGAACACGCCCGACCCGTAGTGGAGGCTGTGCGTGAGGACGTGCACCCGGGCCTCGTCCCACGGCACCAGCTCCCCGTCCATCCAGATCTTCTCGGTCTTCTCGAACGGCATCTCGCTACACCCTCCTGCTGATCGCGTCGCCGATCTCCGTGGTGGATCCGGTGACGTCGTCGGAACCTTCGACCGCCGCACGTATTCGGGTCGCGGCGTCTCGCTCGCCCAGGAACTCCAACATCATCGCGGCCGAGACGATCGCCGCGCGCGGGTCGGCCCGGCCCGTGCCGGCGATGTCGGGGGCCGAGCCGTGCACCGGCTCGAAGATCGACGGTCCCGTGCGCGCCGGGTTCAGGTTGGCCGACGCCGAACGGCCGATCCCACCGGCGACCGCGCCACCGAGGTCCGTGATGATGTCGCCGAACATGTTGTCCGTGACGATCACGTCGAAGCGGCCCGGGTCCTGCACGAAGTAGATGCAGGCGGCGTCGACGTGGTTGTAGGCGGTCGCGATGTCGGGGTACTCGATGGCGACCTCGTCGAACGTGCGCTGCCACAGGTCGCCGGCGAACGTGAGGACGTTCGTCTTGTGCACGAGCGTGAGGTGCTTGCGAGCTCGCGGGCGTGCGAGGTCGAACGCGTACCGCACGCACCGCTCGACCCCCATCCGGGTGTTGACCGACCCCTGCGTGGCGATCTCGTGCGGCGTCCCCTTCCGGAGGAAGCCTCCCTCGCCGGCATAGACGCCCTCGGTGTTCTCGCGCACGACCACCAGGTCGATGTCGGGGTGGCGCGCGTCCGGAGCGGCGACGAACGGTCGGTGGTTCACGTACAGGTCGAGCTCGAAGCGCAACCGCAGCAGGATGCCGCGTTCCACGACGCCCGCACCCACTCCGGCTCGCGCACCCACCGCGCCGAGGAGCACCGCGTCGAGCTTGCGGATGGCCTCGAGGTCCTCGTCCGGCAGCACCACGCCGTCGCGCTCGTAGCGCTCCCAGCCGAGATCGAACGGCACGGCTTCGTACGCGACGCCGGTCGCGTCGAGCGCCTTGACGGCCTCGGCCACCACCTCGGGGCCGATGCCGTCCCCGCCGATGATCCCGATGCGGTAGGTCATGGGCTTTCCCTGTCGTCCTCGATCACTGGTCCCACTGTGCCCTGGCAACGAAAAACCGCCCGACTCCGGGGAGGCCCGAAGTGGACGGTCGGACGCGAACGCCGGGACCGGCGTTCGCTACGGAATGACGATGACGGCTGCGCGTGCGTCCTCCATGAACCTACCATACTGGCAGGTCTCGGGGCTCGGTGTCAACCCTGATGGCGCACTGAGAGCGCGCCTGATCCGCGCACCAGACCCGCCCGTACTCTCTCTCGATGAAGAAGGTGCTGCTCATCGTCGGTGGCGGCCTCGTCGTCCTCGCCGTCGCAGCGTTCGCCGGTTGGTACTTCTTCCTCAAGAGCAACCCGTCGCCACCCGCCGCGATCAAGCAGACGCCGCTCCAGACCACCACCGCCACGAACAGCGGGACCGGTTCCGCCGACTCCGCGCTCGACGGCACCTACACGGTGAAAC
>DASPTH010000029.1:0-9883 GCA_035623515.1 Acidimicrobiia bacterium
ATGCGATGGCGACGACCGACCTCCTCGGCGATCTCGTCGAGGCCGATGCCGCCGAGGCGCGACACCGTGTCGGTGAAGTACTCGTCGACGAGCTCCTGGTCGAGACCGATCGCCTCGAACACCTGCGCGCCGGTGTAGGACGCGACCGTGGAGATGCCCATCTTCGACATCACCTTGAGCACGCCCTTGCCCGCGGCCTTGATGTAGTTCTTGACCGCCTTCTTGGGCTCCATCTCACCGAGGCCGTGCAGCCCGGCCGAGATGAGGTCCTCGATCGTCTCGAAGGCGAGGTACGGGTTGATCGCGCCCGCGCCGTACCCGACGAGCAGTGCCATGTGGTGCACCTGCGGGCGTCGCCCGCCTCCACCACGAGCCCCACCTTGGTGCGGCTCTTCTCGCGGATGAGGTGGTGGTGCACCGCGGCGGTGAAGAGCAGCGACGGGATGGGCGCCCACTCCGCGTTGGAGTCGCGGTCGCTCAGCACCAGGATGCGCCGACCCTCCGCGATCGCGGCGGAGGCCTCGTGGCGCACGCGGTCGAGCGCCTCGCGCAGCGCGGCGCCGCCGCCGGCGACCTGGTACAGGCCCGAGATCACGTGCGCGGCGAACTCCGGCCGGTCGCCGTCCTGGTCGATGTGGACGAGCTTGGCGAGCTCGTCGTTGTCGATGACGGGGAACGGCAGCTCCACCTGCACGCACGACTCCGGACCCGGGTCGAGCAGGTTGCCCTCGGTGCCGATCGTCGACGAGAGCGACGTCACCAGCTCCTCCCGGATCGCGTCGAGCGGCGGGTTGGTGACCTGCGCGAAGACCTGCTGGAAGTAGTCGAAGAGCATGCGCGGGCGATCGGAGAGCACTGCGACCGGCGTGTCGGTGCCCATCGAGCCCAGCGCCTCGCTCCCAGTGCGGGCCATGGGCGCCACGAGCAGCTTGAGCTCCTCGTGCGTGTACCCGAACGTCGTCTGGCGCCGGAGCACCGACTCGTGGCTGTACACGACGTGCTCGCGCTCGGGCAGGTCGTGCAGGTGGACGAGCCCACGCGCGAGCCACTGCGCGTACGGATGCTCGCCGGCCAGCTCCGCTTTGATCTCCTCGTCGTCGACGATCCGGCCCTTGGTGGTGTCGACGAGGAACATCCGGCCGGGTTGGAGCCGGCCCTTCTTGACGACACGCGCGGGATCGATGTCGACCACGCCGGTCTCGCTCGCCATGATCACGCGGTCGTCGTCGGTGACCCAGTAGCGGCTCGGGCGCAGCCCGTTGCGGTCGAGCACCGCCCCGATCACCGACCCGTCGGTGAACGCGATCGACGCCGGGCCGTCCCACGGCTCCATCAACGACGCGTGGTAGCGGTAGAACGCGCGCCGGTCGGGAGACATCGTGGCGTGGTTCTCCCAGGCCTCGGGGATCATCATCAGCACCCCGTGCCAGATCGGGCGACCGCCCAGCGCGAGCAGCTCGAGGCACTCGTCGAAGGTCGCGGTGTCGGACGCGCCGGGGGTGGTGATCGGGAACGCGCGCTCGAGCCCCGGGACGAGCGGGGTCGACATCATCGACTCGCGTGCGCGCAACCAGTTGCGGTTTCCCTGCACAGTGTTGATCTCGCCGTTGTGCGCGATGTAGCGGTACGGGTGGGCGAGGGGCCACGTGGGAAACGTGTTGGTCGAGAACCGGCTGTGCACGAGCGCCAACGCCGACTCGATGCGCTCGTCGCGGAGGTCGGGGAAGAATTCGGGGAGTTGCAGCGTGTTCAGCATCCCCTTGTAGACGAGCGTCCGGCACGACAGCGACGGGAAGTACACGGCCACGCCGGCGCCGGTGGGCCCGTTCGCGATCTCGTGCTCACAGCGCTTGCGCACGACGAAGAGCTTGCGGTCGAGCTCGATCCCCGCCGCACCGGCCGGGTCGTCGACGAAGAGCTGCGCAAAGCTCGGGATCACGCTGCGCGCGGTGGGACCGATCATGGAGTCGTCGGTGGGCACCACGCGCCACCCGAGGACGCGCAGGCCCTCCTCCGCGACGATCTGCTCGACTCGGGCCGTCGCCTTCTCGGCGTCGGTGCGATCGAGGGGTAGGAACGCCAGCCCCACGCCGTAGCAACCCGCGAGCGGGAGGTCGAAGCCCGCGACCGCGCGCAGGAACCGGTCGGGCACTTGCACGAGGATCCCGGCGCCGTCGCCGGTGTTCACCTCGGCGCCCTGCGCGCCACGGTGGTCGAGGTTGCACAGCGCGCCGAGCGCAGTGTCGATGATCTCCCGGCTGGCGCGGCCCTTCACGTCGACGACGAAGGACACCCCGCAGGCGTCGTGCTCGAACCGCGGGTCGTAGAGCCCGAACGGCGCGGGCAGGGCGCTGAAGGGCACCCCGACGGGCGCGGCGGAGTCGTCGGCCTTCGTCATCTCAGATCCAGACATGCACCAACATCAAACGGGACCGGGTGCAGAAGGGACGACGGTGGCCCGGCTGCGATCGCGCAAGATTAGCGGCTCGGGGTCGCGCACCCCGAAGCGATTCGTCGAGCACGGGCGCGTCAGCCGAGGACCTGGAGCGTGCACCAGAGCGCGACGGTACCGAGCACGAGCGCGGCCGGCGTCGTGAGCACACCGAGTCGGTAGAACGCTCGCCGGCTCGGCTCGATCTGCTCGTCGCGCACCGCACGACGCCAGAGCAGCGTGGCGAGCGAGCCCGGATAGCCGAGGTTCGGTCCGACGTTGACTCCCACCAGCATGGCGAGGAGCGTGGCCGAGGCGTGCGCGGGAATCACTGTCGACAGCACCAGCGTCGCCGGGAGGTTGTTCACGAGGTTCGCGAGGAGGGCGGCGACGAAGGTCACCCCCAAGAGCGCGGCAAGCCCGTCGCCGTGCGGGAGCACGTCCCGCGCGACGTCACCGATGCCGTGGTCGACCGCAGCGGCGACCACCACGGCGAGACCGGCGACGAACAGCAGGAACGTCGGCGCGGTGGCACCGAGGACGGCCGGTGCGGAGAGTCGCCGGGCGACGAGGGCGACCCCGGCGACGACGGCCGCCACCACGAGCGCGGCGATCGCCGGCTCCCCGCCGAGCGCCGACGTCACGAAGCACGCGACGAGCAGCGTGGCGATGCCGGCGAGCACGGTGCGCGCGAACCAGTCGAGCCCGGCCGGCGCATCATCCGGGTCGGCCGCGAGCTCGGGGTTGCGCGCGGCGTCGCGCACGCTCGCCGCGACCACGACGGAAGAGGCAACCGCGGTCGGCAACAGCATCCGGGCGGCGAAGCCGCCGAAGCTCAGGCCGCTCGCCGAGAACACGAGCAGGTTCGTGAGGTTCGACACGGGAAGGAGACTCGACGAGGCGTTCGCGAGCTGCGTCGTCGCGAGCAGCGGCGGCGCGGGATCGGCGCCCCGCGCACGGACGACGCGGACGACGATTGGCGTGAGGAAAACGGCGGTGGCGTCGAGACTCATGAGCACGGTCACCGCGATGGCAGCACCCGAGACGAGCAGCACGAGCCGCGTCGCCGAGCGGTGCGACCGGCGCGCGACGACCAGGCCGAGCGCGTCGAACAGGCCGGCGACGCGGGCGACCTCGGCGACGACGAAGACGGCGGCGAGGAAGCCGATCGTGGGCGCGAGGCGGTCGAGGGTGCGGCGCGCGTCGTCGATGCTCACGATCCCCACCGCGACGACGAAGACCGCGGCCGGGACGGTCACGAGCACGTCGGGGAGACGACCCCAGACGATCAGCACGAGGACCGCCACGAGCACCCCGACGCCGACGACCTCCTCCACGGTGCAACGTGTTACCCGAACCACGCGGTAGACAGACCGGATGGAGGTGCACGCGACGGTCGCGGTGCTCGGCGGCGGCCAGCTCGGCCGCATGCTCGGCCTCGCGGGCATCCCGCTCGGGTTGCGGTTCCGCTTCCTCGACCCGTCCGCGGACGCGCCCGCCGGCGCGGTGGGCCACCTCGTCGTCGCCGCGCTCGGCGAGGAGGCGGCGCTCGAGGAGGTGGTCGCCGGTGCCGACGTCGTCACCTACGAATGGGAGGGCGTGCCCGCCGACGCCGCGCGCTTCCTCGCCTCGCGCGTGCCGGTACACCCCGGCGCGCGCTCGCTCGAGGTGTCGCAGGACCGGCTCGTCGAGAAGCAGGCGTTTCGGGCCGTCGGGATCGCCACGCCGGAGTTCGCGCCCGTCGACTCGCGGGAGGAGCTCAACGCGGCGATCGAGGGCGTCGGGCTGCCGGCGGTGCTGAAGACCCGGCGCGGTGGCTACGACGGCAAGGGGCAGCGCGTGCTCCGGAGCGCCGACGACGTCGAACCGGCGTGGCACTCGCTCGGTGCCGCGCCGCTCGTGCTCGAGGCGTTCGTGCCGTTCGATCGCGAGGTGTCAGTTGTCGCGGTGCGCGCGATGGACGGCACGGTGGCCTGCTGGCCCGTAGTCGAGAACCTGCACTCCGACGGGATCCTGCGCGTCACGCGCGCGCCGGCACCGCGGCTCGATTCCGCGCTGCAGGAACGCGCCGAGGAGTACGCGCGCAAGCTGCTCGAGGAGCTCGACCACGTGGGGGTGCTGGCCATCGAGTTCTTCGACGTCGGCGGCGACCTGCTCGCCAACGAGTTCGCGCCGCGCGTCCACAACTCGGGCCACTGGACCATCGAGGGCGCGGCCACGAGCCAGTTCGAGAACCATCTGCGTGCGGTGCTCGGCTGGCGTCTCGGCCCGACGGTCGCGCGCGGCGAGAGCGTGATGGTGAACTGCATCGGGCGCCTGCCCGACCGCGCCGCCGTCGCCGCCGTCCCGGCCGCGCACCTCCACGACTACGGCAAGTCCCCGCGCGCCGGCCGCAAGCTCGGCCACGTCACCCTCACCTCCGACGTACCCGACCTCGACGCGCGCGCCGAGCAGGTGCTGGGGCTGATGTGACGCTTCACCGTTTTGGCGTCACAGACCCCACCGATCAGGTGGGTCCGTAACGCCAAGAGCAGTCAAGTCTGGGCGACGGCCTTCGACGCGTGGAGCGCGGCGATCTCGTCGCGGGCGAAGCCCCAGTCGGCGAGGGTGGAATCGGTGTCGTCGCCGGCGAGGTGCGCGGGGCCGCCGATGGTGCCCGGCGTGCGCGAGAAGCGCGGCGCCGGCGCGGGCTGCGGCGAGCCGTTCTCCTCGACGATCGTGCCCCTCGCCACGATGTGCGGGTGCGTCATCGCCTCGCTCATGGGGAGCACCGGGGCAAAGCACACGTCCGTCCCCTCGAGGAGCTCGCACCACTCGTCGCGCGTCTTGGTGCGGAACAGCTCGGCGAACCGATCGTGCATCGCCGGCCAACGGTCGCGCGCAGTGCGGTGCACGAACTCGGCCGGGTCGAAGCCGACGCGCTCGAGGAACTCGGCGAAGAACTGGTCCTCGATCGCGCCGAGGGAGATCCACGTGCCGTCCTTGGTCTCGTAGGTGTCGTAGTAAGCGGCTCCAGTGTCGAGCAGGTTCACGCCGGTGTCCTCGAGCCAGAGCCCGCTGTTGCGGAAGCCCCAGATCGCGGCCATGAGGAGCGCGGCGCCGTCGACCATCGCCGCGTCGATCACCTGGCCCTGGCCCGACGACCGCGCCTCGAGGATCCCGCACACGATCCCGAACGCGAGCAGCATCCCCCCGCCGCCGTAGTCGCCGACGAGGTTGAGCGGCGGTGTGGGCTGGCCACCCTTGCGCGCGAAGTGCGCGAGCGCGCCCGCCAAAGAGATGTAGTTGATGTCGTGACCGGCTACGTGTGCGAGCGGGCCGTCCTGGCCCCACCCGGTCATGCGGCCGTAGACGAGGCGGGGGTTTCGGCCGAGGCACACGTCGGGACCGAGGCCGAGGCGCTCCATGACGCCGGGTCGGAAGGGCTCGATGAGCCCGTCGGCTCGTTCGACGAGGCGCAACACACACTCGACACCGTCGGGGTTCTTGAGGTCGATCGCGACCGCGCGGCGGCCGCGGCTCGTGATCGAGTCGGTTCCGGTGCGCTGCCCGGCGGCCGCAGCGCGATCCACGCGCACGACTTCGGCGCCCATGTCGCAGAGCAGCATCCCGGCGAACGGTCCCGGCCCGATGCCGCCGAGCTCGATCACCTTCACGCCGTTCAGTGGTCCCACGATGCCTCCGCGTGCGCGCCGCCTGGTGGTGTGCCGCGTGAGGCTACCGGCGCCCGCTACCAGGAACCGCCGCCTCCGCCTCCGCCGCCTCCGCCCGAGAAGCCGCCGCCGGAGAATCCCGACGAGCCGCTCGAGCTCGACGTCGACGGCGGCGTCGAGGTGAGCGTGCCGGCGCTCGCGACGGTGAAGCTGTCGATCGCGCCCGAGAACGCGGTGTAGTCGAACGCGCCGCTCGACACGTACCAGGAGCTCGTGTCGGGCGGCTCCGCGCCGAGCCCCGCGAACGCGTGGGCCCACTTCTCGGTCGCGCCGAAGACGATGGCAAAGGGAAGGTACTCGGTGAAGAGGTTCTTCTTCTCGGCGAACTGCGCGCGCTGCTTCTCCGACTCCTCGATGAAGCGCCGGAACCCGTCGACGTGCCGCAGCACCGCGTAGCCCTTGGCGGTACGGCGCGGCGCCCAGTGCGCGGCGACGATCATCACGATCCCGCCCACGATCACCGGGAGCCCGACGAGGGCCGCGTGGGTCGCGATCGCGAGCCCGATCGTCAGGCCGATGCCGAGGAGCACGAGGAGGATGCCGTAGACGACGAACGCGCAGCCCCCCGTACCGACGCGCTGCGCGAACCACCCGCGCTGTTGCGCGTCGCGCTGGAGCTCGTCGATGACGGCACTCATGCGGCCGGCGAACTCGTAGCGCAACTCCGACAGCCGGACCTCGTCACCGTCGCGGAACAGACCGTCGAGCAGGTCCTTCTCGTAGGGCAGCAGCGCGTCGTCGTCTTGCTTCTTGCGCGTGAACTTCCAGTCCCCCGAGGCGAAGTGCTTCCCCTCGGGCTCGACTTCCGAGATCACGAGGTAGCCGCGCACCGCGAGATCGACGATCGTGGCGGTCACATCGAGCGGGTTGGCGTGGAAGTCGACGAGCGTGCCCACCTGCCCGGGGCGGAGGTTGCCCGGTGGCGCGAACTCGACGGGCGTCTCGTGCTCGCCGAAGAGCGGCACGCGTTCCTCGGGCGCGTCCGGGACCCCGGGATCGAAGGCCGCGTCCACCGCGGAGCCCTTGTAGCGGCGGTCGCGGCCGACGAACCAGACCGAACCGAGGACGCCGAGGACGAGGAGCACGAGGAGGCCGACCGAGAGGCCGCCGGTACTCGGAGTGACGCGGAACGCGGACGCGAGCGTGAAGCGCTCCTCGAGGATCGGCTTCGGGTCGGGCACGGCACCCTTCGGCAGCGCCACCGTGACGGTCATGCCCTGGAACGGCCCGAGCGACCAGCCGTCGAACACCTGCTTGGCGGTGAAGGTGGCGGTGTCGCCGTCGGCCGACGCCGACCCGCACGGCTGGTTCGACCCGTACTCGCCTTCGGCGCAGTTCACGGCGGTGATCGCCGCCGGCGCGTGCACGGCGACGTGCACCGCGCCGATCGGCACCGGCCAGCGGTCGCCCACTGCGTTCCACACCAGCTCGTCGTGGTCCTGGAACCCGTTCAAGGCGCCGCGCACTCGGTAGGTGATCTCGTACGTGTGGTCGCCCGTGATCTCGCGGTCGGGGTCGCCGATCTTGATGCGCAAGAAGTCACCTTCGCTGCTCACGTCGTAGTCGGCGGGCGTTCCCTCCGACGCCCGCACGGAGATCACGTCAATCGGGTAGACGCGATCGTGGTTCGGTCGCTGCGTGTAGTCGACGCGGTCGAGGATGTCGCGGTAGATGCCGTGGCGCGGCTCGTTGAAGAAGTACACGATCGTCTCGCGGACGAGGAGATCACCGTTGGGCTGGATGGTGATGTCGACGTCGTAGCTCTTGATCTTCTCGTACGTGTCCGTCGCCGCGGGTGAGGAACCGGTCACGGCGATCACGACCGCGACCGCGAGCAACGCGGCACCGGCGATACGACGTAGCGAGCGCATGACGGCGTAGCGTACGGGCGTGCCGATCCGCGTCGTGGTAGCCGAGGACAACTACCTCGTCCGCGAGGCCGTCGTCCGGCTCCTCGAGGCGTCACCCGAGGTCGAGGTCGCCGGTGCCTGCGAGGACTACGACGAACTGCTCGTGACCGTCGAGTCGGAGCGTCCCGACGTGGTCGTCACCGACATCCGGATGCCTCCCACCGGCACGGACGAGGGTGTACGGGCCGCGAAGCAGATCCGTGAGACCCACCCGGAGATCGGCGTCGTCGTCCTGAGCCAGTACGTCGAGCCCGGCTACGCGCTCGAACTGCTCGACGCGGGGTCGGAGCGGCGCGCATACCTGCTCAAGGAGCGCGTCTCCGACATCGATCAGTTGCTACGGGCGATCCAGGAGGTCGCGCAGGGCGGGTCGGTGATCGACCCGAAGGTCGTCGAGGCGCTCGTCACCGCACGATCACGCCGCGCCGACTCGCGGCTCGACCACCTCACGCCACGCGAGCACGAGGTGCTCGACGAGATGGCACAGGGCCGCAACAACGCGTCCGTCGCCGCCGCACTGGGGCTGTCCGAGCGCGCGGTCGAGAAGCACATCAACTCGGTGTTCTCCAAACTCGGTTTGTCGGAGGAACCCGACGTGAACCGCCGCGTGAAGGCCGTGCTCCTGTACCTCGCCGACCGGACGGCCTGAGCGGCGCTCGGTCAGCCGGCCCAGAGGATCGCGTAGGCGAAGAGCGCGAGGATGCCCGCGAGCGCGAGCGCGCCGGCGAGCGCCACCAGGATCCCGAGCGCCTGCACCGTCCGCCCGTCGGTGATCGGAACATCGAGGTTCGGGTCGTCCGTGAGCGGCTCGTTCCACCACGACGGACGCGAATCGCGCGTGGCGTCGGGTGCCGTGGCGGGTGGCGCGGTCGGCGGTCGGCCACGCGCCGCGGAGGGCCGCGGCGGTTCACGCGGCACCAAGGTCGCGTCGTACTCCGCGCGCCGCTCGGGATCGCCGAGCACTCGCCACGCCTCGTTGACGGCGGCCATCGCGGCGGAGGCCTTCCCGTTACTGACGTCCGGGTGGTAGCGGCGGGCGAGCTTGCGGTACGCGGCGCGGATCTCCGACGGGGAGGCCGACGGCTCCACCCCGAGCCGCTCGTAGTAGGTGCGGGCACTCCCCACGCTCGGAGTCTGAACCTGCGGGGTCCCGACGTCCACTCGGAGCACGCGGAGGGCTGACCCCACCCCCGCCCCGGGTGTCCACACCCTGCCACTGCACGCGGGCCGGTGGGACAATGGCGTCGTGGCCGACTCGGTGCCCGTCCTCATCGTCGACGACCAGGCACCGTTTCGCCGCGCCGCTCGCGCGGTCGTGACCGCAACACCCGGCTTCGAGGTCGTGGGTGAAGCGGAGAGCGGCGAGGAGGCGGTGCGGATGGCCGACGCGCTCGCCCCCGGCCTCGTGCTGATGGACATCAACCTGCCCGGCATCAACGGCATCGAGGCCACCCGGCGCATCATGACCAACCACCCCGATGCCGTCGTGATGCTCCTGTCCACCTACCAGGCGGACGACCTCCCCGCCGACGCCGACGAGTGCGGTGCCGTCGCCTACGTGCACAAGGAGGACTTCGGCCCCTCGCTCGTCCGGGACGTCTGGTCGAAGCGCGGCGCCTGACTCTCGGCTCGCTCCTGACTCTCGGCTCGCTCGCTGCGAGGCGGGATACCCGGCTCGCGGACGCTCGCTCGCCTGCCGCTCACTGGTCCACCATTGGGGTGTTGGAGGCGGTCAGGCTTCCGACGCACCCCTGGTGACCGTTGGTCCATCGCCACTGCCGCTTGCGAGTCGATCGCCAGCGTGAGTTCTGCGAGGACCGGCGGCCCAG
>DASPTH010000033.1:0-27166 GCA_035623515.1 Acidimicrobiia bacterium
GGTGCAGCGGCTCCTTCCGTGGGGGGAGCCGACCTTCGACCCTGCGGCGCAGATGATGCAGGATCTGAGTGACGAGACGCCGCCGTGACCGGGATCGACCTGCTCGATGGTGTCCGCGTCCTCGACTCGAGCGGCGAGCCGTCGGCCTACGCGGGCCGCATGCTCGCCGACATGGGCGCCGACGTCGTGCTCGTCGAGCCACCGACCGGCTCGCCGGCGCGCGAGGTGCCGCCACTGGTGCAGGCGCCGTCCGGCGAGACCGTGAGCGCGCACTTCGCGTACACGGCGGCCGGCAAGCGGTCGGTCACGGTCGACCTGACCGCCGCGCCCGGGCGGGACGTCTTCCGTTCGCTCGTCGGCGCGAGCGACGTGCTGGTGACGAGCGCGGCGGTGGGCGCGATGGAAGCCCTCGGTCTCGGGTACGACGCGCTCCGGGCGTGCAACCCGCGGCTCGTGTACACGTCGGTGACTCCGTTCGGCCTCACCGGGCCGCGCCGGCGCTGGCGTGGGAGCGACCTCGTCGGCTGGGCGTCGAGCGGGGCGATGCCGTCGATCGGCGACGCCGACCGTGCCCCGGTGGCGCCGGGCGGTGGGCTGTCGCACATGGCGGCCGCGCTCAACGCGGTCATGGGCACACTCGTGGCCTTGACCGCGCGCGACGGTGAACACGGGCGCGGCCAACTCGTCGACATCTCGGTACAGGAAGCCACGATGAGCGTGACCATGGAGGTGAGCCCGCTGGTGTTCCTCGAAGGCGGCTTCGACCAGACCCGCAGTGGCAAGCGCAAGCAGGCCGGACCGATCGGCCACTACGCGACGAGGGACGGCGCGGTGAGCATCGTGGCGTACATGCCCGAGCACTGGACCGTCCTCGCCGAATGGGTGCGCGACGAGACCGGTGTCGAGGAGATCACGGCCGCGGAGTTCTCGGGCACGCCGATCGCCCGCATCCACTACGCCGAGCTGCTCGACACCTGGATCGAAGGGCTCACGAGTCGCTACACCAAGCAGGAGTTCTTCACCGAGGCGCAGCGACGCGGCATCACGGTGGCGCCGGTGAACTCGGCGAGCGACGTGCTCGACGACGAGCACCTCCGAACCACCGCGGGATGGAGCGAGTACCGGATGCCGGGTGTCGGGCCGCTGCGGGTGCCCGTCCCGCCGCTGCACGTCGACGGCGCGACCGCAGTGGTGCGGGACGTGCCGGCCTTGGGCGAGCACACCCGCGCCGTGCTCGTCGACGAGTTGGGCCTGCCCGAAGCCGACGTGCGCGCACTGCACGACGCCGGCGTGGTGTAGCGAGCTACCCGGCCGCGTTCGTGAGCGACGCGACCAGCGCAGGGAGGTCGGCGAGCTCGCGCAGCTCGTTCGTGAGGTGCGTGCAGCTCTCGATCCCCTGGAGCACCTTGGGCACGGCCGACCGCAGGCCGTCAACGGGCTGGCCCACGAGCTTGGCGACCGCCTCGGCCGCGGCCGGGCACTCCGACCACGGCAGCGCGTGCGGGATCGCCCGCACGTCGAGGACCGTGCGGTCGCGCGCGTCGACGACGAGGTCAACGGTGTACTCGTGGAGCGATCCGTGTGCGCCGCCGGAGTCGCGGTAGGTGTCGCGGAACCAGGCGTCGACGCGCCACTCGCGACCGTCGGGCACGACGTCGATGCGTCGGTGCCGGCGCAGGCCGGGCACCGCGATCGGCACCTCCGGCCATCCCGCGCCCTCCGGGAGCGCGGGCACCGGCGCCACCGGCTCGAACGGGAGGATCTCGCCGGCGTACACCGCGGTCATCATCGTGCCGTCGGCGCGCCAGCCCGAGCACAGATCCGCTTGGTGATAGCCGCGCGGGAGCTCGTCGCCGTCGCGCGACGACAGGGTCATCCCGTCGGTCGGGGTCGCCGGCCCGATCGTGCGTTCCATCGCGAGCACGTAGCCGGCGGCGATCATCGCGCCGGGGAGATCGTCGAGCAGCAGACCGAGCGGTCGGCCGCCGGCGTCGTAGAGCGGACGGACGCGGCCGCGGAAGCCCAAACGGAGCGGCTGCCCGAGGAGCGGAGACACGTCGAAGGCCGCAGGCTCGATCGCCAGCTCGCGGATCATCCCCTGCTCGGTGGTCACGTCGACGGCCGCGTCGTGCACGATGTGGAGGGTGCCGTCGGCGTCCGTGACCTCGTCGCGCGCGGCGCCGATCACGTGGACGTCGACCGCATCGATCCAGTCGTAGTCGAGGTGCATCACCCGCCGGACCGACGGCGTGGCACGCTCCGGGAAGGCGGAACGGGGGTCGGTCGGGCGGATCAGGTCCACGGCCTCACCCTACGTGCCCGTCCAGACCGGCTCGCGCCGTTCGGCGAACGCGGCCGCGCCTTCACGGGCGTCGTTGCTGGCGAACGCGGGGGCTGCCTTCGCCCGGATGGCCGCCCACTCCTCGGCGTCGTGGTTGCGGGCCTCCTCCCACACGATCTGCTTGGTGATGCGCAGCGCGATCGGGGCGTTGACCGCGACGCGCGCCGCCAACTCCATCGCTCGGTCGAGCGGCTCGTCGCGGGCGACGACCTCGTTGACGAGCCCGAGCTCGAGCGCGCGTCGCGCGTCGATCGGGTCGCCCGTGAGGGTCATCTCGTACGCGATCGCCGGCGGCACGCGCGCCGCAGTGCGGGTGGAGCAGCCCGCGCCGACGATGCCCCGCTTCACCTCCGGCACGCCGAACATCACGTGGTCGGCTGCCACCGCCATGTCGGACGCCATCACCAGCTCGAACCCGCCTCCCATCGCGGTGCCGTTCACCGCCGCGATCACCGGCTTGGGATAGCAGCGGTTCATGAACACCTCGAGCCCGGGCGTTCCCGGGGGCGGCACCCGCTCCTCGCCCTGCGCCTTGAGGTCCATCCCCGCGCAGAAGACACGGTCGCCGGCGCCGGTGAGCACGACGACGCGTACCGAGTCGTCGGCTTCCGCCGCGGCGAACGCCGACCCGAGCCCGCCCATCGTCGCTCCGTCGAGCGCGTTCGCGCGCTCGGGCCGGTCGATGGTGACGAGCGTCACCGCACCCCGCTGCTCGACACGAACTGTCATCGCCGCCGTCCCTTCTCACGTGTCGCCTCTCACGCGTCGCGCGACCGAGCGCGACGCGGTCGACTCGCGGGCGGAACGTTAGAGCGGGCTGGCCCGTGACCGCGGGGGCGTCGTAGCGTGCCGCCGTGCGGATCGGCGTGTTCTTCCCGACGAAGGAGTACGCACCGCTCGACGAGATGGTGCGCCGGTTCCAGGCCGTCGCCGATCGTGGGTTCGCGTCGGCGTGGCTCCCGCAGAGCGCCGGATACGACGCGCTCACCGTGCTCGCCATCGCGGGCACGCAGGTGCCGCGCGTTCAGCTCGGCACGTCGGTGATCCCGACGTACCCACGTCACCCGATCGCACTCGCGGCCCAGGCGCTCACCGTGAACGCGGCGACCGGGGGTCGCCTGCTCCTGGGCCTCGGGCTCTCGCACAAGACGGCGATCGAGGACAGCTACGGACTGTCCTACGACCGGCCGGCGCGGCACATGCGCGAGTACCTCGCTGCCCTCGTGCCGTTGCTCGAGAAGGGGGAGGTCGGCGTCGCGGGCGACACGATCACCGCGCGTGCGAAGCTGGCGATCCCGGGCGCCGAGGCGCCGCCGGTACTCCTCGCTGCCCTGCAACCCCGCATGCTGGAGTTGGCCGGCGCGGTCGCCTCGGGCACGATCACCTGGTGCACCGGTCCGGTCACCCTGGAGGAGCAGGTCGTCCCGCTGATCACCGCGGCGGCCGAGGCCGCGGGCCGCGCCGCACCGCGTGTGGTCGTCGCCCTGCCCACGATCGTGACCGACGACGAGGCCGACGGGCGCGCCAAGGCCGACGAGCAACTCGCGGGCTACGGCAACATTCCCGTGTACCGCGCCGTGCTCGACCGCGAGGGCGTCGCCGGCCCCGCCGACGTGTCGATCGTTGGTGACGAGGTGTCGGTGACCCGCCAGGTGCAACACCTCGCCGCGATCGGTGCAACCGACCTCGTCGCGATTCCCACCGGCGGGGACGAGGACCGTCGCCGGACGCTCGACCATCTGGCGAGCCTGGTCACGTAGGGAGCACGGATGGTGGAGATCCCCGACCTCGGGTACACGCCGACGATCCCCGCCGTGCTGCACCGCGCGGTGCAGAAGTGGGGGGACGTCGACTTCGTCGTCACCCCGGACCGGCGCATGACGTTCGCGGAGGCCGAAGGGCGGTCGCGCCGCCTCGCGAAGCGCATGATCGCGGCGGGCATCGGCAAGGGCACGCGCGTCGGCCTGTACTTCACGTACGGCCAGGAGTGGGTGATCGCCTGGCTCGCGGCCAGCCGCATCGGCGCGCTCGTGATGCCGCTCGCCACGACGTACCGTCCCGCCGAGATCCGCAAGGTCCTGCGCATCGGCGACATCGACACGCTGCTCACCGCCCGGACCGTCCTCGGTCGCGACATGCAGGCCGTGCTCGAGGACAGCGTGCCGGGCCTGGCCGACGCGCCCGGCCCCCGGTTGTTCCTGCCGAGCACGCCGTCGCTGCGGTCGGTGTGGGTCACGGGGAGCACCGACCGGGCGTGGGCGACGGCCGTCGACCTCGAAGCGGAGCCCGACGTCGACCCGCGTATCGACGACGCGCTGCTCGCGGCCATGGAGGCCGAGGTCGTGCCCGCCGACCTCGCGCAGGTCACCTACACGTCGGGGTCGAGCGCCGACCCGAAGGGTGTGGTGCACACGCACGCCGTCGTGTTGCGCGCGACGTACTGGTTCGGCGAGATGGCCGGCGGCGAAGGGAGCAAGATCTTCTGCGCGTTCCCGTTCTTCTGGATCGGTGGCACGCTCGTGCTCGGTGCCGCGCTGCAGTCCGGCCTCACCGTGGTGTGCATCGAGCGGTTCGAGCCCGGCGCCGCGCTCGACGTGATCGAGACCGAGCAGGCCGCGTACGCCGCCGGATGGCCCACGCTGCTCCAGGCGATGCGCGACCACCCCACGTTCCCCGACCGCGCACTGCCCGAGATCGCGGGGCTCACGTCGGGCCCGAGCGACGTGGCCATGGTCGCGGTCCCCGTGCCCGGCATCCCCGGTCACCGGGGGATGAGCGAGACCGTCGGCAATTTCCGCGGCGTCGAGATCCGCTGCATCGATCCCGACACCGGCGAGGAGCGCGCCGCGCTCGAGGAGGGCGAACTGCGGCTGCGCGGGCACGGGCTCATGCACGGCTACTACAAGAAGGAGCGCGAGGAGGTCTTCGACGAGGAGGGCTGGTTCCACACCGGCGACCGCGTGTTCCTGTTCGAAGGCCGCCCGTTCTTCGTCGGCCGGTACACGGAGATGGTGAAGTCGCAGGGCGCGAACGTCGCGCCGCGCGAGGTCGAGTTGTTCCTCGAGACGTTCGACGAGGTGCTGTACGCCTTCGTCGTCGGCATGCCCCATCCCGAACGCGAGGAAGAGGTGACGGCGGTGCTCGTGCCGGCGAAGGGTTTCACGATCGACGTCGCCGACCTGCAACGGCGCGCGCGCGAGCAGATCTCGCCGTACAAGGTGCCGACCCGCGTCGAGATCTGGGAGGAGGACGACGTGCCGTGGCTCGGGTCGGGCAAGCCCGACAAGCTGGCGATCAAGGCTCGCCTCGCGGGCGCACGCGAGACGGCGCGCGGCTGATGCCACAGTTCTACGACGCGCTGCCCACCGACTACCTCGCGTCCGGCGAGAGCATGACGGTGTCGGTCGACGGGTTCCCCGTCGCGATCGCCAACGTCGACGGCGCCTACTACGCGTTCCAGAACCTGTGCCCACACCAGGGGACGACACTCGGTGGCCGGCCCATCGTCGACGGCCACTTCATCGTCTGCTCGCAGCACTCGAGCTGCTACGACGTCACGACCGGTGAGTGCGTCCGCCCGTCCGAAGGCGATGGCTTCTCCCAGGACCTCATGACCTTCGAGACCCAGGTCGTCGACGACGTCGTCCAGGTCAGGGTCTGACCCACCATTCCGTTTTGGCGTCTTTGAGTGGGGCTATAGCCCCACTCAAAGACGCCAAAACGGGGTCAGAGCTTGGCGATGACCTCGTCGCCGAAGCGGCGGATGCCGTCGATCGCCTCGCGGGACGTGGCGAAGGGCCGGCAGAAGACGCGGTCGGCGCCGGCGTCCTCGTAGCGGGCGACGTCGTCGACCGAGTCGACGCTGCCCCCGATCGTCACCTCGGTCGTGCCCGGGCGCCCGGCGTCGGCGCGCATCGCGTTCACGCGGTCGACGGCCGGGCGCAGCTCGTCGAGCGGGTGGTTCATCGGGATCCAGCCGTCACCGAGCGTCGCCGCCCGACGCATCGCCGCCGGTGAGTCGCCGCCGACGACGATCGGGATCGGCTGCTGGACCGGCTTGGGCTCGAACATCACCGGCTGGAAGTCGAAGAACTCGCCGTGGTGCTCGACGACCTCCTCGGTCCAGAGCCGGCGGCAGATCTCGATGGTCTCGTCGACGCGCCGGCCCCGAGTGCCGAAGTCGAGCCCGCACGCGTCCCACTCCTCCTTCAGCCAGCTCGCGCCGATGCCGAACTCGACCCGCCCGCTCGAGAACACGTCGAGCGTGGTGACTGCCCGCGCGGTGACGAACGGGTGTCGCAGTCCGATGTTGTACACGTGCGTGCCCAACCGGATCGTCGACGTCGACGCCGCCACCATCGCGAGCGCGACCCACACGTCGTACGCCGGCATGCTCGGCGGGATCGGCACCTCCGCGTGCCCGGTGTAGGGGCTGCCGCTCATCCGGACCGGGAGCACGAGGTGCTCGGGCACCCACACCGACTCGAAGCCGGCGGCCTCCGCTTCCTGCGACGCGGCCACCCAGAACTTCGGGTTCACCGCCTGGAGCTGCAGCGCGAGCTTCATCAGCTCGCCGCCTTCGGTTCGACGCGGATGACCTCGAACATGAGCCCGCCCACGATGCAGAAGAAGTTGCGAATGTTGTCGCGCTCGTTCCAGTCGGCGACGGTGATCGGCGTCGCCGGTATCCCGCGGGCGAGGCAGCGCTCGTGAGCGGCTTCGATGTTCCGGGTGCCGATGCAGATGGCCCAGAACGCCGCGTGGTCGCTCTTGAAGATCTGGAACTGACGGCTCTGCGAGTCACCGGTGATGAAGCCGACGGGCTCCGTGGTGCCGCGCCGGTCGTTGATGGCGTCCATGGTGATCGAGCCGCCGGGTCCGAGGGGCGCGAGCGGTCCGAGCCGGTTCCCGGAGGGGCCGAGGGGCCAGCCTTCGGGGATGTCGCACACCTCGCGCAGGAACGCGTCGACGAGCTCGGGCTCGGGCGTCACGAGCTTCACGTGGTTGATGCGGTCCATCTGCTCCCTCGTTGTTCCTACTGCGGCCGGGGTGGCCCCGCGGCGGTGTGCCGCGTGCCGGGCGGGTCCTCCGCCCACGCCGGCGGCTCGTCCCACGACTCCTCGAACACCAGCTCGGCGACCGGTCGCCGCCGGACGGGGCCCTGCCTGCCGGCGGGTTTCCCGATCGTGATCGTGGCGGCCATGAAGACGCCCTCGGGAACGTGCAGCAGCTCGCGCAGCTGCGGCTCCACGAACACGTGGAAGCCGGTGAGCACGCCGCCGTAGCCGACGGCGCGCGCCGCGAGCAGCAGGTTCTGGCAGGCCGGGTAGATCGACGCACCCTCGGTGGGCACCGGCTCGCGGTAGCGGACGAGGCACGGCAGCACGAGCACGGGGGAGTCCTCGAAGTGTTCGACGTAGTGCTGCATCGTGCGGGCCATGCGCGCCTTCGGCGTGCTCGCGTCGGCGCCCGACCCGCGGTCGTACCCGTCGGCTGCGCGCTTGCCGCCCCAGATCCGGCGGGCCGACTCGCCGATCAGGCGCTTGGCCTCACGCGCGTTCGGCCCGTCACGGAGCACGATGAATCGGAACGGCTGGCGGTTCGATCCGCTCGGCGCGCGCGTCGCGGCGAACATCATCGCGTTCAGGGCCTCCGTCGGCACGGGGTCGTCGGTGTACCGGCGGATCGCACGCGTCGACGCGATCCCATCGAGCAAACCGATGGGTTCCGGCGACTCGGGCTCGTACGACATGGGCAGTGCACGTTACCCCGGTGGTACCGTCGGCCGCCCATGCCCGATCTCGCGATCCCGGTGCCGCAGACCATGCGCGCGCACCTCGCGCGGCCCGACGGTGACGGGCCGTGGCCCGGCGTCGTCGTCATCCACGACGCTCTCGGACTGACCGCCGACGCGCGCCGTCATGCCGACTGGTTGGCCGAGAACGGCTACCTCGCCGTTGCCCCCGACCTGTACTCGCGGGGCAACCGCGTGGCGTGCATGGTGTCGACGTTCCGGTCGCTCGCCGCACGCGAGGGGCAGACGTTCGACGACATCGAGGCCGTGCGATCCTGGCTCGCCGCGCGCGACGACTGCACGGGCAAGATCGGAGTCATCGGGTTCTGCATGGGCGGCGGGTTCGCGCTGCTGCTCGCGGCGGGGTCGGGATTCTCCGCGTCGAGCGTGAACTACGGGATGGTGCCCGGCGACGCCGACACGCTCATGGCCTCCTCCTGTCCGATCGTCGGCAGCTTCGGCGCGCAGGACCGCACGCTCCGCGGTGCCGCCGACAAGCTGCGGAGCGCGCTCGCGGCGAACGGCATCGTGCACGACATCAAGGAGTACCCGGATGCCGGGCACTCGTTCCTGAACGACCACGACAACGTCTGGTTCGCGCTGATGGGGAAGGCGATCGGCGGCGGGTACCACGAGGTGTCCGCCGACGACGCGCGCCGCCGTATCCTCGCCTTCTTCGACCAGCAGCTCCGCTGACCCGAAGACCGAACGACCGGCCGAGAACACAGGCCGAGAACACAGGCCGAGAACCAGGAGGTCCTGATGGCCGAGTCCGCGACCCCGATGACGAAGCCCGGCGAGATCGACGGCTGGCCGCTGCTCCAGCTCGTGTACCGCACCGACGCCGACCGCATCGTCGACCTGCTGCCGCCGGGGCTCGAGCCCGGTCGTGAGCCGACGGTGCACGTCAACATCTACAACGTGCCCGTCAAGGGTGAGCCCGAGTACGGCGTGAGCACCAAGGTGCCCGCGACCTACCAGGGGATCGACGGGTACTACGGCCTCGGTCTCGGCATCGACCAGGAGTCGGCGATCTTCATCAGCCAGGAGGTCAACGGGCAGCCGAAGTTCCCGTGCTCGATCACCTACTTCCGCCTCGGCGACACGATCGTCGCCCGGTGCACGCACCAGGGCTACACGTTCCTCGAGTTCCGGGGCGAGACCACCGGCGTCGCGCCGCTCACCGGCGAGGACGTAGAGCAGAACGAGTGGTGGATCAAGGTGTCGCGCGCGGTCGGCGGGGTCGAGAAGAGCTACGACTTCCCACCGCACGTGGTACGGGTCCGGAGCGTGAACCAGGCGGTCCACGTCGAGGACGTCGACGGCGAGCTCCTGCTCCGCGACAGTCCCTGGGACCCGTACACCGAGGTGCTGCCGATGCGCGAGTACGTCTCGGCGCAGCTCGTCACCAACCGGCCCAAGGACCGTGAGATCACCCTCGAGGGTCCCCTCGACCCGATCGCGTTCTGGCCCTACGCCGACACCATCGGCGGTTCGCGCTGGCCGGGTGAACGGGGCGGTCCCCGCTCGCGGTAGCCCGACTCGCCGAATCCGCCGCGCGTCGCAGTCGTCCGGCGGTAGCGTCCCCTCCATGGCGGCGATCTCTCACTACTGAGTCCGGGCACCTCCTCCTTCGACGCGTGCCCGGCCGGGTCGTCGTCGAACGAGGAGATCCTGATGCGTGACCGTTGTGATGTGGTGATGCCCCTCGACGTGCGGGGCGTCACGAAGGCCTTCCACCGCCGGCGCCCGGCCTTCCGCGAGCGGCGCCTTCGTTGGGAGCGGCGCACGCACGTCGCCGTGCGTGACGTGTCGTTTCGCGTGTCTCCGAGCGAGATCTACGGGGTGATCGGCGCCAACGGGTCGGGGAAGTCCACACTGATCCGGATCCTCACCACCCTGCTGTTGCCGGACGCGGGCGAGGTACGCGTCTTCGGGCACGACGCGGTCCGCGAACCGCTCGCGGTGCGGGGCCTGCTGAACCGGGTGTCGGCCGATCCGTCGTTCTTCCACCCGATGTCGGCGTCGGAGAACCTGCTCTTCTTCGGTCGGGCCTACGGCCTGGCGGGTCCGGTCGTGCGCAGACGGAGCGCGGAGATCCTCGAGCGTCTCGGCCTCGAGCGCGACAAGGCCCGTGAGCCGATGTCGAACTTGTCGCGTGGCCAGCAGCAGAAGGTCGCGGTGGCGCGCGCGTTCCTCACGTCGCCGAGGCTCATGCTGCTCGACGAGCCGACGACGGGGCTCGACCCGCGCAGCAAACGCGACGTGCAGCGCTTCGTCGAGGAAGTACGCCGCGAACAAGGCGTGACCGTCCTCCTCACGACGCACGACATGGACGAGGCCGAGCGGCTGTGTGACCGCATCGCCTTCCTCGCGCGTGGCCGACTCGTCGCCGAGGGCACACCGCTCGAACTTCGCGCCCGTGTGGCGCGGCGTCGTCACCTCGACGACGCCGACATGGAGACCGTCTTCTTCGAGCTGACCGGGCGCGACCTCGAGGAGGACGAAGGCGAGGAGGAGGTGATCGGCCGTGGCCACCACTGACGTGACGCCGGTCGGCTCACCTCGCCGGGTGCCCCTCGGATGGGCGTTCATCGAACGGCAGATCAACCTGTGGAAGCGCTACTGGGCGTGGGAGCTGGTGTGGCTCGTCTACGGCGTGGTGAACACGCTCGCGATCACGTTCATCGCGACCGAGGCCGGGCGCACGGGCGAGATCGGCGCCGCCGGCGTGGAGGAGCTGACGCTGTTCCTCCTCGTGGGCACCTTGATGTGGGCGTACCTCGCGGCGGTCCTCGACGACATGAGCCTGGTCATCATGTGGGAGCGCTGGGAGGGAACCATCGAGCACACGCTCATGACGCCGGTCTCGCGCGTCGTGCACCTGGTGAGCATGGCCATCTTCGGAGTCTGCCATGCCATCGTGCGGACACTGCTGATCCTGGTGTGTGCGCTGCCGTTCCTCTCGGTGAGCTTCGCGCACGCGTCCTGGTCCGGTGCCGCGGCCGTCGTCGCGGTGGGGAGCGTGAGCCTCATCGGCCTCGGGATCTTCACCGGCATCCTGCCCTTGCTGTATCCGGAACGGGGCGAGCAGATGTCGTTCATGGTGCAGGCGGTGCTGTTGTTGCTCTCGGGCGTGTACTACAGCATCAGCGTGTTGCCGGCGTGGCTGCAGCCGCTCGCACGCGCGCTGCCGACGACGTACATGCTGCGCGGCGTGCGCGCGGCGCTCATCGACGGTCGGGGCCTCGGGCACCAGGGCGGCAACCTGCTCGTCCTCGCCGGGTTCGGCGTCGTGCTGATTCCCGCATCGGTGCTCGCATTCGGGGTCGCCGAGCGCTGGGCCAAGAAGACGGGCCGGCTCAAGCGGCAGGGATGACCGGGCGTACGGTGCGCACATGAGGGTGGTGGCCGGCGACGGGCAATCGTGGATCGTCGACGACACCGGCGGTGCCGTCGCCGCCCTCCTCGTGAGCGAGGACCGGCACG
The DNA here is from genome assembly GCA_035623515.1 of Acidimicrobiia bacterium. Taxonomy (GTDB): domain Bacteria; phylum Actinomycetota; class Acidimicrobiia; order IMCC26256; family DASPTH01; genus DASPTH01. Next base: position 11,625 of record DASPTH010000033.1, read on the forward strand.
ACGACGGCTCGACGCTCGCGATCGGCGTGCAGATCGTCGCCCGCGGCCTCGTCGACCGGGCCGAGTCGAGTGCGACGCTCGACGCGATGGTGCAACGGGCGGTCGCAGGGTGTCACACCACGTTGCGGATCGAGTGCCGCGACAACCTGGTGCGGTACGTGGCGCGCGGCCGCGGCTTCACGGGCCAGTTGCGAGCACCGTTGGAGGTGCACCTGGGTTCGGGCGACGGCCCGGCGCCCGTCGTCGCTCCGATGGACGAGCGGTGGCTCGAGGCGGCCGTGACCGCACTGGTCGGGCCGACTCGTGTCGTGGTCCTGGAGCCGGCGCGGTGGTCGGCGCGCCGGCGACGCTTCCACCTGCTCGACTTCGTCGTGACCGACCCTGCGTTCCGCAAGGACCTCGTGGTGCGCGTCCCGAGCCGTGCCGACTCGATGCCGGAGGCGATCGCGTCGGCGGTCGACACCGCGGCCGCCGTGCTCCGCCGCTTCCCGGTCGAGGTCCACCGCGTGTCGTTCGAGAAGGCGACGTGGGGACTCGAGACCGACCGGCATGCCGGCGTGGCCGATCCCGGCGTCGGGATGGTGTACCTCCATCCCGGCTACGTGCTCGCCGAGGAACGGGAGCGAGCCCTGTACGAACGCCGCGCCGAGCTGCCCTCCGACCCGTCGCTCATGGTGGCCGAGCCCTACGCGTCGGTCGACGAGACCGTCGCCCACGAGCTGTGGCACCGCATCGAGGCCGCGTCCCACGGACCCCGTGCGTTCGGCGGGGTCGAGTTCCACCGGCAGGTCGGGGAGGCGCTCGGCGTCGACACGCTCGAACACGCGCTGCGCGGCGGTGCGCCCGGTGCCCCGGAGGCATGGCGGGTCGCGCACCAGCGCCTCGTTCGCGAGGTATCGGCCTACGCGGCGACGGACCCGCGCGAGGCGAAGGCCGAGATGTTCAAGCGGTGGTGGTCCCACCGCGACGACCCGTCGCCGGTGGTGGCACGGTTCGGTGAGCTCGTCGAGAGCTACTTCGACGCGGGGTAGGCCAGCGGCATTGCCGCCGCCCCGGGGGAGGGGCGATGATGGCCGCATGCTGCGACACGAGTTCTCCATGGAAGTGCCGCACTCCGCGGCGAGGATCTGGGCGCTCCTCCAGGACTACGACCACTGGACGGACTGGTCGGAGATGGTGCACCGCGTCGACGTGCTCTGGCCCGGCGACGAGCACCAGAACGGCCGGTTGCGGCGCGTGTACTTCGAGCTGCCCGACGGGCCGACCGGCACGTCGCTCGAGCTCGTCACGGAGGTCACGCCCGAGCGCGGGCACACGTACACGATGATCTCGCGCGACGGCAACGACCACTACGGGCACGTCCGGCTCGAACCGCTCGGGCCGAACCGCACGATGCTCTCCTTCGACGAGGAAGCCGACATGGCGCCGGAGGTCTACGAGTTCATCAACAAGCACAACGAGGACCACATGCGCGCGGCGTCGCAGTACCTCACCGAGCACCCGGAGTACCGGCCGGACCTGGTGGCGCCGGAGGACTGACGGCGGGACGGGTCGCGAGGAGGCTGAAGCTCAGCGGCACCCTCGTGGCGCCGTCACCCGGGTGCCACGAGCGGTCGGCGCGCTGCACGAGCCAGGGAAAGCGCGGGAAATCGGTCCAGTCGTGCTCGTGGAGCCACTGGAGGCACAGGCCGTGCTCGATCAGGGCGGTGACGGTCTCGCCGATCCCGTGGTTCCACTCGTACGACCGAGTGTGCTCGATCGGCTTGTGCGCGTCGGTGTAGGTGAAGTCGGCGTCGTCGACGTAGGGACCGATCTCCTCGAAGTACGAGTGGGCGAAGCGCAGCTCGTCGTCGGCGAGCGCCCACGCGACGGGGTGACCGTCGTGCACGTACAGGCGCCCGCCCGGCGCCACGAGGGCGGCGGCCTGACTCGCCCAGCGGTCGACGCTCGGCAACCAGCACAGCGCGCCGAGGCTCACGTACACCACGTCGAACGTCTCGTGGCGAAGTGCCGCGACCGCGTCGAGCACGTCCGCGCACACGAACGTCGCGCGCTCGGCCAGTCCGGCGCGAACGGCAAGGTCGCGCGCGGTGTCGATCGCGACCGGCGAGAAGTCGAGGCCGGTGACGCGCGCGCCGGCTCGCGCCCATGCCAAGGTGTCGAGACCGAAGTGACACTGCAGGTGGACGAGGCGCAGGCCGGTCACGTCACCGAGTGCCTCGACCTCCCATCGCTTCGGGCCGCGGCCGTCGTGCAACCAACCGTCGACGTCGTAGAAGCGCGACGCGACGTGCACCTCCGCCCGGTCGTCCCAGTTCGCGCGGTTCGCGGCCACCCGTTCGTCCACGGCGGTAGTGTGCCGCCGAGGCGAACATCGGCCACGCAGATTTTTTCGGAGGGAGGGACGTAATGACGGCGACCATCACATGGGGGATCCTTCCCGAGAACCTGTTCGAGCGAGTGATCGTGTTCTCGCCGCACTTCGACGACGCAGCGCTCGGCGCCGCTCACCTGCTCTTCGCGCATCCGGAGTCGACGGTCGTGACCGTGTTCGGCGGCCGGCCGCCGGAGTATCCCGACCCGCCCTCGGAGTGGGACGCCCTCGGCGGCTTCCGGTCCGGTGACGACGTCGTCGCGGTGCGCCGCGAGGAGGACGCCGCGGCGATGAAGGTCCTGGACGCGCGCCCGGTGTGGCTCGAGTTCGCTGACCACCAGTACCTCGACCCACCCGATCGTGACACGCCGGGGACCATCGCCGTCGAGCTCGCTCGGGTCATCGACGAAGAGCGGCCGACCGCGGTGTTCCTCCCGATGGGTCTCGCCAACCCCGACCATGTCGCGACGCACGACGCCGGCATGCTCGTGGCGCCGCAGCGCAGCGATCTGGCGTGGTTCTGCTACGAGGACAGTGGCTACAAGCACATCCCGGGCATGCTCGCGTGGCGGGTGTCGAAGCTGTTCCGGTCGGACCTCTGGCCGACGCCGATGATCGTGCCGACCGACGTCGACCACGAACGCAAGCGGGCGGCGATCGAGTGCTACGTGTCGCAGCTCGCGCCGCTCAACCGCGACCACGCCCTGGGTTCCCGCATCGGGGGCAGCGTCCCCGAGCAGTTCTGGCGGCTCGAGCCGCCGCCCTCCGGTTGGGAGCGCATGCGCGACCTGTGATCCGGTCACGGCCGCAGGCCTCGGGTGTGTGCCTCAGGGTCGTCTCAGGAGGGCGCGGCGACCATCGAGCGAGGATCACGCCCGCGACGAGGACGAGCGAGTGACCGACGGCATCCCGGGTGACGAACCACCGACTTCGCCGCTCCCGCGCGCGCCCGTCCCCCTCCCGCCTCTTCCGCCCGTGCCCGAACGCCGGTCGCGGCGCGGCCTCGTGCTGCCGCGGTGGCTGGTGGCGCTGGTCGTGGTGCTCGTGGTCGGCGGCATCGGCTTTGCCATCGGCTGGGCTGCGACCCCGGGCGACCAGACCACGAGCAGCGCCGCGGGCACCGGCAGCTCGCCGAACCAGGGCGGGAGCCCCGGCACCACGGGCCCGACCTCGCCGTCGTCGCCGTCCACGTCGGTTCCGAGCACGTCACCGCTCTCGCGCGCGGGCTTGCGCCCGAGTGACGTGACCGCGTCCTACGGCGTGGTGCTCCTGCCCGACGGGAACAGCGTGTCGGGCGCTGCCACGCTCGACCTCTGCAACGGCACGTTCGCGAGCGAGTCGTCACGACGCGAGCGCCTCCAGGTCGCCGAGGCCGACCAGCAGGACGCGAACGTCGCGCTGAGCACCGAGACCGTGCAGTACGCGAGCGGCGCGGCGACCCAGCAGGCGTTCGACGAGCTGCAGCAGGTGGTTGCCGCGTGCCCGAGCACGCCGGTCCCGAGCCCGGTCGGCGAGCCCACCGTCACCACCAAGTTCAACGCCCCGCCCGACGGGTCGTGGCCGCAGGTCGCCGGCGTCGACCGCCTCGCGTACGACTTCGTCACCACCGACCAGTCCGGGGCGACCAGTCGTTCGGTCGCGGTGTACCTGCGCCGCGGCAAGGTGCTGATGGGCGTGTACTTCCCGAGCCCCGACGGCAACCAGCCGGCGATCGCGGGCCAGACGTCCGTTCCCGGTATCGTCAACGTGTTCGCCCAGCGCCTCGCGGCGCTCCCGGACTCCGTCGTCGACTAGCGCCGGACTCTCGGCTCGCAGGCGCGGGAGCTCAGAAGCTCCGGCAGTAGACGGTGTCCAGCTTCTGGGTCCGCGGCCGGGTGACGATGAAGATGTGCACGTCCCCGATGTCCTCCACGTCCTGCCCGCCCGCGTGACCGGCCACGCGGTCGAGCAGACCCTTCCGCGTCCACAGGTCGGTCGCGGCCGCGGCGTGCTCCGGATCCCACGCCCAGCCGGTCGAGCCGCCGCCGGGCCCGAACGCGGTGCCCTGGACGACCGTGGTGACGCGGATCCCCTCGTCGCGCAACTCCTCGGCGAGGATCCGGTCGAACATCTCGAGGGCAGACTTGGTGGCCACGTACATCGAGAGCATCGGGAACGGGTCGAGCGTCGACTCGCTCGACGTGTTCACGATGTCGCCGCCGCCTGCCGCGCGCATGAGGGGAATGGCGGAGCGGCACGTGTACACCGGGCCGAGGAAGTTCGTGCTCACCTGTCGCATGATGTCGTCGTCGCTCAAGTGCTCGACCGCGCAGGGCCGGTACACGGCGGCGTTGTTCACGAGAATGTCGAGCCTGCCGAAGCGCTGTTCGATCTCGGCGAACGCGGCCCGCACGCTGTCGGGATCGCCGACGTCGGCGCCCACCGGAACGGTGCGCTCGCCGAGCTCCTCGACGACCTGAGCGAGACGCTCGGGGCCGCGTGCCAGCAGCACGACGGACGCGCCTTCCTCGACGAAGCGCTTCGCGATGCCGCGGCCGGATCCGCTCGTCGCGCCGGTGACCGCGGCGACCTTGCCGTCGAGCGCGCCCATCAGCAGGACACCGTCACACCGTGGACGACGGCGTCGCCGCCGAGCAGGAACAAGAGCATCGGGATCACCGTGCGGTCGAGGTCGGCGCCCGCACCCGGCTGGAAGATGTTCACCCGCACCCCCTGGAAGAACCACGCGCCGGCGGCCGCTCTCGACCACGCGACCACCGCCTGGGCGATCGTGGCAGGGAGGGCGCGGCCCGCTTCGCCCAGCTCACCGGCCATCTCCGCGTGGTTGACCACGTGCCCGCCGCCGGCCGCGGCCATGTGGCGGAACGCCGCCTGGTTCGACGTGCGGGTCGTGCGCAGGCACGACTTGAACAGACCCTCGAAGTCGTCTCGGGTCACCTCGAGTGCCGGCTTGTCGCCGCGCGTGGGCTCGGTGAGGTTGGCGAGCACGTCGAGACCGCCGAGGCCGGCGACCGCGCGCTCGACGCCGGTGGTCGCGTCACCGTCGGCGGCGAGCGCCACGGGCGCGACGGAGGCGCCGGCGTGGCGCAGCGCGGCGACCGCGGGTGCCCCGAGCGGTCCGTCGGCGTCGACGACCGCGACCCGCATCCCTTCGAGCATGACCCTCGACTCCCTGCTCAGAACGCGACGTTGATCTTGCCGACGTGGAAGTGCTGCCCCGAGACGGCGTTCGCTCCCGTGGACGCGAGGAACACCATCACCGGCCCCATGTCACGGTCGGCGTCGGTGCCCTCGAGCATGCGGTCGGAGAGCGCGACCAGCTCGGGCGGCTCGCGGCGGCGGTACTCCTCGTACATCGGCGTCCAGATCGCCGGGCACATGGCCGCGACGGCGATGTTGTAGACGCCCCACTCCCGGGCGATCGACCTCGACCAGCCCAGCACCCCGCCCTTCGAGACCGAGTACGCGGGCGCCATGGGCATCCCGCCGAGCCCGGCGTCGGACGCGTAGTTGATGATGCGACCACCGCCCGCCTCCTGCATGTGCGGGCACGCGAGCTGGTTGGTGCGGATCGTGGCCCACAGGTTGGGGTCGAGGATCTCCTCGAACTGCTCCTCCGTCACGTCCTGGGGAGTCGCGCCGCGCTCGATGCCGGCCACGTTGGCGAGCACGTCGAGCCCGCCCAGCCACTCGATGCCACGCTCCATCACGTCGTCGAGGCGCTCCGATGCCACGTTGCACTGTTCGAAGAGCACGTCGCCGCCGAGCTCCGCGGCCTCGGACGCGACCTGCGCGCCGGCGTCGCCGTTGACGTCCATGGAGAACACGCGCGCACCCTCGCGCGCGAACGCACGAACCGACGCGGCGCCCATACCGCTCGCCCCGCCGGTGAGGACGATGCGCCGCCCCTCGAGGATGCCCATGCGTCAGCCCCGCATGGCAGCGCGGCGGTCCATCTGCTCGACGTAGTCCTTCAGCTCCGGGTCCGCGTCGATGACGGGCTGGAACTTCTCGCGCGCCTCGCGCCGCTTGCGCGGGAGGTACTCGGTGGGGAAGAGACCCTCGTGCGGCGTGTAGTTGGCGAGCACGTTCTTCGCCACGGTCACGCGGTGCACCTCGTCGGGCCCGTCCATGATGCTCATGTACGGCGCGGTGTTCCACATGCCCTGCAGCGGCGTGAGGTCGGTGACGCCGAGGGCGCCGTGCACGTGCTGGGCCCGCCACACCACCTCGCGCACCACCTTTGCCGCGGTGAACTTGCAGGCGGCGATGTCGGTACGGGTGTCCTGCGCGCTCGTGTTGTCGATCTTCCACGCGGTCTGCAGCACGAGGAGGCGCAGCATCTGCCAGTCGGCGTACGAGTCGGCGACGTAGTTCTGCACGCTCTGGTGCTCCGAGATGACCTTGCCGTGCGACTGCCGCGAGATCGCGCGCTCGCACATCATGTCGAACGCCTTCTTGACCTGGGCAACGGTGCGCATCGCGTGGTGGATGCGGCCGCCGCCGAGTCGCCGTTGCGCGACCTGGTGGGCGCCGCCCTCGGGACCGAGCAGGTTCTCCGCCGGCACGCGCACGTCGTTGTACCGGATGTGCGCATGGATGCCCGCGCCCTCGAGGAACTCGATCCCCGGCGTGCCCTTCTCGACGATGAACATGCCGTTGTTGCACATCACGATGATGATGTCCGCGAACTTGCCGTAGCTGCTGAACCACTTCTCGCCGTTGATGACCCAGTCTTCGCCGTCGCGCTCGGCGTGGGTCACGAACGCCCGAGGATCGGAGCCACCCTGCGGTTCCGTCATCGAGTAGCACGATCGCATGGTCTGCGCGAACAGCGGCTCGAGGTACTTCTGCTTCTGCTCCTCGGTGCCGTACGCGGCGAGGATCTCCATGTTGCCGGTGTCGGGCGCCTGGCAGCCGAAGATCGCGGGGGCGGCGCCGTAGCCGCCGAGGATCTCGTTCAGCAGCGCGAGCTTGAGCTGGCCGAAGCCGGGACCTCCGATGTCCTTGTCGAGGAAGATCCCCCAGAGGCCCTGCTCCTTCACCTGGTCCTTGAGCCCGTCGACGAGGCGGTCGACCGCCGGCGGGCGGCCGATCGGCCAACCGGCGGCGGGGAACGCGAGCGTGAGCGGCTCGATCTGTTCCCGGCAGAACTGCTCGACCCAATCGAGCTTCTCCTGGAATTCGACGTCGGTTGAGAAGTCCCAGGCCATGCGTCCCCCTGACGGCTCGTCCTCTGCCGGGTCTACCTTCCGGCGCGCGCCCCGCGCAACCAGAACGCGGGCCGGAGGCGGCCGCCGTCGGCCTTGGCGGCGCTGCGCCGCGCTCCGTAGCCTGCACGACGACCAGCCGTCCTCGACGATTGGGGGACTCACCGTGTGGGATTTCCAGACCGAGCCGGAGTTCCAGGAAAAGCTCGACTGGATGGACGAGTTCATCCGCACCAACATCGAGCCGCTCGACGAGGTGCTCGACGTCAACGTCTTCGAGAGCCCCACGGGTGGGTTGCGCTCGCTCGTCAACCATCTGAAGCAGGAAGTGCGCGACCACGACCTGTGGGCGTGCCATCTCGACCCCGACCTCGGCGGGCAGGGCTACGGGCAGCTCAAGCTCGCCCTCATGAACGAGTTGCTCGGACGCTCGATGTGGGCACCCATCATCTTCGGCTGCGCGGCGCCCGACACGGGCAACGCCGAGATCATCGCCGCCTACGGCACCGAGGAGCAGAAGGCGAAGTGGCTCCAACCGCTGCTCGACGGCGAGGTGTTCTCCTGCTATTCGATGACGGAGCCGCAAGGAGGCGCCGACCCCACGCAGTTCAAGTGCCGGGCCGAGCGCGACGGCGACGAGTGGGTCATCAACGGCGACAAGTTCTTCTCGTCGAACCTGCGCACCGCGTCGTTCATCATCGTGATGTGCGTGACGAACCCCGACGTGAGCCCCTACGAGGGCATGTCGATGATCCTCGTGCCGTCCGACACGCCGGGCATCCGGGTGCTCCAGGACATCGGGCACCTGGGTCAGCCGTTCGGCGGCGGCATGCACGCGCACGTGCGCTACGAGAACGTGCGCGTTCCCTACGAGAACGTGCTCGGGGGTGAGGGCAAGGCGTTCGAGGTCGCGCAGCGCCGCCTGGGCGGTGGCCGCATCCACCACGCGATGCGCACGGTGGCGACGTGCCAGCGGTACTTCGAGATGATGTGCGAGCGCGCCCTCAGCCGTCACACGAAGGGCGAGGCGCTCGGCCGCAAGCAGATGGTCCAGGAGCAGATCGCCGAGTCGTGGATCCAGCTCCAGGAGTTCCGGCTCCTCGTGCTGTACACGGCGTGGCTCATCGACAACTCGAACGCGCGCCAGGTGCGCCACTACGTGGCCGCGTGCAAGGTGCGGGCATCGCAGATCATGTCCGACATCGGCTCACGGGCGACACACATCCACGGGGCCCTCGGGGTGTCGAACCTCATGCCCCTCGGCGGGAGCGGCGAGATCATGGCGACCGTCGACGGTCCCACCGAGGTGCACCTCGTCACCGTCGCGCAGCAGGTGATGAAGCAGTACAAGCCGTCTGCGGACAACTGGCCCACGAGGTTCCGGCCCCGCCGCCTGCTCGAGAGCCGACGCCGGCTCGACGAGATCGTGCAGGCCCGCCTCGACCCGGGCGACCGCGCCGACGTCGACGTCCTGGTGCAGCAGGGTCAGGCGAACGACGCCGCGGTGGAACGCTTCGCCGAGTACCTCGCGCTCACCGCGAACGTCTGATCCGCGGCGTCGTCGGGGCGGCGCAACCGTCGAGCGGCGCGCGCGACCTTGGCGGGCCCCTCGTCGGTGAGCTCGCGCACGATCTGCGCGAACCGAGGGTGCTCCAGCCCCGACACGAGGAACGTCCAGCGGTAGGCCCGCTGCTGGTGCTCGAAGATCTCCCGGAGCTCGTCGGCCGCGAAACGGCGGCCGACGCTGCGCTCGAGCGTCGACACGTCGAGCTCGAGTTGCTCGGTGAGCAGGTCGTCGGCCGCCACCACCAGCGCGAGGAGCTCGTCGATCGCCCGCTCCCGCTTGTCGTGCGGCAGCGAGGTCGCGACCTCCTCGATGAGGAGCGAGTCGAGCTGCGCGTGACGTGACTCGTCGATCCAGTGGTACCGGAGGATGTCGCGCACCAACGGGTCGAGCTCGCGGGCGTCCCGCACGTGCTCCACGTAGTGCAGCTGCACGAGCCACTCCATCATGCTCGCCAGGAGCAGACCGGTCAGCGGCCACTCGCAGACCACGCTCTCGGCGAAGCCCTCGCGTCCCGCGATCAACTCACAGGTCACACCGAAGCGAGCGGAGAAGTGTTGGCACGCGCGTCGCATCAGCTCCTGGTGCTTCAGCTCCTCCTCACCGAACCGGAGGAGGGCCCACAGCCGCTGCTCGTCGCCGAACGCGTCACGCATGGCGTTGTCGACCACCAACGGCACGATGAACTCCTCGCCGAACGCGAAGAGGTGGCAGTACGAGTTCGCGCGGATCTGGTTGAGCGTGCGTTGCTCGACCGGATCGAGGCAGGTGATGCCCCGCACGCCGGCCAGGCGCTCCGGGAGGAACGCCTTCGTGAAGTCGAAGGCGCGCCCCCGGAAGCAGTCGTCGATCGTCCACGCGTTCGTCTCGGATTCCTCGAGGCACGCGGCGTAGCTGTAGTCGTGGCTGAGCACGGCGTCCTCCGTGCGGTGGGGTCAGGGTTGGGGAACGATGCGCAGGTACGGCTTGGGTGCCTTCCACCCGCCGGGGAAGCGCTCCTTGGCCTCGTCGTCGCCGAGCGCGGGCACGATGATCACGTCCTCGCCCTGGCGCCAGTTCACCGGCGCCGCCACCTTGTGCTTCGCGGTGAGCTGGAGCGAGTCGACGACGCGCAGGATCTCCCAGAAGTTGCGGCCCGTGCTCATCGGGTACGTGATCATGAGCTCGATCTTCTTGTCGGGCCCGACCACGAACACGACGCGCACCGTGGCCGTGTCGTCCGCGTTGGGGTGGATCATCCCGTAGAGGTCGCTCACGACCCGGTCGGGGTCGGCGACGAGCGGGAAGTTGAGCGCGCGGCCCTGCGTCTCGGCGATGTCGTCGGCCCAGCGTCGGTGGGCGTCGATCGAGTCGACGCCCAGCCCGATCACCTTCACGTTCCGGCGGTCGAAGTCCTCCTTCAGGCGCGCCACGGCTCCGAGCTCCGTCGTGCACACGGGCGTGAAGTCCTCGGGATGGGAGAAGAGGATCCCCCGGCTGTCGCCGAGCCACTCGTGGAACCAGATCGGCCCCTCGGTGGTCATCGCGGTGAAGTCCGGTGCCTCGTCACCGAGCTGCAGCGCCCCCACCGGCGTGTCGTGCTGCGTCGTGCTGCCCATCGTGTGCTCCTGTCGTGTTCTCCGGGTGCGGCGCCCCCGGTCGGTGCGCCCCGTACCGAGCACGGTGGCACGTGCCGGTTCCGATCGGGCGGGGCATCAGCGGGAGTCGAGGTTCTGCGCTCTCTCCCGACGTCGGTTGGGGCGGCCGCCCGGAGGGTCGATCCCTCGGCGTGGCGGCGACGTAATTCGTGGCGCACACGCGAGGGCAAATGGACGACGTGGTTACCGAGTTCGGGATCCTGGGGCCGCTGCGCGCCGTGCGCGACGGTCATGCGCTCGATCTCGGCGGCGCGCGCCCACGGAGCCTCGTGGCCCGCCTCCTCCTGGCGGCGGGTGACGTCGTCGGTACCGACACACTCGTCGACGACGTCTGGCTCGGTCGTCCACCCGTCACCGCGACCAAGACACTCCAGAAGTACGTGTCCGAACTCCGCAAGGTGCTCGGAACGGGCGTCCTCGAGACCGCGGGGCGGGGCTATGTGATCCCGAGCGCGCGAGAGCACCTCGACGCGGTTCGCTTCGAGGCGCTCGTGGCCGCCCGTGACTTCGACGCCGCGCTCGCCCTGTGGCGGGGTGACGTGCTCGCCGACCTCCCCGACGCGGCGTTCGCAAGCGCCGAGCGCACGCGGCTCGCCGAGCTGCGGCTGGCGGCGATCGAAGGCCGGTTGCGCCACGAGCTCGCGCGAGGCCTGCACGCCGACGTCGTCGCCGAGCTCGGGGCGCTCGTCGACGAGTACCCGTTGCGCGAGCACCTCGTGGGCCTGCACATGCTCGCCCTCTTCCGCGCCGGGCGGCAGGTCGAAGCGCTGCGCGCCTTCGAGCGCCACCGGCGCCGGCTCGCCGAAGAGATCGGGCTGTCGCCGGCGATCGAGCTGCAGGAGCTGGAAGGTGCCATCCTGCGCCAGGATCCGGCCCTGTTCGCGGCCCGCGCCGACGAGCTGCGGCGCGACGCAGACCGCGCCGCCGCGCCGTCTCCCGTTGCGCTGCCCGAGGCCGCCCTCCGCCACCGCGACCGACCGTTCGTCGGCCGCCACGAACCGTTGGCGATCCTGCACGACGCATGGCAGGCCGCCGGCCGCGGTCGTCGGCGGCTGGTGACCGTCGACGGCGAGGCGGGCGTCGGGAAGACGCGCCTCGCCGCGCACTTCGCGGCTGCGGCACACGCGACGGGCGCGGTCGTGCTGTGGGGGAGGGCGACCACCGGCCCGGCCGTTCCCTACGAGCCGATCGTCACCGCGCTCACCACGGTGCTGCACACCGTGTCACCCGACGCTCGGCGGCGCATCGTGTCGGGCCGGTCCGAGCTGACCCTGCTCGTGCCCGGGCTCGCCAAGCTCGTGCCCGCCGAGCACGTGCCCGACCTCGAGATCGACGCCGCGCGTTACGTGCTGTTCGAGACCGTCGCCGAGCTGCTGGAGGCCGAGTCGGCGGAGTGGCCGCTGCTGTTCGTGCTCGACGACCTGCAGTGGGCCGACGAGCTCTCGCTCCGGATGGTCGACCACGTCCTGCGGCACGAACGCGCTGCGCGCCTCCTCCTCGTCGCCACGGTTCGTGACCTGCCGGTGGTGGCCAATGCGGTGCTCGACGGCTTCCTCGCCGACCTGCGACGCGACGATCTCCTCACCCGCGTGCCACTCACCGGTCTCGACACCGCCGACGTGGCGGCGCTCCTCGACGCCGCGGGCTGGGACGACGCGCCGGACGAAGCCCGCCGTATCCAGCGCGCCACGGCCGGCAACGCGTTCTTCGTCACCGAGCTGGCCGAGCGCGGTCCCGGGGAGGCGCCGCAGGCCGCGCTCCCGGCGTCGCTCCGCGACGTCCTGGGCCGACGCCTCGACCAGCTCGACCCGCCGACCGCGCGCCTCGTCGACGTCGCCGCCGTCGCGGCGCGCTCGGTGCCGCTCACCGTGCTCGCCGGGGCCGGCGGGCTCGGCACCGAAGAGCTGCTCGACGCCGTCGACGCGGCGATCGCAGCCGGCGTGCTCGCGGAAGAGGCAGGCGGCGGCGTCACCTTCAAGCACGCGCTCGTGCAACAGGCGGTGCTCGAGCGGCTCACCGCGGCCCGCCGCGCCGCCACGCACCTCGCGCTCGCCGACGCCTTCGCCGCCGTCGACGCGCCTGCCGCGGCCGAGGTTGCGCACCACGTGGTGGCGGCAGGGAGCCTCGCGCCGCGGGCCCGTGCCGTCGACGCCACCGTGCGCGCCGGATGGGACGCGCTGGGGGCGCTGGCGTACGAGGAGGCCGATCGCTGGGCAGAACTCGCCTCGGCCGCGAGCGCCGACGTCGCCGACGAACTGACCGCCGAGGCCCTGTTGCTGCACGCGCACTCCCGGCGCTCGCTCGGGCAGCGGGTCGACGCGCGCGACGCCGCGATGCGCGCCGCCGAGATCGCGCGGGCGCGAGGCGACGGCCCGTTGCTCGCGCGCGCGGCGGAGGCTGCGGCGCTCGCGCGTGCCGGGCTCGGCTTCGACTTCGACACCGACGACACCGACATCCAGGTGATGTTCGACGGCGCGCGCGAGCGCCTGCACCTCGCGGGCTCCGCCGGAGGTGCGGGAGGGTTCGGTGGCCGTACCAGAGACGCGCGGAGCTACCCGGCGCTCGCGGCCACGGCGCAGCTCGCGTGGCGGATGGCGAACTGGCGACGCGACCTGCTCGAGGAGCGGATCGCGGCCGACCGTGCCGCGCTCGCCGACGCCGAACGCGCCGGCAACGCGCACCTCGAGCTCAACGCGCTCCTCTACGGCGTCACCGACCTGACCGAGTCGGGGAACATCGAGGAGGCCGGAACGTGGTTCACGCGGTTCCGCGCCCGAGGGGCCGACGTGCACCTCCCCGTGTACGACTCGTTTGCCGCTTCGCTCGAGGCGACCCGCCACCTGTTGCGCGGCGAGTACGGCGAAGCCGAGCTCCTGTCCGAGGAGGCGCTGGCGACCGGACGCTCGACGCACGGGCGCAACGCGACCGAAGCCTGGATCGGGAACCGCCTCGTCTCCGCCTGGGACCACGGGACGCTCCCGGAGTTCCGCGACCTCATTGACGACGCGATCGCCGACTACTCCGGCCAGCCCACCTGGCAGATCTTCTCCGCCTTCGCGCTGCTCCTGGCCGGTGATTCCGGCCCCGCCCGCGCCGCGATGGAACAGCTCGTCGGCGACGGTCGCGTCGACGTCCGGGACGACTCGCTCTGGGGCGCGGGTGTTTGCGTGCTCGTCGAGATCGCGCGCGCGCTCGACGACCGGCGCACGGCCGCGCTGCTCGCGGCCGCGCTGCGCCCGTACGCCGGTCGGATCGTCGTCTGCGGCCTCGGGCGCGCGTCCCTCGGCCCGACCGCGCGCTTCGCGGGAGTCGCCGCCTCCGTCGCCGGCGACGTCGGCGACGGCGACGTCCTGCTCGCGCGCGCCGAACGCCAGTGCCGCTCGCTCGGTGCCCGCCCACACCTCGCCCGAACTCTGCACGACCGCGCCCGGCTGCTCGCCGGTCGAGAGCGCGACGGCGACGGCGCAGCCGCCGAACGGGCGATGACCGAAGCACGCCAGATCGCCGACGAGATCGGCATGGTGCTCACCGATCTCGACGGGGCGGGAGTGCACCGTTGACGGTCGGTCGCCCCGACCGACCACGCATGGATCGAGAGTGACCGACCGCCGAGGAGGCACGGATGAACGGAGTCGTCATGGACGAGCTGCGCACGAGGCTCTCGGGTGAGGTGATCCTCCCCGCCGACGACGGGTACGACGACGCGCGCGCCGTGTTCAACGGCATGATCGACAAGCGGCCCGTCGCGATCGCGCGATGCGCCAGCACCGCCGACGTCGTCACCGCCATCGGCTTCGGCCGCGGCCACGACCTCGAGATCGCGGTGAGGTGCGGCGGCCACAGCGTCGCCGGGCTGAGCATCGGTGACGGCCTGCTCGTCGATCTCGCGGGCCTCGCGGACATCGCCGTCGACCCCGGCGCCCGACTGGCCCGGGTCGGGGGCGGCGTGCTGTGGGGCGCGTTCGACGAAGCCACCCAGGCGCACGGATTGCACACCCCGGGCGGGCGGATCACGACCACCGGCGTCGGCGGCTTCACCACCGGCGGCGGCTACGGCTGGACGTCGTCGAAGTACGGCCTCACGTGCGACAACCTCGTGGCGGCCGAGGTGGTGACCGCCGACGGCAGGATCGTCACCGCCAGCGAACACGAGAACGCCGACCTCTTCTGGGGCATTCGCGGAGGCGGCGGCAACTTCGGTGTGGTGACGCGGTTCGACTTCCGCCTGCACGAGCTCGGGCCGATCGTGCTCGCCGGGCTCATGCTCTGGCCGCTCGACCGCGCGACGGAAGTGTTCCGAGGGTGGCGTGACTACGCCGAGGACGCCCCCGACGAGCTGTCGACGGGGTGCGCGATCCTCACCGCCCCGTCCGAGGAGTTCGTGCCCGACCACTTGCAGGGCCAGACCGCGGTGGGCATGCCGGTCATGTACGTCGGCGATCCCGACGAAGGTGTCGCGGTCGTCCAGCCGCTGAAGGACCTCGCGCCCGACGTCGACCTCGTCCAGCCGATGCCCTACACCGTGTTCCAATCCCTGCTCGACCCCTCGGCGCCACCCGGGATGCGCAACTACTGGCGCGGCGAGTACATGGACGAGTTCGGCGACGCCGCGCTCGCCACGTTCGTCGAGCGCGCGCCGGCCGTGGCGGCGGCGGGATTCCCGCTGAGCCAGATGACCATGTTCCGGATCGGGCAGGCGGTCAGCGCGGTTCCCGAGGAAGCCACCGCGTTCTCGCACCGGGACGCCAAGTACCTGT
>DASPTH010000049.1:0-3129 GCA_035623515.1 Acidimicrobiia bacterium
CGCGTTCCTGCTCGAGGCATACGAGCGGCTGGTCACCGCGCCGATCGAGGTCGCCATCGTGGTCGGTGACGGCGCGGACGGCCTCGACGCCGAGGTGCGCCGTCGGCTGCTGCCCGCCGCGGTGCACGTGAGCGCGGCAGCCGGCGTCGGGGCGGAGCTCACGCCCCTGCTCGCCGACCGTCCACTCGTCGACGGCCGCACCACCGCGTACGTGTGCGAGCGCTACGCCTGCCGCCGCCCCACCACCGACCCTGGGGAACTCCGCGCACAGCTCGACGCGGCGTTGGCGTCCCGCCCTTGAGGACGAGGATCAGCGGGCCGAGAGGCCGTCGGCGAGGGCTTCGGCCATCGCCCAGCCGTAGGCGATGACGGCTTCACCCCGCGCGGGGTCCACGTCGCCGATGAGCTCGGCGGCGACCTTGCCGCCGGCCTTCACCGTGCGGGCGTCGAGCACCAGCTCCGGCGCTCCGTGGGCGGCGAGGCGGAACGTGCGGTCGTCGTACCGGGCGTCGCAGCCGAAGCGGCGGGCGAGCCGGCGACCCCACGCGCGCTCCTCGCCGTTCGGCGTGTACTTCGGGCGCGGGCACACGTCGGTGAGCACCCCGAGCAGCGAGTACGCCGCCGGGTGCGCCACACGCCCGGCCACCAGCACGTCCTCGTCCGGGAACGAGATGGCGGCGCGGCGGTAGAGCTCGGCGACGAGCCCGTCGAGGCTCGGGCGGGC
Source organism: Acidimicrobiia bacterium (assembly GCA_035623515.1). Classification (GTDB taxonomy): domain Bacteria; phylum Actinomycetota; class Acidimicrobiia; order IMCC26256; family DASPTH01; genus DASPTH01. The sequence goes on from DASPTH010000049.1 coordinate 725, forward strand.
CCGGCGACCCCGGCGGATCACCCCGAGCCCCCAGAGGATGCACGGCGTACCGCCGATGCGCTCCAGCGAACCGAACAGGAAACCGGACAGCTCGCCCTCGTCGTTCGCCACCGCGATCAAGGGGAACTGCTCGACGTGACCGTCGAGCTGCTCGTCGTGGAGCGCCAAGCCCACGAGGGCAGCGAGTTGGCCGAGCTCGTCGAGCTCGGCGGGTTTCAGGGAGACGGAATCACGCGACTCGACATCCATCGGGGAGACATTGTGGCCGATAGGTCGCCGCGCGGACCAGTCGACACGCAAATGGTGCCTATTCGACGACGACGCCCTCGAGGCCCGGCTCCGGATCCGGGATCTTCGGGTCGAGTCGATCGAAGACTTCGACGAGGACCGACGCGACCGCGATGTCGCGCACCCACTTGTGGTCGCTCGGCACGACGTACCAGGGCGCCCACTCGGTGGACGTGGCCGAGACCGCGTCCTCGTATGCCGCGTGGTAGTCGTCCCATCGCTTGCGGGCCTGCAAGTCGGTGGCGCGGAACTTCCAGTTCTTGCGGGGATCGTCGATCCGCTCCTGCAGCCGGGCGCGCTGCTCCTCCTTCGAGATGTGGAGGAACACCTTCACCACGGTGGTGCCCTCGTCGGTGAGCATCCGCTCGAACTCCCGGATGTGCCGGAAGCGGAGGTCGCGCCGCTCCGCGTCGATGACGCCGAGGACGAACGCGGTCACCACGTCCTCGTAGTGCGACCGGTTCATCACGCCGAGAATTCCGCGCCTCGGGCACGCCTGGTGCACGCGCCAGAGATAGTCGTGCGCGAGCGCGTCGGTCGTCGGCTCCTTGAAGTTGACGACGTCACACCCCTGGGGGTTGAGGCCACTCAGCACCCGGCGGATCGTGCCGTCCTTGCCCGCCGCATCGAGCCCCTGGAGCACGAGCACGACGCTGCGTTGCGCTTCGGCCCAGAGCCGGTCGTGCAACACGTCGAGCCGCGCGCTCAGCTCCTCGAGCGCGCCCGACGTCTCACCTTTCTTTCCCTGGCCGAGACGGTCGGCCGGGTTCCGCCCGGCGAGGCGCGCGCCCTCGCCCGGCTTCACCTCGAGCCTTCTGACGATCGGGTTGCCCTTGGCCACGGTTGGAAGACCTCAACGGGGGAGGGGCGGCTATCCGTCCTCGGGGGTGGTCACGAGCATCCAGATGCCCGCGCCGATGAGCCCACCGACGATGGGTGCGACGATGAACACCCACAGCTGCTCGAACGCCCACGAGTTGGCGAAGATCGCCGTCGCGAAGCTCCGAGCCGGGTTCACCGACGTGTTGTCGATCGGGATGCTGATCATGTGGATGAGCGCGAGCATCAAGCCGATCGGGATCCCGGCGAAGCCCGCGATGGCCGAGGAGCGTGTCGTGCCCGCGATCACGAGCACGAACAGCGCGGTGAGCACGACCTCCGTGATCACCACCGCGCCCAGCTCGAACTTTCCGGGTGAGTGCGACCCGTAGCCGTTCGACGCCACGCTGAAGAGGAACTGCCGCGCGAGCTTCGGTGAGCCGGCGTTGTTGCCCGACTCGAGGATTGCCCACAGCACGACCGCGCCGATGGCGGCGCCGATGAGCTGTCCGCCGATGTACCAGGGCACCTCGCGACCCGGCGTGCGCTTGAGCGCCCACATCCCGACGGTCACGGCGGGGTTGATGTGACACCCGGAGATGTGTCCGAACAGGTACGCCGCGCAGAGCAGGCTCAGCCCGAACGCCAACGCGACGCCGAGCACACCGATGTTGAAGCCGAGGAACTGACCGAACATGACGGTGCCGGGCCCGCCGATGATCAGGATCATCGTGCCGACGATCTCCGCGACGAAGATGCGCGCCGTTCTGCTCATGGACCTTCCTCCTCCACAGACCCTGCCGGGCGGCATCGTTGCACGGTTCGCGCCACCGCGAAAAGCTCTCGCACCAGGCCGATGCCGACGCCGGGTCCCGCCAAGTGGCATGCTGCACGGCCTCCGGTTCCCGATCCCAGGAGAGACCCCATGAACCGCCGAGATCTCGTGGCCGAGCTGGCCGAGCGCGCCGAGACCGACAAGCGCAGCGCCGACGCCTCCCTCCAGGTGTTCATCGACATCGTCACCGACACGGTGGCCAAGGGCGAGCCGGTCGCCATCAGTGGCTTCGCCAAGTTCGCTCGCAGGGACGTTCCCGCGAAGCCCCGCCGCCTGGGCCGGAACCCGGCGACCGGCGAGGAGATCTGGCTGGCTCCGAAGCCTGCGTCGAAGTCGGTCAAGATCACGCCGCTGAAGGCGTTCAAGGACGCCGTGCTCACCGGGAAGCGCGCGCCCGCCAAGAAGAAGGCGGCGCCACGCAAGACCACCGCGAAGAAGACCACCGCCAAGAAGACCACCGCCA
>DASPTH010000157.1:0-2885 GCA_035623515.1 Acidimicrobiia bacterium
CGACTATCCGTGGGGGCCGGCCCCGGACGAATTGGCCAGGTGGGCGAGCCAGGTTCCGGACCCGAGCGCGTCGGCCGACGTGCCCGATGACCTCGCCATGCTGGTGCCGAGCTTGGCCGGCGACCCGCAGTTCCGGGCGCACTGGGCCCGAGCCGGTCGGCGCGGCGCCAGCCCCGCCGTCGCGAGCGCTCAGACGAGCATGCTCTTCGGCAGCGACCTCCGGTCGATCCTGCCCGCGATCGTTGCACCCACGCTGCTCATGCACCGACCGGACAATGGCTTCATCGCGCGCGAGCACGGCCAATTCCTCGCACAACACCTCCGCGACGCCACGTACGTGGAACTGCCGGGCACGGACATCCTGTACTACGGCGACGATGCAGACGCGGTCCTCGACGAAGTCGAGGAGTTCCTGACCGGATCACGCAAGGGTGCAGCAAGTGAACGTGTGCTCGCGACCGTTCTGTTCACGGATGTGGTCCAGTCGACCGAACAACTCGTCGACGCCGGTGATCGGCACTGGCGCATCCTGCTCGACCGCCACGACGCGATGGTGCGCACGCAGCTGGCGCGCTTCCGGGGGAAGGAGGTCAGCACGGCCGGAGACAGCTTCTTCGCCGTCTTCGACAGTCCGGCCAGTGCCATCCGGTGCGCACGCGCCATCATCGACGACGCCACTGAGCTCGGCATCGCCGTGCGCACAGGCATCCACACGGGTGAATGCGAGGTCCGGGGCTCCGACTACAGCGGAATCGCCGTGCACATCGGTGCGCGCATCTCCGCGCTCGCCGGACCCGGTGACGTCTTCGTGTCGTCGACCGTGCGCGATCTGGTGGCAGGAAGCGGCATCACCTTCCGCGACCGCGGTCGCCACAACCTCAAGGGCATCCCAGGAGAGTGGGAGGTGCTCGCAGTGTCGTCCAGCGCTTGACGACCTGCGTCGCCATCAGCCCGTCGCAATCTCCAGCGCGCGGCGCACGAGCACGCGGGCGAGGTGTGCCCGGTACTCGGGCGACGCGTTGAGGTCGTCGGGCGGTTCGGTGCCTTCCGCCGCGCGCTCGGCCGCCTCGGAAATCGAGGCGCCGGCCGCGAGCGCCGCCTCGACGCCTGCGGCGCGCACCGGTCGGGTTCCCATGTTCACGAGTGCCACGCGGGTGGAGCCGTTGCTCCGTACCGCGACCGCGCCGACGGTCGCCCAGTCCTGGGCGCGCCGGTTGAACTTCTCGTACGCGAACCCATTGGCGCCCGTCTTCGGGACGCGGATCTCGGTGAGCAACTCGTCGGGACGGAGCGCCGTTTGCAGGAAGTCGACGAACAGGTCACTGGCGTGAATCGTCCGCTCGCCCGAGGGCCCGTGTGCCACGACCGACGCGTCGAGGGCGAGCAGCACCGCGGGCAGGTCGGACGCGGGATCGCCGTGCGCGATCGATCCGCCGAGGGTGCCGCGGTGACGAACCTGCGGATCGCCGACCTCCGCCGCGACCGACGCCAGGACGGCACAGTGCTGTGTCAGGAGGTCGCTGTGGGCGACGTCGTGGTGACGCGCGAGCGCACCGATGGCGACGTGGTCGCCCGCGTCGCGGATGTAGGAGAGATCGGCGATCCGACCGACGTCGACGAGCACGCTCGGCGTGGCCAGTCGCAGCTTCATCAGCGGGATGAGCGACATGCCTCCCGCGAGGAGCTTGGCCTCGTCACCGTGCTCGGCGAGCGCGGACACCGCCTCGTCGGCCGACCCCGCCACCACGTACTCGAAGGCCGCGGGGATCATGTGCGGGCCTCCCGGAGCGCTGCCCACACGTGTTGGGGCGAGGCGGGCATGTCGATGTCGGACACCCCGAGCGGGCGGAGCGCGTCGATTACGGCATTCATGACTGCAGGCGTCGAGCCGATGGTGCCCGCCTCGCCGATCCCCTTCACCCCCATCGCGGTGGTGGGGCTCGGCGTGACGGTCGAGTCCATCTCGAGCGTGGGCGCCTCCACCGCCGACGGCACGAGGTAGTCGGCGAGCGACGCGGTGCGGAGGGTGCCGCGCTCGTCGTAGCGGGCCTCCTCCCACAGAGCCTGGGCGATTCCCTGCAGCACGCCGCCCTGGATCTGCCCCTCCACGATGAGCGGGTTGATCTGCACGCCGCAGTCGTCGACCGCGACGAATCGCTCGATCTCGACCAGGCCGGTCTCCTCGTCGACTTCGACGACGGCGATGTGCGCCCCGAACGGGAACGTGAAGTTGGTGGGGTCGTACGACGCGTCGGAGGTGAGGTTGGGTTCCACGCCCTCGGGGAGGTTGTGCGCGGTGAACGCGGCGAACGCCGCCTCCTGCAGGCTGAACGCGCGCGAGGGCGTGCCGATCACTCTGAACGTCCCCTCGGAGAACTCGAGGTCGTCGGGAGCGACCTCCATCTCGTGAGCGGCGATCGTGCGCGCTTTCTCGACGACCTTGTCGCACGCGTTGTAGATGGCCATCCCCCCCACCGACAGCGAGCGTGACCCGTAGGTGTCGAGGCCGAGATGGGAGATCGCGGTGTCGGAGTGCAGCACCTCGATGTCGCCCTGGGGCAGGCCCAGGCGGTCGGCCGCGATCATCGACCACGACGTCTCGTGGCCCTGGCCGTGCGGGCTCGTCCCGCTGACCACCTCCACCTTGCCCGTGGGCAGGACGCGGACGGTTGCGTGCTCCCAACCGCCCGCGCCGAACGCGAGTTGACCGAGCAGCCGGCTCGGTGCCAGCCCGCACATCTCGACGTAGGTCGAGATCCCCACGCCGAGGTGCTTCGTGTCGCCGCGTGCGCGCCGCGCCGCCTGTTCGGCGCGGACGCCCTCGTAGTCGAGCAGCTCCAGCGCCCGGTCGAGTGCCGCTGCGTAATTCCCACTGTCGTAGAGCA
>DASPTH010000059.1:0-9098 GCA_035623515.1 Acidimicrobiia bacterium
TCCGCGACCAGGAACGGGTGCAGGGCGACGGGCAGGCCGGTGTCGGATGCCGCCTGCCAGATGGGGTCGTAGACGAGGTCGTTGAACGGCCGCCAGTCGATCGCGGGGTTCGGTCGCATGAACACCGAGACCATGCCGGGCAGGGTCGCCACGCGGCGGATCTCGGCTGCCACCCGGTCGACGTCGTCGGCTTCGTGCATCGGCGGCACCGCGCCGGCGCCGAAGAGGCGTCCTTCACCCTCGGACACGTGGTCGGAGCACCAGTCGTTGTAGGCGCGGGCCTGGGCCTCGGCGAAGTCGACGTCGTGCTCGCTCTGGAGACCGAGGAGCATCGTCGGGTACAGAACGGCGAGGTCGATGTGGTCCTGGTCCATGTCCTGGAGGCGGGCCTTGGCGTTCCACGCCGCCGGGCGGGTCTCCGTGTACCGCATCTCGCCGCGGAAGGCGCGAGCGCGGTCCTCGTCGCTCGCGCCGGCGACGCCCGCGGCCGACATGCCGTTGGCCGGCGTGCGATTCCCGTTGTAGACGAGCCACTCCTCGCCCGCTTCGTCGGTCTCGATGTGCCAGATGCGGTCCCGGTACTCGTTCGCCGCGTACTCGGGCATCGCGCTCGGGTGCTCGAGGATGTGCCCGTCGGAGTCGACGTAGCGCAAACCGTCGTCAGTTGCCATGGGGATCCCCCTCAGTCGGTGACCGCACGCCGACGCGACGCAACGGCGGCGAGTACATCACCGGGTGGTACCGGCGTCAAACAGTCGATCACGGCTCGACCACGACGCGGAAGACGCCCTTGGAGCGGTCCTGCGCGACGCGGAATGCCTCGGGCGCGTCCTCGATCGGGAAGCGGTGCGTGATGAGCATCCGCGCGAGCTCGGGACGAGACGCGAGCATGTCGGCGGTCTCGGCGAACTCTCGGTGACCGTGGTGCGCGCCGTAGCCGAGCGACGGGCGGAGTGCGACTTCGCGCAAGAACGCCTCGTGGTGCGGCCAGGTCGTGTCGGGGTCGTACACACCGACGTACACGACCGTCCCGCCCGGCCGGGTGAGCTCGACGGCGCGGTGCAACGCGCTCTCGCTCCCCCCGGTCTCGATCACGACGTCGTAGTCGCCGGTCGGGGTGACGGCGCCGAGCCACTCGCTCGCTGCGCGCTGGTGCGGGTGGCGCGCCTCGACCGCGACGTCGGACGCTCCCATCGCCTGGGCCGAAGCGGCGGCGAGGAGGCCGATCGCGCCGGCACCGACGACCGCGACGCGGGCGTCGGCGTCGATGCCGCCCAGATGGCCGGCGTGCCACGCCACCGACGCGGGCTCGACGAGGCACGCGTCGGCCACGTCGAGCCCCGGGGGCAGCGGAACCAGCGCGTGGCGCGGCGCGCGGTACCACTCGCACATGGCGCCCGGATCCGTCATGCCGAGCCCGGTGGGTCCGCGCTCGCACAGGTTGTAGTTCCCCCGTTCGCACTGCCGGCACGCGCCGCAACCGAAGATCGCCTCCACCGCCACCGGCGTCCCGTCCTCGAGCACGCCGGCGAACTCGTGGCCCGCGATCTGGGTACTCCCCCACCGGAGGTAGTTGAGGTCGGACGCGCAGATGCCGGCCGAGACGATGCGTACGAGCTCGCCCTCACCTTCGGGCTCGTCGATCTCGACGACCTCGACTCCCGGTGGAGTGTTCCGGACTGCTCGCACGATGCCTCCTTCGGGTCAGAGATTGCCGACCTCGTGCTCCACGTACTCGGCGAACTTCGCGCGCGCGGCGTCGAGCTTGCCGGGGATCCACTCGGTGGGCCACATCGCGTCGGTACCTCGGTAGTCGCGGAGGAGCTGACGGGCGACGGTGACCTTGTGCACCTCGGTGGGGCCGTCGGCAAGACCCATCACCGCGGCGCCGTGGATCATCGTGAAGAACGGCATCTCGTTCGTGACACCGAGCGCGCCGTGCACCTGCATCGCGCGCCACGCGATGTCGTGGAGCACCGTCGGCATGACCACCTTCGCGGTCGCGATGTCCTTGCGGACCTTCCGGTAGTCGTTGTACCTGTCGATCTCCCACGCGGTGTAGAGCACGAACAGCCGGAACTGCACGAGCTGCGCGTAGGAGTCGGCGATGTATCCCTGCACGAACTGCTTGTCGGCCAGGATGCTGCCCTGCGTCTCGCGGCTGAGGGCGCGCTCGCACATCATGTCGAGTGCCTTCTGGGCCAGACCGATCGTGCGCATGGCGTGGTGGATGCGCCCGCCGCCCAGCCGCGTCTGCGCGATGGCGAACGCCTGCCCCTCGCCGCCGAGGAGCGCCTCGGCGGGCACCCGCACGTCGTCGTAGTGGATGAGGGCGTGGAAGCCCTCGTTCAACGGCTCCCCGTACAGGCCGACGTTGCGTTCGATGTTGATGCCCGGGGTATCGGTGGGTACCAGGAACATCGACATGCCCTGGTACGCGCTGACGTCGGGGTCGGTCACCGCCATCACGATCAGGAACGACGCGGTCTTGGCGTTCGACGAGAAGTACTTCCAGCCGCTGATGACCCACTCGTCGCCGTCCTTCACGGCGCGTGTCCTGAACATCGTGGGATCCGCGCCCGCGTGCGGCTCGGTCATCGAGTAGCAGGAGAAGATCTCGCCCTCGAGCAACGGGCGGAGGTAGCGCTCCTTCTGCTCGGGCGTGCCGTAGTGGGCGATGATCTCGGCGTTGCCGGTGTCGGGGGCCTGGCAACCGAACACGACCGGCGCCCACTGCGACCGGCCCAGGATCTCGTTGAGCAGCGCGAGCTTGAGCTGCCCGTACCCCTGGCCGCCGAGCTCCGGACCGAGGTGGGTGGCCCACAGGTCACGGCGGCGCACCTCCTCCTTGAGGGGATCGACCACCTTGCGCCGCGTCTCGTTCAACGGCACGAACTGCTCGTGCGGCCACAGCAGGTCGAGCGGCTCGACCTCCTCGCGCACGAACGCGTCCACCCAGTCGAGCTTCTCCTGGAAATCGGGCTCGGTCTCGAAGTCCCACGGCATCGTTGTGCCTCCTCGTCGCGGCCAGAATATGATTCCGGGAGTGCAGAACACAATTCCGGCGGAGCCGGGCGACGTGGCCGCTCGCGTGGCGCAACAGACCCTCGCCGAGCGGGGAGCGACCTACGCGAGCGAGGTCCGGCGACTCCTCGACGCCGCGCTCGACCTGATGCGCGCGAACGGCACGACCGCCCGCCCGCGGGTCGCCGACATCGTCGCGGCGGCCGGCCTCTCGAACGACGCCTTCTACCGCCACTTCCCGTCGAAGGACGCGCTCGTCGCCACGCTGCTCGAGGACGGCGCCGAGCGCCTGGCGAGCTACCTGACCCACCAGATGGCGAAGGAGTCGAGCCCCGAGGCCGCGGTCCGGCGCTTCGTCGAGGGAGTGCTCTCGCAGGCGCACGACGACATCGCCGCCACCACGCTCGCCGTGCTCTGGAACGCGGGCGCGGTCGGCGAAGGGCCTGCTTCCGGGCGCCACTTCGCGAGCGGGCGGCTCGCGCCGCTGCTCCGCGAGCCGTTCGCGGCCCTCGGCAGCGTCGACCCCGATCTCGACGCGTCGCTCGCCACCCACGCGACGCTCGGCAGGCTGTCGGACTCCTTGTGGGAACGCGCCGAGCCCACGCCCGCCGAGATCGACCTCATCGTCGACTTCTGCCTCGCGGCGGTCGCGCGCTAGGAAGGAACGGTCCCCGACGCCGCGAGCGCGGCCCGCGCGTCGGCGTCGAATCCGAGCTCCTCCAGCACCTCGGCAGTGTGCTCGCCCAGGGTGGGGATGTGCGCGGCCGCCGACGAGCGCGCCGCGGGTCCGAGACGCACTGCGAACGCGGGTTGCTCGAGGACGCCACGGTCCCCCCACGGGTACGCGACGACGCGCCCGAGCTCGCGGTTGACCGGGTCGTCGAGGAAGCCGCCCACGAAGCCGGTGCGGTCGACTGCGCCCACCGGTTCGACCGGTACGTCGGCGGCGCGCAGCGCGACAACCCACGCCGCCGCGTCCTTGGTCGCGAACACCTGCTCGAGCAGTTCCTCCTCCCGCTGCGCGCGGCCGCCGGTCCGCAGCGGGGGCGGCGACGCCGGGAGCGCGTCGATGCCCACCGCGTCGCGCAGCCGCTCCCACGTGGGCACGTCGGGAACCGCGAGGGCGAACCACTCGCCGTCGGCGGCCGGGTAGAGGCGGTACGCGGCGCCGTAGCCGCGCTGCGCGCCGTCGAGCACCGGGCCCGTCACCACGGCATCGCCGTCCCGGGACAGGAACGCGCCCGACTTCAGCGTGAGCGCGGCGCCGAGCAGGCTGCTGCGTACCGACTGGCCACCGCCGCACCGGCGCCGCGCGTACAACGCCGCGAGCACGCCGCACGCCGCCAGCCAGCCGCTGGTCACGTCGACCGCGCCCCACACCAGGTACGTCGGGGCTTGCCCCGCGCCACCCTGGCCCGCCTCGATGCCGGCCAGCGCCTGCATGAGCTGGTCGTTGGTGGGCAGCAGAGCGCGTGGCCCGGTCTCACCGAAGCCGCTCGCGAAGCTGTAGACGACACGGGGGTTGGCGGCACGCACCGTCGCCTCGTCGTACCCCAAGCGCTCGGCGAGGCCCACTCGCGAGTTGTGGTGCACGACGTCGCTCCACCGGAAGAGCCGGTCGAGCACGTGCGCCGCGTCGGGGGACTTCAGGTCGAGGGCCAGCGCGCGCTTGCCGCGCTGCCCGGCGGCGAACATCGGCTCCATGTTCCGGTGCACGTCACCGGTCAACGGCTCGACCTTCACCACATCGGCGCCCAGCTCGGCGAGCACGAGCGGGGTGATCGGCCCGGCCAGGTAGGCGGACAGGTCGAGCACGCGCACGCCGTCCAGCAGCCGCCGCTCGGCGTCGGCGGCCCGGGCCCGATCCTCGCCGGCACCGGCCTCCGTGACGGTGACGGCCGGACCGAGGCCGGTGATCCCGTCGTGCTCGACAGCCAGGCCCACGTCGCGCACGTGGGGGTCGCGCAGCGCCTCGCCCGGCAGCAACACCGGCTCGCAGCGGAAGTCGTGACCGGCGAGGTCGTCGAGCCACGACGCGCGGTCGCGCGTGGCGAACATGGCCGCCCATCGCTCGCCGCGCTCGACCATCGCGCCGCTCACCAGGTCGGCGTTGTAACCGTGTTCGCTCGGCGGGTCGCCGACGTGGTCGAGGAACGCCTCGTACGCGCCTTTGGCGCCGAACCAGAGCTGGACGTACTCGCCGTCGGCGCACCGGTACGACAGCGCTTCGGCCGGCCCCTGGTCGCGCCACAAGAGGTTCGTGGTCGACGAGGCGTGCTCGACCCTGCCGATGATCATCGGGAGGATGCCTGCCAGCCCGTCGGCGAGCGACGTCTCCGCCCACCCGCCGGCGCCCGTGGCCTCCCGTTCGTACAGCAGCGCCAGCGCGCCGACGGTCGCGGCGAGCGCGGCGCCCGCGCTCGCGACCGGGAGGTCGGGGAAGGCGGGGCCCCCGTGGTGGCTGCGGATCTGGGTGGGCAGCCCCGCGCGCGCGGCGACGAGCAACTCGAGGTCCGGCAGCGAGCCGTACGCGTTGCAACTCGGGCGGATGCGCGCGACGGCGAGCCGTGGGTTCGCTCGGGCGAGCTCGCGGAAGCCGAGCCCTTCGCGCTCGACGACCGCCTCGCTGCCCATCATGAAGAGGACATCCGCGTCGCGCGCGAGCGCCCCGACCGTGCGGGCCGCGTCGTCGTCGCCGACCTCGACGAGATCCTTGCCGCGATCCCACACGCTCGCGAACTCCACACCCGCGTCGAGCGACGAGCGCCGACGGGACTGCACGCGCGTCACTTCGGCGCCGAGGTCGCGCAGCAAGGCTCCGGGCAGGCTCGCGGCCATGCCCGCGCCGATGACGCTCGCCCCGAACGCAGCCTCGACGACGCGCAGACCCGCGAGTGGGGCGCCCGGCCGACGAAGTTGCGTCAAGAGACCCGGCTGTACGAGGTGTACTGACGCAAGTTCGGTGTCGGGTCAGGCCGCGTGAGCGCCGACCTTCATCGCCTTGGCGAGCGTGCCGCCCATGATGAGAGCCTGCGTGTCGTCGGGCATGCCGGCGACCACGTCGCTGTAGGCGAGCGGGTCGGCCATGCCCTCGGGGTGCGGGAAGTCCGAGCCGAACATGAGCCGATCGGCAGGGATTCCGAGGTCGAGGAGACCCTGCGGGTCGCGCTCGTGGAATGCGTGCACGTAGATGTTGCGCGTGAAGACCTCGAACGGGTCCTCGTCGAACAGAACTGCGCTCGATTCGTAGGCGGCGCGCAGCTTTCGCACGAACGGACGAACCCAGCCGCTCTCGTACTCGACCGGCATGAACTTGAGCTTCGGGAACCGGGTGGCGAGGCCGTGGCCGATGATCGAGGCGCACGCGTCGACGACGGGGCTCTTCTCCGACGACAAGCGCTGGAAGGCGGGCGCACCCGACCGCTTGAACGGCAGCGTCTCGACGCCGATCCCCTCCCACTCGTTCGTGTAGCGGACGTACCCGGCATCGCCTGCGTGCATGCCGACGACGATGTCGAGCTCCTGTACCCGCTCCCAGAACGGGTCGAACTCCGGCAGCGCGAACGACCGGCGCCCCTTCCAGGTGGGCACGGGGGCGACTCTCATGAGGAAGATCCGCGCGCCGCGCTCGTAGACGTACTCGAGCTCCTCGAGGGCGGGTCCGTTGCCCGCGGCGAGGCTGACGATCGGCGTGGAGTAGATGGCATCCGAGTACACATAGGTCCAGTGCTCGTGCATCCACTGGTTCAGTGCGTGGACGAGCGCCACGGCCAGGTCGGGATCGTCGGCGACGCGCTCCTCGAGCACGCTGGCGAGCGTCGGCCACAACAGCGTGCGGTCGATCCCCATGTCCTTCATCAGCTCGAACCGCGGCTCGGGGTCGAAGAAGGCGTCGATGCCCGGCATCACCCGGGGCTTCACACCGACCTCGGCGCCCGCGATCGCACGCCCGTCACCCTTCGTGATGTCGCGGCCGTAGCCGCCGGGCACCGCGACCTTCCCGAACGTCGGATTGGGGATGTACTCGCTGATGTTGTCCCTGATCGCGAGCTTGGTGCGGCCGTCCACTTCGACGTACTTGATCGCGCCGGCGTACTCCGCGGGGAGGAACTTCGTGAGCGCGTCCCGGTTCTCGTAGAGGTGGTTGTCGGCGTCGAACGTCTCGTACGGCAGGCGCCGTTCGCGGACGTAGATGAGGCCCTCGTTCGTGTCGGCCACGTTCCGCTCCTTGTGTCCTCGAGCTCGATGTGTTCGGCTGCGAGCTTACGCGGTGACGACTTTCGCCACCCCTCCTCGCCACCCCTCGTCGCTCAGCGCACGCGCATCGGGACCGACGAGTAGCCGCGCACGGTGGCCGTGTGCACGCGCTCGAGCCGGCTCTCGTCGACCTCCCACACGGGGAACCGCCGCAGCGTCTCGGCGAGCGCGACCCGTCCCTCGAGGCGCGCGAGCGCGGCGCCGATGCAGAAGTGGGTGCCGTACCCGAACGCGAGGTGGCGGTCGATGTGGCGGCGGACGTCGAAACTGTCGGGGTCGGGGAAGTGGCGCTCGTCGCGATCGGCCGAGCCGTTGAGCAACGCCAGGCGCGACCCGCGCGGGATCACCGTGCCGTGGAACTCGACGTCGCGCGCGACCCAGCGACCCTGGATCGGCGACGGCGCCTCGTAGCGCAACAGCTCCTCGATGGCGTTCGGCACCAAGCCGGGATCGTCCACGAGCAGCTCCCGCTGATCCGGGTGTTGCGCGAGCGTCACCGCCGCGAAGCCGAGCAGCCGTGCGACCGTCTCGGTACCCGCCGACGAGAGCAACTGCACGAACGCGACGATCTCCTCGAGCGTCAGGGTGCGCGTCTCGCCGTCCTCCTCGACCTCGGCGAAGACCAGCGCGGTGATGAGGTCGTCCTGGGGATCGGCCCGGCGCTCGGCCATCAGGTCGGGGAGGATGGCGAACGCGTCGTTGACGATGGCGCCGTGCTCGTCGACGAGGCTGCGTTCGAGCTCGGCGCCCTGCATCGTGCTGCCCTCCTCGATGTGCAGGCTCTGGTCGGCGAGCTCACGGAACCTCTCGGCGTGCCCCTCCGGGTAGCCGACCAGCGACAGGATGATCGTGGGCGGGAGCAGCCCGGCGAACCGCGCCGAGTAGTCGAACTCGTCCGCTCCCTCCACCGACGCGAACAGCTCGTCGCACACCGCCACGATCCGCGGCTCGAGGTCGGCGATCCGGCGCGGTGTGAACGCGCGGCTCACGAGCTTGCGCAGCCGGGTGTGCTGGGGCGGGTCCATCATGATCATCATCGGCAGGTTCTCGTACGCCTCGTCGGCGATCATCTCGAGCACGATGCCGTGGCCCGAACGGAAGGTCTCGTGGTCGAGCAGCCCCTGCAGCACGTCGTCGTACCGGCTCAACGCGTAGAAACCGTGCCGCTCGTTGCAGTACACCGGCGCCTCGTCGCGGAGGCGCTTCCACACGGGATAGGGATCCGCGTCGATCGCGTAGTCGTAGGGGTCGTAGTAGACGTCGGTCACCGCACGTGTCTCCTCGTCGACGGGTTCAGAGCCGGTAGAAACGGCGCGCCGAGCGTCCCATCACCTCGGCCTGCGATTCGGGCGGCAGCGACGCCACCGCCTCCTCGAGCTCCTTCACGACGCCGGGGATCTTGGCGTCGGGGTGCGGGTAGTCGGAGGCCCAGAGGATCTTGTCGGCACCGAGGTGCTCCGCCGTGAACGCGAGGGTGACCTCGTCGGGGTCGAAGCTGATCGTGCACTGGCGCGCGAACAGCTCGCTCGGGAGCGAGCGCTGGTACGGGCTGCCGAAGATCGTGAACTGGTGGTCGAACCGTTCGAGCATCGGCACGATCCAGCCGCCCGTGCCCTCGAGGAACGCCACCCGGAGCTCGGGATGCCGCTCGCAGATGCCGCCGAGGACGAAGAGCCCGACGGCCATCTGCAGGTCGAACGCGTTCGTCAGGCCCTGCTGCAACGCGAGACCGGCGGTCGGGTCGACCATGCCGTCCGACAGACCGAGCAGGCTGCACGCGTTCGGCATGTCACCGTGAGGCGACGGGTGGATGCCGA
>DASPTH010000069.1:0-3948 GCA_035623515.1 Acidimicrobiia bacterium
CGCGTTCCAGTGCTACCGCGGTCGCGGCGAGCTCGACGTCGTCACCCAGGTCGAGACCATCGACGCCAACCGCGGGCTGCGCGAGCACTACGGCTGCCTGACCCACGCGATCTCGATGCTCGAGGCGAGCGACCAGGTCGCCCAGGACCGCGAGCCGAACCCGGCGCTCTACCGGATGCTCGCCGGCGCGTTGCGCACGCTGGCGGCCGAGCCGAGCCCGCTCGTGAGCGCCGCGTTCTTCTGGAAGCTGCTCTCGCTCGAGGGCTTCCACCCGATGCTCGACGAGTGCGCACGCTGCGGTGACGAGTCGGGCCCGTTCCCCGCATTCGACCTCCTCGAGGGAGGCGTGCTGTGCGAGTCGTGCGGGCAACTCGGTGGTCGCCGTCTCACGCCGGAGGCGCTCGCGCTCGTGCGGCGGATCCTCGGCGGCGAGCTGCGGAGCGCGCTCGCCGAACCGCCGAGCGCGACGACGGTCGACGTCGAGCGGCTCGCGCTCGCCGCGCTCGAGCACCACATCGAGCGCCACTTGCGGAGCGCCGCGCTGCTGTAGCAGTGACCGAGCGGCCGCGAGGCGGGTATCCCGCCGAGCAGCGAGGGACCATGAACAAGGTGCCCGGCTACGATCGGCTTCCCATATGGCCAAGGCCGACCTGATGGACCGCATCGTCAACCTCGCCAAGCGTCGCGGTTTCGTCTTCCAGTCGAGCGAGATCTACGGCGGGTTCCGGTCCACCTGGGACTACGGGCCGCTCGGGGTGCTGCTCAAGCGCAACGTGAAGGACGCCTGGTGGCGTTCGATGGTGCAACTCCGTGACGACGTCGTCGGCCTCGACGCCGCCATCCTCATGGCGCCCAAGGTCTGGGAGGCGAGCGGCCACCTCGACACGTTCACGGACCCCTTGGTCGACTGCAAGAACTGCCAGGAGCGCTTCCGCGCCGACCAGCTCCCCGAGTCGGGCGCGTGCCCGCACTGCGGGGCCAAGGATTCCTTCACCGAGGCGCGGCAGTTCCACCTCATGTTCAAGACCCACGTCGGCCCCATCGAGGACGACGGCGCGGTCGCCTACCTGCGCCCCGAGACGGCACAGGGGATCTTCGTCAACTTCCTGAACGTGCTCACCACCACGCGCAAGAAGCCTCCGTTCGGCATCGCGCAGATCGGGAAGTCGTTCCGCAACGAGATCACGCCGGGCAACTTCATCTTCCGCACGCGCGAGTTCGAACAGATGGAGATGGAGTACTTCGTGCCGCCCGACGACAGCCCGGGTTGGTACGAGTACTGGTGCCAGGAGCGGTACCGGTGGTACAGGGAGCTCGGCATCCCCGAGCACATGTTGCGCCTCCGCCCGCACGAGGACGACGAGTTGTCCCACTACTCGATCGGCACGTCCGATGTGGAGTTCCTGTACCCCTGGGGCTGGGGCGAGCTCGAGGGCATCGCCCAACGCACCGACTTCGACCTCACGCAGCACGCGAAGTTCTCCGGTCAGGACCTGAGCTACTACGACCAGGAACAGGATCTGCGCTACGTCCCGTATGTGGTCGAGCCGGCTGCCGGCGCCGACCGCGCCACGCTCGCATTCCTGCTCGCGGCGTACGACGAGGACGTGGCTCCCACCGAGAAGGGCGGCACCGAGACCCGCGCCGTCCTCCGGTTCCACCCGGCGCTGGCGCCGATCAAGGTGGCCGTGCTGCCCCTCTCGCGCAACGAGCGGCTCGTGCCGGTGGCCGACCAGATCGCGGCGGCACTGCGATCCCGGTTCCAGATCGACGTCGACACCGCCGGTTCCATCGGGCGGCGGTACCGACGCCAAGACGAAGTGGGCACGCCGCTGTGCGTCACCGTCGACTTCGACACCCTCGACGACGAAGCCGTCACGATTCGTGATCGCGACACGATGACGCAGGACCGCGTGCCGATCGACACGCTGATCGCAGAGCTCCAGCAGCGACTGGACACACCATGAGCGACGACGAGACCTATTACGACGCGCTCGGCGCGGAGCCCGACGCGTCACGCGAACAGCTGCGAGCCGCGTACCGGGAGCGGATCGCCGATCTCGAGGCGGCGCGCGGGGGCAAGAACGTCAACGAGACGCAGCTGCAGCAGAACCGCCAGGAGACCGCGCGGGTCCGCGCGGCGTGGAACGTGCTCTCCGATCCCTTCCAGCGCAAGCGCTACGACGAGCAGATCGGCGCGAGCGAGACCAATGGCTCGGGGTCGGGCGGCCGGGGATCGGGCGGCGACGGCGAGGTCGAGCTCGTCGACGACGAGTCGCCGGGCTCCGACGTCCAGCTCTCGGGCTGGCGCAAGTTCCTCGCACCGCCTCCCCCCAAGCCGAAGCCGTCGGCCGGCAACGGCAAGACGCCGCCGCCCCGCCGCCCGGCGCGCGAGCCGACCATCCCGATGCCCGCCGGGATGCGCCTGGCGGAACCCCGCGTCCGCGGCATGGCGCTGCTGTTCGACTTCTCGGTCCTCTTGCTGCTCTTCCTGACCGTCCAGCTCTTCGTGCCGGGGCTGGTGAACAGCGACTTCTCGCACATCAACGACCAGATCAGCACGCTCAAGGACAAGCGCGACAAGGCCAACACCAACGCCGACAACGCGAGCAGCAAGGCCGACGCCGCCACCGCGAAGGCGAAGGCCGCAGAGAAGAATGGCGACACCACCACTGCCGACCAGCAGAACGCCATCGCCACCAAGCAGAAGCAGATCGAGAAGGACCAACGCGCGATCGCCAACAAGGACGACAAGCAGGTCACGAAGCTGCAGAAGAAGCTCTCGGGTCCCGTCCTCGTGGCGATGATCGTGTTCGCGGTCGCGTCGCTGCTCTATCTGGTGCCCGTCACGGCGAAGACGGGCAAGACGATCGGCATGCGAAGACGCGCGATCCACGTCGTGCGCGTCGACGGGTCGCCGGTCGGGTGGTGGGCGTCCCTCGCGCGGTTCGCAGTGCCCGTCTTGTTGACCGTGGCGCTCTACCCCGTCCTCGGTCAGCTGAGCGGGTTGATCGGGCTCGGTGTGGTCCTGTGGGGCTACCGCGATCCGAACGGCCAGGGAATCCACGACAAGCTCGCCCGCACGCTCGTCGTTGCCGACAATCGCTGACGCAACACCGAAACTCGCAAGCAGTGGAGAGGACGCGATGCGATACGTGCACGCCTTCGAGGAGGGCTCGAAGGAGCAGAAGTTCCTCCTCGGCGGCAAGGGAGCCAACCTCGCCGAGATGACCAACCTCGGCCTGCCCGTGCCGCCCGGTTTCACGATCACCACCGACGCCTGCAAGTCCTACATGGCGGCGGGCGACACCATCCCCGAGGGGCTCATGGGCGAGGTGGCCGAGGCGCTCGCGACCCTCGAGGCCAAGATGGGCAAGCGGCTCGGTGATCCCGACGATCCACTCCTCGTGTCGGTGCGCTCGGGTGCGGCCTTCTCGATGCCCGGCATGATGGACACCGTCCTCAACCTGGGCATGAACGACGTATCGGTCGGCGGCCTCGCCCGGCAGACTTCGAACGATCGCTTCGCCTGGGACTCCTACCGGCGTTTCGTCCAGATGTTCGGGAAGATCGTGCTCGACATCGACGGCGACAAGTTCGAGCGCGCACTCGCCCAGATGCGCGAGGCGCGTGGGGTCGCGACCGATCCCGAGTTGTCGGCCGAGGACCTTCGTGAGCTCGTGGAGCGATTCAAGGCGATCGTGCTCGCCGAGACGGGGATCGAGTTCCCGCAGGATCCGCAGGAGCAGTTGCAGCACGCGATCGAGGCCGTGTTCCGGTCGTGGAACGGCGACCGTGCCCGCGTCTACCGACGCATGGAGAAGATCTCCGACGACCTCGGCACCGCCGTCAACGCGCAGACCATGGTGTTCGGCAACAAGGGCGACGACTCCGGCACCGGTGTCGCGTTCACACGCAACCCCTCGACCGGCGAGAACAAGCCCTACG
>DASPTH010000070.1:0-5181 GCA_035623515.1 Acidimicrobiia bacterium
ACAACGACGTCATCGCCTCGGAGTCGACCATCGCGCGCACGCTGAGGCCGGCATCGGTGAACCGCAGGATCAGCGCGCCGACGACGACGATCGCGAGCACGCACGCGTACGTGATCACGTTGTCGAGGTTCACGGTGGTGCCGAACACGTGATAGATGCTGGCCGGCTCGGGCGCGAGGCCCGGCGCCGAGAACAACTCCTGCTCCCCGAACAGGAAAGCCGCGATCGGTGCGACGAGCACCGAGAGCCCGATCGTGACCACGACCTTGATGAGCTGCGACGACAGGCGCAGGAACCGGAAGATCCCGAAGTAGAGGAAGAGGCCGAGCGCCGGCGACAGCACGAAGAGGCACAGCCCGGCCGAGAGCAAGATGCCCCAGCCCTTCTCGACGTGCATCCAGTAGTAGGTGCGCGCGACGAAGAACGCGAGCGCGCCGAACGCGAAGTTGAGGACGCCCGTCGACACGTAGGTGATGACGAGACCGGACGCGGCCAGCGCGTAGATGCTCCCGAGCACCAGCCCGACGATGACGGCCTGCAGCACTCCTCGATCCCCCCTCTACGTGGTCGACGCCCGACTGTACGCGATCGACGTTTCACACGCGCCGAGCGCACACGGGTGCGCGAAAAGGTCGACAACAGCGTTCAACTCGTCGCCGTTTCCTTCGCGCTACGAAAACCACCGAACGGTGGACCGCACGATCGCCGCCTTCTCGATCCTCGGCATCGGCAAGGGGGCACGATCGGTCATTGTCGCGCGGAGTGCAACGCTGCGGTCAAGCCGCGCACAGGCCGGGCCGGCTTACTTGAGGAGGGGATCGCGCGGAAGACCGAGGATGCGCTCGCCGATCTGGTTGCGGGTGATCTCGGAGGTGCCGCCCGCGATGGACAGTGCGCGGGTGAAGATCACGGCGTGCGCGGCGGCAGGTACGCCGTCGAGGGCGAGGGGGCCGAGCAACCCGATGGCGATGTCGGCTGCCGCCTGCGCGTGCTCGGCGGAGAGCAACTTGGTGACGTTGCCCTCCGGACCCGGTTCGCCACCGGCCACCGCGCGCTCCACCCGCCGGAGGTTCAGAGCCCGCATCGCCGCGCCCTCCGCCACGTGGTCGCCGACCGCGCGTCGCTGCGCGCGGTCACCGCCGTGCTCTCGGAGGAGCTCGACGACGTCGAGCGTCCAGCCCGCGCTGCCCGCCGAGCCTCCGCCGATGCTGACGCGCTCGTTGCCCAACGTCGAGCGCGCCACGGTCCAGCCGTTGTCGACCGCGCCGACGACGTCGTCGTCGGGCACGAAGACCCGGTCGAAGAACACTTCGTTGAACATCGCGGCCCCGGTGGCCTCGCGCAGCGGGCGCACCTCCACACCTTCGGCCTGCATGTCGATCACCACGGTGGTGATGCCCGCGTGCTTCGGAGCGTCCGGGTTCGTCCGTACCGTCGCGAACCCGCGCTGGCAGTGTTGCGCACCGCTCGTCCACACCTTCTGACCGGTGATCTCCCACCCGCCGTCGACTCGTGTCGCGCGCGTGCGGATGCCGGCAGCGTCGGAGCCCGCGTCGGGCTCGCTGAAGAGCTGGCACCACAGGTACTCGCGCTCGAGCGTGGGCCGGACCCACCGTTCGATCTGCTCGGCGCTCGCGTGCTGGATGAGTGTGAGGATGATCCAGCCGGTGATCCCGTAGTCCTGGCGTGGCACCCCCGCGCGCGCGAACTCCTCCTCGATCACCAGTTGCTCGAGCGCCTTCGCCTCGCGGCCCCACGGCCGCGGCCAGTGCGGCTGCACGTAGCCGGTCTCGATCATGCGCGAGAGCTGGGCGTTGCCCTCGAGCGCGGCCAGCTCCTGCGCGGCCGCGCGCGTCGCGTCGCGGAACTCCTCGGCCTCGGGCGGCAACTCGAAGCCGTGTGCGCGCGTCACCCCGTCGAGCGACAGCCGCGTCACGGTGTCCGCGGCCGCGCCGGGGTCGAAGAGTGCCGAGAGGGTGACGGCGCGGCGCAGGAGCACGTGACCGTCGTGCTCCCAGGTGAAGCCGATGCCACCGTGCACCTGGATGTTGAGCTGCGCGTTCCGGTAGAACGCAGGCAGGGCGAGCGTGGCCGCCGTGGCGCTCGCGAGCTCGAAGTGCTCCGCGGTGCCCGACGCGGCGCGGGCTGCATCCCACACCGCGGCCGTCGCGAGCTCTGCCGCGACGAGCATGTCCGCGCAGTGGTGTTTCACCGCCTGGAACATCGCGATCGGGCGACCGAACTGGAGGCGCTCCTTGGCGTACTCGCTCGCGGTGTCGACGCACACACGCGCGCCGCCCGCAGCCTCGGCCGCCGCCAGGAGCCGGGCGACTTGTTGCGCGACGGCGGACGCCCCGTGCAGCACGTTGCGCTCGTCGACCGGCGTGCCGGCGAGCGTCACGCGGCCGACGCGCCGGGTGGGATCGAGGTTGCGGGGGTACTCGACCTCGATGCCGGGGGCCGAGCGCTCGACCACGACCATGTCGTCACCGGCGCGCAGCACGAACACCTCGGCGAGGCCCGCGCCGAGCACGAGGCCGGCGTCGCCGGTGACGGTCCCGCCCTCGCCGCGCTCGAGCGCGCCGAGGAGCCCGACGGCACCGGGCCGGGACCCGTCGACCAGCCCGGGGAGCAGCCGCGCCCGCTGCTCGGCGGTGCCGGCGCGCTCGACGACGGCGGAGGCGATCACGGTGGGCAGGAACGGGCCCGGGGCGACCACCTTGCCGAGCTCCTCGAGCACCACCACGAGCTCGGGGAACCCGTAGCCCGACCCGCCGTACTCCTCCGGGACGTGCAGGCCGAGCCACCCGAGGGCGGCGAGCTCGCCCCAGAACGAAGGGAGCGACTCGTCGGGTGCGTCGAGCAGATCGCGTGCGGCGGCGCGGGCCTTGTTGTTCTCGAGGAACGACGCCGCCACCGACGCCAGCTCGCGGTGCGCGTCCGAGATCGCGATCGCCATGTCCCGACTCCTCCTCCGCGCCGGCTCCGCGCCGGCCGGCTCGCCGCCGGCGGACAGTATGCGTGGCCGGCGCGGTGTGGCCAAACCCCGCAGAACGGAACGAGATTTCGACTTTGGCTAACATCGGCCGCTCGCGGGATCCGGCGTCGACGCGAGGAGCACCGTGGGACGCGCCAGCACCTCCGACCCGAAGCGCGACGTGGACGAGGCCGCGCCCAACGGAGGGGTCGCGTCGTCGGGCCCACGACGGTCGGGCCTCGTGCAGGAGCGGTCCCGCCGCACCCGCCAGCAGCTGGTGGACGCCGCCGTCGCCCTGTGGACCGAGCGGGGGTTCGAGCGGGGTATCGAGGACACGACGGTCGAGGAGATCGTGCAGGCGGCGGGGGTCACCAAGGGCACCTTCTATTTCCACTTCGCGCACAAGGAGGACATCCTCCTCGAGGTGGGCTGGGGGACGTCGGAGGCGATGTTCAAGGAGGCGACGCGCGCGCTCGCGGGCGACCGGGCGATCGACGACGTGCTCGGCGAGCTCCTCGGCTCGCTGGCGCGGCGCATCACGAAGACACCCCGGGCCGCGGTTGCCCGCACGCTCGCCGAGTTCTACCGGCGACCCGGGCGCGGCACGGACCCGACCGGCGAGCACTTCGGGTTCCAGCGCTCGTTCGCCGTGGTGTTCTCCCACGCCCAGGAGACCGGCCAGCTGCCGGCGGTCACGGAGGCGCGGGCGCTCGGCGACATGCTCGAGTCGCTCACGGTCGGAGCGATCTACGCATGGACGACCGGCGACGAGACCAACCTCGCGGCCGCACTGCGCCACCGGGCCGCGCTGTTGCTGGCCGGCATCCGCGAGCGCGACGGCGCCGCGCTCGCCTGATCGACCCGTCGCGCACGGGTAGCGTGCGGCGCGCATGCTCCCGCTCGACGGTGTCAGGGTCCTCGAGCTCGGTTACGGGATCGCCGCACCGGTCGCGGCGCGGAACCTTGCGCAGTTCGGTGCCGACGTCATCCGCGTCGAGTCGGCGCGCAAGCCGGACTCGCTGAGACTCGGTGGTGCGGGTTGGCTGCCGCCCGGCTACGACTGGTCGGTACGCCGTGACACCATCCCGGCCCTGAACTTCTCGTCACCCGAGAAGCGGAGTCTCGGCCTCGAGATCGACAACGACGAGGGACGCGCCGCGTTCGAGCGACTGGTCGCCGTCACCGACGTCGTCATCACGAACGTCAGTGACGATGCGCTCGGCGCGTTGCACGTCGGGTACGACGACGTGCGCGCGCTCCGCCCGGACATCATCCACGTCACACTCCCGGCGTTCGGGTCCGCGGGCCCGTACCGCACGTATCGCACCTGGGGCCACAACCTCTCGGCCGCGGCGGGAATCGACCACCTCATCGGCTGGCCCGACCGCGACCCGGTGCAGATCGGTTTCGCCTACCCCGACTTCGTGTCCGCCCAGGCGGCGACGGTTGCGGTGCTGGCCGCGCTGCGGCGCCGCCGACGGACCGGCACCGGCGCGCACATCGAGGTCTGGCAGTACGCGATGGCGCTGGCGTGCCTCGGGCCCGCCATCGTGGCCGCGCAGGTGGAGGGGATCGCGCCGTCGGCGACAGGGAATCGCGCGCCAGACCGCGCGCCCCAGGGCGTGTACCGGTCGCGCGGCGAGGAGCGCTGGGTGGCGATCACGGTCGAGGACGACGCGATGTGGGCCGCACTCTGCCGCGTGCCGGGACTGGAGTCTCTCGCGACGGACTCGCGATTCGCGTCGCTCGACGCGCGGATCGCACACCACGACGCGCTCGACGCCCAGCTCACCGCATGGACGCGGACGCGCACCGACTGGGAGGCGGCGTCCGAGCTACAGGTGTTCGGCGTGGCGGCGTCGCCGGTGATGGACGGATGGGACGTCGTCGCCGACTCGCAGCTCGCGGCGCGAGACTTCTTCCAGGCACTTCCGCACGCTCGCTTCGCACGCGACCTCGTCTTCGGCCAGGCAGTACGGCTGTCGGACACACCGCCACGAGCCGAGCACGCGGCGCCCGGGTTCGGCGAGCACAGCCGCGCGATCCTGCGTGACCTCGCGGGTCTCGACGATGCGACGATCGACCGCCTCGTCGACGCGGGGGTGGTGCACGTGATGGTGCGCGACGACGTCGCGCTCGAACGGCCGTACCTGCACTGGTTGCGGAAGGTGCAGCGGCTCCTTCCGTGGGGGCAGCCGACCTTC
>DASPTH010000085.1:0-4672 GCA_035623515.1 Acidimicrobiia bacterium
GTCGAGGACCTTCAGGTCCTTCGTCGTCGCGACCACGAGGTCGCCGAGGATCTCGTTCACGATCTGCCCACCCCGCTCGGACGCGAGGATCAGCACCTCGATCACCCGATCGCTGGTCGGGTCGGCGAGCTCCTCACGGACCACCTCGAGCGCGGGGACGGTGCCGAGCATCCGGGCGTGCGATTCGTAACGCCTGAACGCGGTGCGCAGCGGCTCCGGCCCCGACGTCGCCAGGTCGACCAGCGCACCGTTGAGCGACCGGCCGGCGGTGACCGACGAGATGAGGTCGCGCAGGCCGTCGGGCCACGACGCCTGCACCTCGCGCAGCCGGGCCGCGCGCCGCCGGCCGTAATAGGCGCGCGGGAGGGACCCGGCGGCGATTGCCGGCACGACCGTCACCATCACCGTCCCGGTGACGAGCGTCAGCGCGGCGACCGTCACCACGGCGACGCCCGCCGACGCGAGCCAGAACTGCAGCGGTGTGAGCGCCACGCCGGCTTGCGCGAGCCACAGCTGCTGACGACCGAGCACACCCGACTCGTGCCGCCACCGATGCACGCGCGGCGGCCGCCCGACGAGGAACCCGGCGACGCAGTAGCAGCAGACGCCGAAGCAGAGCGCGGCAGCGACGATCACCGGACCCCGCCGGAGACGATCGCGTGCAGCGGAGCCGCCAGCTCGACCCGCGACAGCCGGGACGCCAGGCGCGACGGGAGCGCGCCCGTCCATGCCAGCGCGCTCCCGATCCCGTCGCGCACGAACAGCGGCTCGATGGTGAAGTCGTCGCGCAGGGCGGGGACCACCGCGGCGATCTCCATCACTTGGCGCCGGAGCGCATCTCCGTCGCCCACCAGATCGTCGCGATCGACGTGGATCACAACGTCGAGCGACTCCGAGAACACCTTGCGGACGATGCGTTCGGTGACGTTCTCCCCCGCCATCAGCGCCGCGTTCACCAGCGCGTCGAGCGCCTCCGCCGCGCTGTTCGCGTGCACGGTGCACAGGAACCCGCAGCCCGCGTTGACGGCGCGACTCAGCTCGAATGCCTCGGCACCCCGCACCTCGCCCACGACGATCCGGTCGGGACGCATAGCGAGCACGAACTTGACGAGATCCCGCATGCTGATCTCGCCGGTGCCGTCGAGTGCAGGCGGCCGGACCTCGTAGTAGGAGCCGTGGGTGATGGGCACCGCCAGCTCGCGGATCTCCTCGCACGAGCGCACGCAGTGGCTCGGCGGCGCGGCTGCCAGAAGGGCTGCCGCGAGGGTGGTCTTGCCCGCGCCCGGCTCCCCGGAGATCGCGACACGGCTCCGGAGTTGCATCAGCGCGCGGAGGAACGCCGCGGCCTCGCCCGACAAGGAGTCGCGGACGACCAGGTCGTCGAGGGTCACGTTCCGGACGACGTAGCGGCGCAACGTGGCCGAGAGCCGGTCCCCGACCGGCGGGATCGCCGCAGTGAGCCGCGCCGTGCCGTCGAGCACCCGCGCCTGGACCATCGGGTGTTTCGTGTTGAGCTGCCGGTCGGTCGGCGCGAGCAAGCGGTCGATCATCTGGCGGTTCTCGTCCTCGCTGGTCGGCACGGCCAGCCCGCGGAGCCGCCCGGACGCGTCGAGCGACGACACGCGGGCGCCCTCGATGAAGATCTCCTCCACGTCGCGGCGGGCGATGAGATCCGTGAGTGGACCGAAGTCGGTGATCGAGCGGAGCACCCGGTCGACCATCACGCCGGGCGAGACGAGCGGGAGCTCCTCGCCCAGGCGCGCCAGCCGTTCGTACTCGGCCACCGCGTGCTCGACCTCCACCCGGACCTCGTCGAGGTCACCTTCGGGTCGGAGCTGGCGACGTTCGATCCGCGCGAGGACGTCGCGCCGGATGCCGTCGTACGCGTCGACCGTCATCACAGCTCCCTCATGCCGCGTTCCGAGACCTGCGCGACCGCCGGACCGCGCGCGCGGGACGGGCAGTGCGCGGTACGGCGGTCTGCGCGAGCGCGGCCACGTCGGTGGTGAACGGGCCGCGACCGACGAGCGCACCGACCCACACGGCGCGCTCGACGCGACGATCGGCGGCGAGGAACGAGACGCTCGCCGGCGTGAACGTACGGCTGAGCTCGGCACAGAGCTCGCCACGCTGGTATCGGTCTGCCGGCGCCCGGTTGAACGCGACGTGCACGGGCGCCGCCGGAACCGGGAGACCGGCGACCCAGTCGAGCATCCGCGTGACCCCGATCGGTGTCGCCGTGCCGACACCGACGATCGAGCGCGCCTCCTCGACGACCGCGCGCGCGATCGCGGCGCCGGACCGGCCACACGCTTCCACGATCACGTGCGACCGGATGTGGGCCAGAGCTGCGAGCACGTCGAGCACCTCGCCGGGACGGATCTGCGCGACCGCCGCCGGGCTCGGGCACCCGCAGACCACGTCGAAGGACGGGTGCCCGACCGCGACGAGACTCGCGCCCAGGTCACCGAGTCCGTGCGCGACCGCGTCGACCGCCGTGCGCAGGTTGGGGTCGATCGGCAGGCCGAGGCGCGCCGCGCTCGACGGCGCGATCTCGTCGGCGTCGACGAAGACCGCGGCCTCGCCGCGCGCGGCCACCGCCGCGGTGAGGGCGAGCGCCACTTCGCTCGTGCCCGCGCCGCCCGGCCCGGTGACGACGGTCGGGCCCGGCGTCTCGGCCGTCGACGCCCCGACGTCGTGACCCGCGGCGATCGGCCCCACGGGCGTGAGGGCAGCGATGCGGGCTACGAACTCGGCAACCGGCGCGTCGGAACCGATGACGGCGTCGACGCCGAGCACGGCGAGGTGCTCGCGCCCGGCGGGCTCGTCCGGGTCGAACACGCCGAGGACGCCGTGGGCCCGCCGATGCACCGCGTCGACCAGCGAGCGGGTGAGTCCGGGCCACCGGTGGCTGACGACGAGCGTGTCGTACTCGTCCTCGAGCGCCAAGGTCGGCTCGAGCACGATCTGCCGCACACGCGCGCCTCCGTGGTCGGCGAGGTGCCGGTGCAGTCGCTCCACCCACACCTCGGGGGAGAACACGAGTGCGATCGTCGGCTCCACCCGCACCACCTATCGCGTCGCGTCGCCGGAGCCGCCGACGCGGTCGAGCACCTGCGGCGGCGTGCCCTTCGACGACGCTGCGCCGGTGGTGCGCGCGATCGAGATGTCGCCGTCGGCGATCGCGGCGGCGAGGAGCTGCGACTGCCGCGCGTCGACCGCGATGGTGACGGTGAACGGGCTGCTCGTCTCGCCGATGCCGCTGCGGCCCTTCGCGTCGACCGCCAGCACCTCGGCGTCGCGCACGATGATCGACACCTCGCGCTCGCCCGCGAACAACACGTCGATCCGGTCGCCGGTGGCCAGCCGCCCGCCGACGGCTCGTGACGGGTCGATCGGGATGCTCATCGCGCGCAGGCCGGCCCTCGCCGCGCGCGGGCGGAGGTCGCGCTCGACGATCGCCTCGCCCGGCTCGATCGTGGTGGTCGCGATGCGCCCCCGCAGCGCGCCGATCTCACCTACCGGCACGAACGTCGCGAGCAACGCCCGGCTCGTCTGCACGCGCTCGGTGCGGAAGTCGGACGCCGCGACGGTTTCGCCGGCGCGGATCTCGCGGGCCGCGACGGCCACGCGCACCCCGCCCGGGTCGTGCTCGAGGACGGCGATCCCGAGGACCATGCCGAGGAGCCCCGCGACCACCATCACGAGGTGACCGGACGAGAAGCGGGCGCTCAGCTTGCGCCGGGGCACGCCGGCGTTCCCGGCGTTGCCCCGCGGCTCCCCGATCGGCACGGCCACCATCGGCGCGGTCTCCCTCCCCTGCGAGCGCTCCGAGATCGAGCGCATTGTCCGGTTTGGACGGTTCGGCGAGTGTGCACTATTGGTGCATATCTGTCAAGAGGGAGAAATCGGGCAGTACCGCTGTCGGGGTGTTGACGGGTTTGTACACTTTCGCCCCGTGACGACGCCCGTGGCAGGACCCCACTTCCCGCCGGTCCTGACCACGGCGATGGCCGCGGAGCTCCTCCAGGTCCACGCCGAGTACCTGCGACGGATGGTGCGCGAGGGGCGCATCCCGTGCCACCGCTTCCCGGGCGGTCGCGGGCTGCGGTTCCTGCGTGACGAGCTGCTCGAGTGGCTCGCGGCGCAGCCCGGTGCCGATCAGTCGTCGTCGACGAGGGGGCCGCGGATCCACGCCACGGTGCCGAGCGCAACCACCGAGTAACCACCGTCGCGCTCGCGCACGACCACGTGGTCGCGCGCCACCTGGAGCCGGCCGGTCAGCGTCACCGCCGACGATGCCGTCCCGACCTCGACCGTTCCCGCGTCCGCTTCGAGCTCGTACAGCCGCATCCGGAACGTGGTGACCGCGGCTCCGCGCGTTCCACCGGCGCGGGCCGGCTCGGCCACGCGGAACACGACCGCGCGCGCGTCGACCGGGACGTCGACCCGACCCCCCGGTGAATCGAGCGCGACGAAGTCGTCACCGACACCACGGAGGACACCGGTCAAGGTCGCGTGCGGGAGCTCGACGAGGAGCCTGTCGCCACGGTGCATGCACTCGAGCATCAGGTCGTGGACGGTGCGGTCGTGCTGCCATCGCTCGATCGCTGCCTGTGTCCACTCCTCTTCGTCGGCGCGCCACTCGGCTCGTACCGCCGCCGCGGCGCCG
>DASPTH010000120.1:0-17101 GCA_035623515.1 Acidimicrobiia bacterium
CTGCGAGCCGGTCGTCGATCTCGGTGTCGGTGACGCGGTCGTCGGTACGCAGGATGGCACGCAGGTCGTACTCGTCGAGCGCGAACAGGCAAGTGCGCAGCTTGCCCTCGGCGGTGATGCGGATGCGGTCGCAGTTCTCGCAGAAGGGCTCGGTGACGCTGGCGATCACGCCGACGTCACCGATGCCGTCGGCGTACGCGAACCGCTCGGCCGGTTGGACATGATCGGACGCGTGGACGACCGTGTCGGCGAGCGGGAACACCACGTTGATCCGGTCGAGGATCTCTGCGGCCGGCACGACCGCGTCCTCGCTCCACGTGCCTTGAGCATCGAGGGGCATGAACTCGATGAACCGTACGCCCACACCCTTCTCGCGACCGAACGCCGCGAGGTCGACGACCTCGTCGTCGTTGACACCTCGCATGACGACGCAGTTGACCTTCACGGGGTCGAGGCCGGCGTCGAGCGCAGCGTCGATCCCGGCGAGGACGCGCTCGAGGTCGTCGCGGCGCGTGAGCTCGCGGAACACCTCGGGACGCAGGGAGTCGAGGGACACGTTGATCCGTCGCAAGCCGGCGGCCGCGAGGTCGTGGGCCATCTCGGCGAGCTTGACGCCGTTCGTGGTCATGGCGATGTCGATGCCGAGCGGCGCGAGCATGGCGACCAGCCGCGGGAGGTGCGCGCGGAGGGTGGGCTCGCCGCCGGTGATGCGCACGGACTCGAAGCCGTAGCGCTCGACGCAGACGCGCACGACGCGGGCCTGCTCTTCGTAGGTGAGGAGCTCCTCACGGGGCAGCCACTGCATGCCCTCCTGAGGCATGCAGTACGTGCACCGGAAGTTGCAGCGGTCGGTGATCGAGACGCGCAGGTCGGTCACCCGACGTCCGAACGGGTCGATCAACGGCTCCACGATCCGTGCAGCGTATGCGACGCCCGCCACAGTTCCGCCCGGGCGCCTTGACGCCCTCTCACTCTATGTGGTTGACTTTGCCACTGTCAGTAGTCGTCTCGGACCGACGAGGAGCACACCCGGCAACCAGGACGAACGCCAGACCGAGCCACACCAATCGGGGAGGCAATGAACCGCAGGCGATGAATTGGTCGCTTGAGCCTGCGGGGAGCCAGAGCGAAACCGGCCCCAGCCGAAGATCGGGGGGGCCGGTCGTTTCGTTCGTGGACGAGGAATCCCCATGGCTCGCTTGACCAACCTGCCCACGCTCACCACTCTCCGCAGCAGCCCACCGGCGATCCTGGCGGAGCGCGTCGCGTTCACGGTGGCACGAGCTCGTGTCGCATCGCTGCCCGACGAGAGACCCCCGGAGGATTGCAGCATGCGATGAGTCGTCCGGTCCGGCGGGTCGTTCTCACGTGGGGGCAGAGCGACCCGTCTGGGGCGGGCTGGGGAGCGAGCGCCCGGGGTTCATCCCCGGGCGCTCGCCATTTCTGCGCGGACGCGCCCGCCGGGCAGGGTCCGCGGCCGACACCTGGGCCCGGAACGCGGCGCGACAGACCGCGTCGCCCCCGAACGAGGCCACCCAGAGCATCCACCGCCGCGCACGCGTCGGGTCGAGGGCGACCGATCGGCGCATGCTCCGACGCGCGTCCGGCATCTGATCCGCACGCGCGAACGCGCGCGCGATGCGATAGTGCCAGTCGGCGTGCATCCTCCGATCGCTCGCGATGACGTCGCCGTACTTCTCCAGCAAGTAAGCGTAGATCGGTCCCTTGTTTTGCCGGCCGAGCCTCGGCCCGGTCTTGTACACGCGGCTGAGGGACTGCGTGACGAAGGCCAACCTCGTGGTCTCCACGAGACGGATGCAGAAGTCGCGATCCTCGGCGCCGCGCAGGTGCTCGTCGAAGCGCAGTCGCACCGCGACCTCGCGGCGAACGAGCAACCCGGAGATGTGCACGCGTGCCCGGTAGGCGAGGACGTCGCGCGCGTCGGCGCCGTCGAGACCCGGCGACCAGTGCTGGATCTGCCTGTCACCCCAGACGACGTCGAGCCCGGACTCCGCCGCCCCGACCGAGGCCGGGGCACGCGACAAGAGGCCGACCTGGCACTCGAGCTTGGCCGGGAGGAACTCGTCGTCGGAGTGCAGAAAGGCGACGAACCGCCCGCGTGCGTGGTCGATGCCGGTGTTCTGGGCCGCCGCCACTCCGCCGTTGACCGCTCGCCGGACGTACCGCATTCGGGGATCGCGGTAACCGGCGAGGACCGATGCGACATCGTCGTCGGAGGCGTCGTCGACCACGATCAGCTCCCAGTCGTCGAGCGTCTGCGCCACGACACTGTCGATGGCGCGCGGCAGCACGCCGGCGCGGTTGTACGTCGGGAGGATCACGGTGACGGCGGGCGCCTCCAGCTTGCACGCAGCACGATCAGCGATAGCTCTGCCTCCAGACGCGTGTCGCTTCGAGGCCCAGCGCCTGTCGGAAACGCTTCTCCAACTCCGTCCGGTACAGGCACTGGCGCAGGTGCGATCGGGTCGCGGCGCGAAGCCGTTGCCGCGCGAGCTTCCGCGGTAGCCGGTGTTTTCGATAGATGCGCGCGAGCTCCCGACGTTGCACGTTCCGCGGCAAGTGGGTCGTGAGCCGGTAATGACCGCGGTGATCGCGATACAGGTAGAGACACTCGTCGATCGCGCCAAAGGTCGCACCGGCCTCGGCCATGGTCCAGGGGAAGTCGAGGTCGTCGGGACCGATCGAGTTCAAGGACTCGTCCATGCCGCCGACCGCGAGTCCTTTCGCGCGTCGCCAGCACAGGAGATGCTTGCACGGGGAGTGGAGCTGGAAATCCGCGAGGACGACGTCGTGTCGGGCAGAGTGAATGCTGCTGATCTCATGCCCGTCGTCGTCGATGACGCGGCGAGCGGAGTGGAAGAAGTCCACGTCGGGCCGGGAACGTATCTCGCGCTCGAGCACCGCGACCGCGTCCGGTGCCCACATGTCGTCGGCGAGCAGGATGGCGACGAACTCGGTGTCGGCGTGACGCATGCCGGTGTTGAAGGCGCCCGCCAGCTTGCGTCCCTCGTTCTCGATGAGCCGGAACCTCGAATCCTCTGCGGTCGTCGCCAGAATCGCCTCGAACACGGTTCGGCGAGACGGCTCGACGATGACGAGCGCGCGCCACGATCGTGAACTCTGCCGGACCAGGGAGCTGACCGCAGACTGCAGGAAGTCGTCGCGGTACTCGTGGACTGGCATCAGCGCCGTGACGAGGGGCTCAGAAGGCATCGGCGAGTGTGACCTCGGCGGCCACCGCGTCGAGCGTCTTCATCGTTCCCGCGTCCTGCAGGCGGCCGAGGAACGAGTCGTAATGCTCGAGCCAGGTGGGACCGTAGCAGTCGTGGAGCGAGAGCGCGAGAAACTCGTGCTGCTCCGCGTAGTCGAACACACGCGCTTCCCACTCCGCGTAGGGCATGCCCTGGTGCAGCGGGAAATCGTCGAACCGAATGGGGATCTTGACGATTCCGCGCTCGATCCTCGGTTCGATGACCGCCAGCGATCGCGCGGAGCTCGCGAGCCACTCGAAGTTGTGATAGGCGAGGTCGAGCTCGGCGGTGTCGGCGCCGAGGCGCGAGCGAGCGGGCCGGTACCCCTTGAGGCGGTAGTCGACGGTGCGACACCTCCCGAGTTGCAGCCGGCTCGGCGTCCCACCGGGGGTCGTACCGACGTGCAGTCGGCGCGCGAGCAACGAGCGGGCGCGGTGCGCCCGCACAGGCAGGGCGTGATCGAAGGTGTGGAAGCCGAGGCAGTGGCCGGCCGACTCGATCGGGCCACGAACCTCTTGAACGATCGTGCCGACGACGTTGTACGTCGCCCGGATGCCGCGGGCTCGCTCGGCGTCGAGCATGGCGTCGAGTGCAGCACCCGACACACGATCGGCGATGGCCACGAACTCCGGTTCGGCCTGCTCGTGTCCATGCCCGCGTTCGATGTCGTGGCACAGGCAGATCGCTTTCGTCGACCCTGCCGGCTCGGCACCGGCAGCACCGAGAAGGATGCGATCGCGATTCTCGGCGATGCCGATCGCCCACCAGCGGCCGTTCGCGTGCACCCGGTAGTTGTCAACGACGTGCCGGTCGTAGACACGATCGAACAGCTCGCGTTCGACGGTGCGGCTCGCGTCGGTCTGGTGGCGCGCGTACTCGGCCGTCGGTACGTTGACGACGGCGACCCCGCGCTCGATCGCGTAGCCGAGGATGCTGTTCAGGAGCATCCGGTCCCACCCGTGGAACCGAGCGTCGATCGGCGTCTTGTACTGGCGCCGCCGCGAGATCCGTTGCACGAGATCCGAGTGATGGGCGGCGGTGTAGATCTGCGAGCCATGCACGAGGACGCTCGCGACCGCGACCTGGCCCGGGAGGAAGAAGTGTTGCCGGTGCCACATCACGTCGTCGTCGAAGAGGAGCTCGTCAGGAAGCCCGTCGAGCGCGGGTGACGACGCGAAGAGCACCGCCTCCCACAGCTCCTCGTGCGCGGGACGGAAGCCGCTGCGCACCGCCAACTTGCAGCCGTCGGGCGCGGCTTTGTGGAGGAAGAACGCGCGGTTCGGGAAGAAGTCGCGCTGTCGGAAGCCGGCCTCGACCCACTCGGCCACGCGCTCGGGCGCAATCTCTCGATATCGGCGGAGGCTGCTGCCCGTCACTTCTCGGTCGTCCCGGCGGGAGCTCGCCAATCGTGCACGAGTCGTTCGTACTCGCCCATCATCGCTCGCGCCGCCGGCTCGGTTTCGAAGTCGCGCGCCGCGCGCTCGCGTGCACGGCGGCCCATGCGAGAGCGCAGGTCGTCGTCGGCGGCCAGTTCGAGGAGGGCGGCGGCCATGGCCGCGGGATCGCGCGGCGGCACGACCCGGCCCTCGACGCCGTCGGTGACCGCCTCGCGCATGCCCCCGACGTCGGTGACGAGTACCGGCAAGCCGACCGCCATCGCTTCGAGCGTGGCGTTGCTGAGCCCCTCGCTCAGGCTGGCGAGCAGGAAGACGTCGGCCTCGCGCAACGTGTCCGCCACCTCCGTCTGCGAAAGCGCGCCCCGCAGACGCAGGCACGGTAGGAGGTCGAGGTCGCGTGCGGTGGTCAACACGTTGAGCCGGTTCCTCCGGTCTCCCGCTCCGATCACCGTGTACTCGACGTCCACACCTGCGCGACGCGCCCGGGCGATGGCCTGGAGCGCGAACTCGTAGCCCTTCACCCAGTGGAGGCGCCCGACGCTGACGACGCGGAGCACGTCGGCCCGCGAGCGCGTCGGCAGCGGCCGGAACCGCGCCGTGTCGACGCCCCACGGGCGGACGAAGAGCTTGGCAGGTTCGAGGCCGAGTTCCACCGCCCGGTCGGCAAGCTCACGCGAGACGCAGTGCACGAGGTCGGCACGGTCGAACACCGTCGCCAGCCGCTCGCGGTACCGCCCGCCGAGGAGGGGTTCGAGGCGGAGATCCGATCCGTGACAGCTCACGACGACCGGCGCATCGACCGCTCCGAGGAGTTCCGTCCAGTGCGTCGCAGCCTCGAGCCACCCGACGTGCAACACGTCGAACGGCTGCGAGAGCACGGGCGTCTGTGCGTAGAGCTCGGCGAGGAGCGCGCGGCTCTGGCCATGACGGCGCCGGAGGGCCGAAACGAGACGGCGGTACTCGGTCGGGTGGTACTGCGCGGCACGCCTCGTGGACAGGAGGAGCGTCAGCGCCTTCGTAGTTCGCGGGTCAGTCCACGGCGCGCGTAGGACGCGTGGTACCAACACAGGGTCGCCGCGCGGAGCGCATGCTCCGCGGTTCCCGGCGGACGCGACGACGCACACATCGGTGCCGAGCCGCGCGAGCGCGCCGGCGAACCGTGCCATGAACGCCTGATTGTCGTCCGGGAACGCGTACGTGGTGAACACGACGCGCACTCAGGTCACCACCACGTGCGGTGCGCGGGCCCCATCAGAGGAAGCGCGTGCGCTCGCGGATGCTCCCGGCGAGGCGCCCGACCCGGTAGGAAGCGACGCGTACCCACTCACGGCGCGCGTCCGGCAACTTCGAGAGGTCACCCAGGTGGAGCAGCAACCAGGCCCAGACGCGCACCGCCTCGACCGTGCGCGACCGAGCCATTCCGCAGTGCCGGAAGACGAGAAACAGCGTGGCGCCTGATTCGCCATACCGGTACCACTGTCGCGCGAGCGCGCCGAGGTCGTCCGGGGCTCGGGCGTCGACCACCGCCTCGGGCGCGTAGGCAATCCGGTAGCCCCCGAGCTGCGCCCGCCACGAGAACTCGATGTCGGAGCCCCCGAACAGGAAGCGTTCGTCCCACCCGAGCGCCGTGGCGACGTCGCGCCACACGCCGCAGTTGCCGCCGGACACACCGAGGAGGAAGTCGTGCTTCGTGGGCAGGCGATCGGGAACCGGCTTGGGCTGTGGATTCGGGCCACCGAGCGACCGTACGGGGACGGCACCGCCGACGATGTCGGCGACCGGAGCCGCGGCGACCAGCGCGGCAAGCCACGCCGCGTCCACGACGTCGTCGCCGTCGCAGAAGGCGACGAAGTCACCGCGAGCGTGCGCGACCCCGACGTTGCGCGCGTGGTTGAGGCCACGCCGGTCCGACGCGTCCACGGTGCGGAGCTGCGGCAAACGGCTTCGCCACGACGCTGCGAGCTCGACGGTCCCGTCGTCCGAGCCGTTGTCACACACGATCAGCTCCCAGGGACCGCAGTACGTCTGTGCCGCGAGGCCGGCCAGTTGCTCGGGGAGATCCGCCACCTCGTTGAGGACGGGCACCACGACACTGACGAGTCGGGGTGGCGGCCGCGGAAACGCCGTGGCCCGGGCCGCGCCGCGATCGATCGGGCGACCGGACACGCGCGCGTACAGCTCGAGCATCCCTGCGGACGAGTGCGCGGCGGTGAAACAGTCCTGGAACAGCGAGCGGGCGCGCGCCCCGAGCTGGGCCGCCATGGTCGGGTCGTCGAGGAGCCGCGCCAGGGCCGCGGCGAGTGCTGCGGTGTCGCCGCGGGGAACGTAGAGCGCGGCGTCACGGGCGACCTCGCGCAGGGCCGGAAGGTCGCTCACGACTGCGGGGATCGCGAGCGCCATCGCCTCGACGAGCGCGCCACCGAACCCCTCGTACCGCGAAGGGAAGGCGAACACGTCCGCTGCCGCGAGCAGCTCGGGCACGTCCTCGCGCCACCCGAGAAAATGGATGCGATGCGCGTGTTCCGACCGTGCGTGGAGCGACTCCAGGCGGGCGGTGGCGCGACCCGGAGCGCCGGCGACGAGCAGCACCGCGCGTGGATGGGTGGTTGCGATACGGTCGAATGCGTTCAGCAGAAATTCCTGTCCCTTCTGGAATTCCTGGCGCCCCACGGTCACGACGACCTGCGCATCGTCCGAGAGGCCGAGCGTGGCGCGCGCCCGGCGCCGTCGGTCCGGTCCCGGCTCGCCGAGCCGGGTCGGGTCGCGTCCGCGCTCGACGACGGTGATGCGATCCGGCGTGATGCGCATCGCACGCGAGCACGACTTCGCGACCGCGTGGCTGATCGCGTGGAGATGGGTGGTGAGATGTCGGGCGGTCCATCCGTCGACGACGCGAGCGAGTGTCAGCCGGTGTCGTCGGACGTTGGGATCCTGCAGTCGCACAGGGTCGTAGATGGTGTTCACAAGACTTGACACGACGATCGCGCCGGTCCCGTACGCGGCGACGCGCCCGACCTGGTCGGCGAGGAAGAGCGTCGTGTGCACGATCGTCGGGTGCTCGTGCCGGACGATTCGCCGCAACTCGAGGGTCCGGTGCGCGAGGCTGCCCGGCCTGAGCGGCACGACGGTCGCACCCGCCTGCGTCGCCTCGCCCGTCAACGGACCGCCCCTGTCCTCGAGCGGCACGATGACGACCTCGACTCCGGCGACGCGTAGTGCGGGGACGAGCTCGACCAGGGAGCGTTCCGCACCTCCGTGACCCAAGCTGTCGATCACGAACAGGATCTTCACGTCACTGCCAGCCCGTCGCGGCGGGACTCGTGCCACTCCACCTGCGTCCGCACGCCGTCGCCGACCGAAGTGTGCGCGCGCCAGCCGAGGAGCTCCCATGCCCGCGCCGCGTCGCCTTCCGTCCGGCACGGGTCACCCACAACGGCGGCGGCGGCGCAGCATCGCACGGGGCAACCGAAGACGTGCTCCACAGGAGGCGCGGCGACGTGGAACACAACATCGATGTTGCGTGGCGAGGTCACCCGCGATCTCCGAGGAGTCGATCGGCGAGCGTGCTCCCGATGAAGCCGGCGACGCCGGTCAGGAGCACCCGCACGGCAGCCCGGTCACGACGCGTGGGGGAGCGTGACCGACGAATCGTGGTACACAGCCTGGTCGGCCGCTTTCCACGTCGTCGCGGTGAAGGGCGACTCGCCCGTACCGAGGTTGCGCGCGTACACGGGATGCGCGCCGCTCGACACCTGCACGCGCACGCGATGACCGGGCGCGAAGCGGTAAGCCGTCGGCCACAGTGAGAACTTCGCGTGGAAGCTGCCGTCGGTTGCGCGCTCGATGGTCGCGGGGGTGAAGCGCTGGAGCCCGTCGCACACGTTTGTCGATCGCCCGTCGGGTGCGACGTCGCACACGCGGGCGAAGAAGTCGGTGTGGTCGAGGCTCGACGACACGTGCAGGTCGACCTGCACCGGTCCGATGACCTCGAGCGCGCGCTCGAGCGCGTCGCTCGTGAACACGCACACGTCGCGGCGCGCCTCGAGCTCCCGGTTGTCCCGCTGCCCGCCGGTGAGCATGCCGATGCCACCGACCGAAGGTGTCGGGTCGCCGGGGTCGTAGCGGTAGCGCACCGGCTCGGCCGCGCCGGCGGGCATCTCGGTGGACAGGCGCCCGCTCGGGTGCAGGAACCAGGGTGTCGGCGACGCCGGCGGTGGCCACGCCTCGAAGTCGCGCCAGCCGCCGCCCTCGCCGAGGACCTCGAGGGTGACCGTGCGCTCGGGGAGGAGCCCGGTCATGCCCTTGAGGTAGGTGTCGAACCACAGGAGCGGCGCTTCGGTCATGCCGCCTTCGCCACCCCCGCCGATGTGGCCGCCGGCGCCGATGCGCACCCACACCGGCGTGCCGCCGGCGCGCAGCGCGACGTAGTCGTCGAGCATCCGCGGGCACTGGTAGTCCTGCCAGCCGTCCACCAGGAGGATCGGCACCTTCCAGGTCGCGAGCATGGGGCTGAAGTCGAGGGTCGACCAGTAGGGGTCGTCGGGCTCGTTGTGCGCGAGCTGCTCGCGGTACAGCGGCAGGTCCTCGCCCGACAGGTGCTTGATCGCGTCACCGAGCGGGAGGTGGTCGAACCCTTCCTGCAGCACGGCCATCCGTCGGGCGATCGCCTCGGGGGACAGCGAGTCTTCCGTGGTCGCCGGCTGGGGCTTGTTGAAGTTCACCGCGCCCATGTCCCACGGGATGATGATCTCCAGCGCGTAGGACCCGCCCGGGTACCACGCGAACCGGCGCACCGAGCCGCACAGCGCGACGGCCATCGCCTTCAGGTGCGGCGGCTCCGTCGACGCCAGCGCCCACTGCGTGTACCCCATGTAGCTGCCGCCGTACGTGCCGAGGCTGCCGTTGAACCACGACTGCTCGGCGATCCAGTCGGCTGTCGCCCGACCGTCGCCGACCTCGGCGAAGTAGCTGTGCGAACCGCCGGACCCGTCGGTGCCACGTGACGCCTGCAGCACGTAGCGGTAGCCGCGCTCGGCGAGCACCGGGCCGTAGCCCGAGCCGCTGATGCCCGCTCGGCCGTACGGCGTGCGCTCGAGGATCGCGGGCGCGTCGTCGACGCCGACCGGGTGGAACAGGTCGGTCAGCAGCTCGACTCCGTCGGGCATCGTCACCGGGACGTCACGCTCGACCTTCACCTCGTTCGTCGCTGCGCGCATGCTCATTCGCTCCCCTCGTCAGCGAACTTGCGTCAGTAGACCTCGCCCTACGAGGTGTACTGACGCAACTTCGCCGTCCGTGTGCTCAGTCCAGCAGGATCACGCGCACTTCGTCGCCTTCGTCGACGCCGTCACCGTCGGGGACCAGGACCAGGCCGTCGGCACCGGCGGTCGCCGACAGCGTGTGGCTCTCCTGCTTGCCGACACTCGCGACCGCGTAATGGCCGTTCTCGACGTGCACGTGCACGCGGTCGAGGTGCAGCTTCCCGTCGGGCTTCCGTACGAACGCGTGCTCCGCGCGCGCCGCGACCTCGGCTCGGTACGGATCGCGGCGGCCCATCATGGTGAGCAGCGCGGGCCGCGCGAACAGCTCGAAGCTCACGAGCGACGACACCGGGTTGCCCGGGAGCCCGAACACGGGCCGGCCGCGAACGATCGCGAAGCACAACGGCTTGGCCGGACGGATCGCCACCTGGTACCAGTCGACGGCGGCGCGCGGATCGGGATCGGACGCGGCGATGCGCTCGAGCGCGGCGCTCATGTAGTCGTAGTCGCCGACCGACACGCCCCCGCTCGTGATCACCGCGTCGCAGCGCTCGAGCGCGTCCTCGAGCGTCGCGGTCATGGCGGCTTCGTCGTCGCGCGCCATGCCCAGGTTCACGGCTTCGACGCCGGCACGGTCGAGGAGCGCGAGCAGCATCGGGCGGTTCGCGTCGCGGATCTTGCCCGGCTGGAGCGCGCCCGACTCCACGAGCTCGTCACCGGTCGAGAGCACACCCACGCGCGCCCGCGGGTAAACGAGCGCTCGCGCAACGTCGAGGCTGGCGAGCACGCCGAGGTGAGCCGGCCGCAAGAGCGTGCCCGCCTCGAACACGAGGTCGCCGGCCTCGAGGTCGCCCCCCGCGCGCCGGACGTGATCGCCGGGAGTGGCCTCCTGGTGCACGAGCACCGCGTCGTCGCCGTCGCGTTCGGTGCGCTCGACCATGACGATCGCGTCCGCCCCGTCGGGCATCGGCGCGCCGGTCATGATGCGGATCGCCTCGCCGTCGCCGACCGGAACTGTGGGCGCGTGCCCGGCGGGCAACTCGCCGACGACACGCAATCGCACGGGCGCGCGGTCGTCCGCGCCTTGCGTGCTCGCGGCGCGTACGGCATACCCGTCCATCGCGGTGTTCGCGAACGGCGGGATCGGTTCGCTCGACACGAGGTCGGTCGCGAGCACGAGCCCGAGCGCGTCCCGGCACGGCACCTCCACCGGGTCGAGAAGGGTCATTGCTCCGACGATCTTCGAACGGACGAC
Organism: Acidimicrobiia bacterium; assembly: GCA_035623515.1. Classification (GTDB taxonomy): domain Bacteria; phylum Actinomycetota; class Acidimicrobiia; order IMCC26256; family DASPTH01; genus DASPTH01. The sequence goes on from DASPTH010000120.1 coordinate 11,186, forward strand.
GTCGAGGTCGATCACACCAGGCCTCGCTTGCGCACGAGCTCGCGCAGGTACGCGGCCAGGTCGGCGCCGAGATCGGCATGCTCGAGCCCGAGCTCGATGTTGGCCTGCAGGAAGCCCATCTTCTTCCCGATGTCGTAGCGGCCCTCGGAGAAGATCCGCCCGAACACCGGCTCGCCCTCGAGCAGGAGCGCGATGGCGTCGGTGAGCTGGAGCTCGCCGCCGACGCCGGGCTCGATGCGCTCCAGCGCGTCGAAGATCGTCGGGCTGAAGACGTAGCGGCCGATCACCGCCAAGTTCGACGGCGCCTCTTCCGGCTTCGGCTTCTCCACGATCGACCGTACGCGCCCGAGCGAGTCGCCGACGATGTCGGCTTCCGCGCACCCGAGCGACGCGATCTCCTCGGCCGTGACCTCGAGCAACGCCAGCACCGACGCGCCCTCGCGTTCGTAGACGTCGAGCATGGACCGCAGCAGGTAGGCGTCGTCGACCATGATGTCGTCGCCGAGCAGCACGGCGAACGGCTCGTCGCCGACGTGCTCGCGCGCCACCGACACCGCGTGACCGAGGCCGAGCGGGTCGCGTTGTCGGATGTAGTGGATGTCGGCGAGATCGTTGACCCGCTGCACGTCGGCCAGCATGTCGAACTTCTCCGACTCCTCGAGGTAGTGCTCGAGCTCGAAGTTCCGGTCGAAGTGGTCCTCGATGGCGTGCTTGCCGCGGCCCGTGATGATCAGGATGTCGCGCAGGCCCGCCGCCACCGCCTCCTCGACCACGTACTGGATCGACGGCTTGTCGACGACCGGGAGCATCTCCTTGGGCTGGCTCTTGGTGACGGGCAGGAAGCGCGTCCCGAGGCCCGCGGCCGGGATCACCGCCTTCGTGACTTGTCGCGCGTCGCTCGTGCTGTCGGTGCTGCTCATGACGAAGTCACGCTACCCGTCGCCGTCGTTCTGGGTGCCGGGGTCGAGGCCGAGCTCCTCGCCGTGGAAGAGGCGCCTGAGGTTCGCGGCGTGGCGCGCGATCACGAGCACCGCGACGGCGGCGATGACGGCGACATCGCCCCAGGGGTTCCCGGTGACGGCGACCGCGATCGGGAACGCGACGACCACCACGATCGACGCGAGCGAGGCCGTGTGCGTGAGCCGCACGACGACCAGCCACAAGAGCGCGCACCCGAGCGTGATCAGGGGAAAGATCACGAGCAGGACCCCGGCACCGGTCGCCACGCCCCGGCCGCCCTTGAAGTGCCGGGTGACGGGGAAGGTATGGCCCACGATGGCGGCGATGCCGAGCACGTATGCACCCACATGGCCGTCGGCCACGACCAGGCCCACGCCGGCGGCGATCGCGCCCTTGGCCGCGTCCATCGCGAACACCAGCACCCCGGCCCGCCAGCCGAGCAGGCGGAACGTGTTCGAGGCTCCCGGGTTGCCGGACCCCTCCGCGGTCACGTCGACGCCGCGCCGCCGCGCCACCACCTCGGCGCTGGGGAAGGTCCCGAGCAGGTACGCCAGCGGCACGAGCAGCGCGATGGCGAGACCGTCGGACATCGCCTCCCATTCTTCGCCACCGTGACCGGCGCCGCATCCCGGCGGCGGGGGTGTTGGAGCGGGAATGCCCGGTTCCGCGCTAGGGTTAGCAGTCCAAAGCACCGAGTGCTAAGAGGTCGCCGGAAACCGCCCGGCACCCTCGAGGAGCATTTGCGACATGCCGACCTACGTCTACGAGTGCGCGAAGTGTGGTGAGGAGGTCGAGGCCTGGCAGTCGTTCAGCGACAAGCCGCTCACCAAGCACTCGGGCTGCGGTGGCAAGCTCAGCAAGGTGCTGCAGCCGGTGGGCATCGTCTTCAAGGGCTCCGGCTTCCACCGCACCGACAGCCGCAGCTCCGTGAAGCGGTCGCGTGGCGACGGCAACGGCGAGGTGAAGGACGCGAAGTCGTCCGACCCCAAGTCGGAGTCGACGGGCGACGGCAAGCCGGCTACCGACGCCAAGAAGCCCGACACGAAGAAGGCCGGCGCCTCGACCGCGAGCCCTTCTTCGGGCTCCTCGAGCTAGACCCCCGCACTCCCCTTCCTTCCCCGGTCATCGACCCGCGGCCGCGCGCCGCCCGGCTCGGGGAGGACTCCCATGCTCCGCCGCTCGCCCCGCGCGCTCGCGCTGCGCGCCGCGGCCGTCGTCGTCGCGCTGGTCACCGCCACGGTCGTGGCCTCCGACCTCGCGGCACTGCACCGCCGCGCCGCCGACCTCGGGCCCGAGCGTGACGCGGTCGTCGCGAGGCACGACCTCGCGGTGGGCGACACGATCGCCCGCGCCGACGTCGGCGTCCGCCGGATCCACGCGTCGCAACTCCCGACCGGCGTCGTCACCGGAGCCGCGAGTGCCGTCGGCCACGTGGTCGTGGCGCCCGTGCTGCGCGGCGACTTCGTGGTGGCGCGCAGCCTCGCCCCCGCGCACCGCCGCGGTCTCGACGGCGTCGTGCCCCGCGGCATGCGGGCGATCCGCGTCACCGTCACCGGCGCGTTGCGGCCACGCCCGGGCGCGGCGGTCGACGTGCTCGCGAGCTTCGACACGCGGGATGCCGGAAGCGGCGCAACCGCCGGCTCGTCGACCGTCGTGGTCGCGGCCGGCGTGCGGGTCCTGCGCACCGACGCCCGCGCCAGTGGCGGGACGGGCCGCGGCGACGCTCTCGGCGTGACGCTGCTCGTCGACCGTGACGACGCCGAGCGTCTCGCCGACGCGCAGGTGAACGGCGTCCTCACGCTCGCGCTGGTGCCGCCCGAGGAAGCGGCCTCGATCCCGAGCGAGCCGTCGGCGCGGTCGTAACATCCCGCGCTTGTCGACGCTCCACGCCATCGTCCTCGGGATCGTGCAGGGCTTGTGGGAGTTCCTGCCGATCTCGTCGAGCGGGCACCTCGTCGTCGTCCCTCAACTCCTGGGGTGGGACGACTTCGGCGGGAACGCGTCGCTCGAGAAGACGTTCGACGTCGCCCTGCACCTCGGCACGCTCATCGCCGCGGTGTGGTACTTCCGTGGCGACCTGCTCGTGACCTGTGCGCCGGGCTGCGCTCGATTCGCGTGCGAGAGATCGACGGCCTCGACGCGCGGCTCGCGTGGCTGCTCCTGCTGTCGGCCGTGCCCGGTGCGGCCGGCGGCGCGTTTCTCGAGAGCACTGTCGAAGACGAGTTCGGCGACCCGATCGTGATCGGTGTGAACGCGATCGTCTTCGTGGTGCTGCTCGAGTGGGCCGACCGTGCGCGCCCGATCCGCAAGGTCCCGGAGTTCCACGTTCGTGACGCGTCCCTCATGGGCGTCGCGCAGGCGCTCGCCCTCGCGCCCGGAGTCTCGCGTTCGGGGGTGACCATCTCCGCCGGCCGTTGGCTGCGGTTCGACCGTGAGGCCGCCGCGCGCCTGTCGTTCCTGATGAGCATCCCGATCATCGGCGGTGCCGCGTTCTACAAGGGTGCTGGAGTGGCGCGGGAGGGCATCCCGAGCGGCTTCGGGGGCGCGTTCTACCGGATCGTCGTCGGCCTCGCCGTGATCGTGGTGCTCGCAACCGGCGTTCGCTAACGCAACGCGGTGATCGCACCGGCACGCGGCTCCGGCATCGCTTCAGGATGCAGTGCCCACGCCAGCGCTTCCACTCCGTCGACCAGGCGCGGCCCGGGACGCGAGAAGAGCGCGTTCGCGTCGGTCGCGAAGACGCGGCGTGCACCGGCGAGGGCGGGGACGGCGAGCAGCGACGCCCCTTCCTCGACGGCAGCGTCGAAGCCGTAGCCGCACGGCATGAAGACGACCGCGTCGGGGCGGGCATCCGCGATCTCGTCCCAGTCGAGGCGGCGCGACGGCTCGCCGCTGGTGGCCAGCACGGGTCGACCGCCCGCGGCGTCGATCATGTCGGGCACCCAGTGACCACCGCTGAAGGGCGGATCCGACCACTCGAGGGCGAACGTACGGGGCCGGTCGGCACGGGCGACACGATCGCGCACAGTGGCAAGGCGCTCGCGGAGCTCCAGCACCAGCGCACTGGCGCGCTCGACCGCCCCCGTCGCATCGCCCACGACGGCGACGCAGTCGATCACGTCCTCGAGCGTCGACGGATCCAGCGAGATCACCGCGGCGCGGCACCCGAGCACGGTGAGCGCCTCCTCGACCGCGCCCGACGGCACCGCGCAGACCCGACAGAGGTCCTGGGCGAGGATCAGGTCGGGCTGGATGTCGCGGATGCGCTCGGCGTCGAGGGTGTAGAGCGCCTCGCCGCCGGCGACGCGCTCGCTCACAGCGTCGTCGATCTCCCGCGCGCTCAGCGGCTCCTCGGTGGGCAGCGCCGTCCCCGACACCACGGCCTTGCCGCGTGCCGCTTCGGGAAAGTCGCATTCGAACGTGACGCCCTCGAGCGCTTCTCCCATCCCCAGCGCGAACACGATCTCCGTCGCCGAGGGGATCAGCGACACGATCTTCACGACGTTTTGGCGTCTTTGAGTGGGGCTATAGCCCCACTCAAAGACGCCAAAAGGAGCGGGGTCACTGCCCCGCGACGGACATGTCGGCAATCAGGAGGGTCATGCCGGCGGCGCCGCCGGGAAGCCACTCGAGGTCGGAGCCCACGTGCACGATGTCGTGGAGCATGCGCTGCAGCGTGGACGCGATCGTGACCTCTCGGACGGGCTCGGCGAACTCGCCGCCCCGCACCATGAGCCCTTCCGCGCCTACCGAGAAGTCGCCGCTCACCGGGTTCGTGCCGGAGTGCAGGCCGCTCACCGACTGCACGAACAGCGCCTCGGGCACCGACGCCATGATCTGCTCGGGCGTGCGGTCACCGGGTACGAGATGGAGGGACCGGGCGCCGACGCCCGGCGGCGACTTGAACCCCCCGCGCACCGCCGAACCAGTGGTGACGGTGGCGCCGCGTCGCGCGGTGTACGCATTGTGCAGGAACGCCTCGAGCCGGCCGGCACCGATCAGCTCGAGGTGGCGGGTCGGCACACCCTCGGCGTCGTGGGTGGCCGCACCGAACGAGTCGGCGATCGTCGGGTCATCGACCAGGGTGATGCCCGGCGCCGCGACCTCCTCACCTTCCCGGCCGACGAACAGCGAACGTCCCTTCTGCACCGCCTCGGCCGACAGCGCCGACCCGATCAGCGACAGCAGCGCGCGCGTGACGTGCGGATCGAGCACGACCGGCATCCGCCGTGACGCGGGTTGCCGCGCGCCCAGGAGGCGGACCGCGCGCTCGACGGCGTCGCGAGCCGCTTCCTCGAGGTCGAGGTCGCCGAAGGCGCGCCCCATGGAGAAACCGCCACCGGTCTGGGTGTCGGTGCCGTCCTCGGCCATCGCGTACGCCGAGCACGAGCACACCGTGCGCCGCGTCGCGACCTCCACCCCGCGCGAGTTGGCCACCGCGCTCTCCGCCGCGGCGTCGCCGTAGCTCGCCGAGCGGAGCTTGCGGATGCGCGGGTCGATCGCCTTGGTCGCGGCTTCGAGCTCGATCGCGAGCGCGACCTTGTCGGCAGTGGGGACGCGAAGTAGCTCGTCGCGCCACAGGTCGAGCGGCACTGCTTCGATGTTCGCGAACTCGTCGGGGGCGACGAGCGCAGAGAACTCGTCGGGGGTGCCGAACGCGGCGTTGTCGCGCGCGTCCTCGAGCGTTTCGGCGACGACCTCGGGGGCGAGCGAGCCCGCCCACGCGTAGCCCTGCCGGTGGTCGACGATCACTCGCACTCCCACACCTTCGATCTCGGCCGTGGCGAGCGACTCCACCTCACCTTCGAACGCGTTCACGTCGACGTCACGCGAACGCACCGCGTACGCCTCGATCTGCTCCCCCGGCCGCGCCGAGCTCGCGACCGAGCGCGCCAACTCCAGGAGGTCGACGTCAGTCACCGGCGGTGCCGCCCACGGTCAGCTCGCGCACCCGCA
>DASPTH010000121.1:0-2369 GCA_035623515.1 Acidimicrobiia bacterium
GGCAGCACGTCGGCCGCGACTTGCGTGGCGAGCCGGGTCTTGCCGACGCCGCCGACCCCCGTGACGGTGACCACCCTCGACGACTCGAGTGCCTGCGCGATCTCCGCCTGCTCCCGCTGCCGGCCCACGAACGACGTGACCTGCTGCGGGAGGTTGCTCGGGTAGGCGTCGAGGGACCGCAGGCTCGCGAATGCCTCTTCGAGCCCGGGCGCGACCAATTGATAGGTGTGCTCCGGGCGTGACAGGTCGCGCAGCCGCTGCTCACCGAGGTCTCGGAGTGCCACCCCGTCGCTCAGCTCGTCGCGCACGAGCTCCTCGGTCGTGAGCGACACCACCACCTGCCCGCCGTTCGCAGCCGACATGAGCCGGGCGGCCCGGTTCACGGAGCTGCCGTAGTAGTCGCCGTCACGAGCCTCGGCGTGGCCGGTGTGGACCCCCATCCTGACCTTGAGCGGGCCGGTGGCCGCCCACGGCTCGGCGGCCAGCGCGAGCTGCGCGTCGCGGGCGGCGAGGACGGCGGCCGGGGCCTCCGCGAACGCGGCGTGCACGCCGTCGCCGGTGGTCTTCACCACGTGGCCGTCGTGCACGGCGATCGCCGCACGGAGGATCTCGTCGTGGCGCGCGAGTGCGCCGTGCATCGCCTCGGGATGGTCCTCCCAGAGGCGCGTCGAACCCTCGAGATCCGTGAACAGGAACGTGACCGTCCCCGACGGCAACTCGGCCACTTACCAGCCCCCTCGGTCTGCCCCCCGACACTAAACCAGGAGAATTGGGTGTTCGCCGCTACTCGACCGACTCGACGACGAGGTGCGCCGAGCTGTCGAGGTCGGTGGGCGGCGGGAGCTCGCGGGCGGCGGCGACGGTCTCGTCGAGCACGGGCGGGACCTGGTCGAGCGGGCGGAGCCCTTGGAAGCGCACGGCGGCGAGCGCGACACACGCCGCCAGGACCAGACCGGACGCGACGACCGTGGCGCGGAGGTTCACGAGGTCGCCGACGACACCCGCGACGAGCGCGCCGATCGGACCGGCGGCGAAGAACGACATCGTGAACATCGACGAAGCCCGGCCCCGGTAGGCCTCGTCGACGTTGAGCTGGATGGCGGTGTTGCACGACACCATGCACAGCACCTGGGCCAGGCCCATCGCCAGCAGGGCCACGAGCGCCAACCCGTACACGGGGGCCACGCCGAGCAGGACCACGCCGGCTGCCATCATCAGCAACCCGGTGAGCGCCACGCGCGACTTCCGGAAGGTATCGCCGAACGCGACCGTGAACACACCGCCGATCACCGCGCCGAGGCCGTACGCGCCGGTCATGAGCCCGTACTTGCCCGCGCCGACGTGGAACACGTGCCGGGCGATGGGCTCGACGATCTGCACGATGGCGACGCCGAAGAGCGCGACGAGGATCACCATGAGCACCGCGATGGCCAGCACCGCGCGTCGGCGCACGTAGCGCACACCCTCGCGGAAGTGAGCGAGCACGTGGCCGCGGCCGCCCGGGTTGATCGGCGGTTTCGGTGCGATGAACAGGAGCGCGCCGATCACGCAGAGGAACGAGATCGCGTTGGCGCCGAACGCCCACGACGGGCCGAGCGACGCGAGGACGAGACCCGCGAGCGCGGGACCGAACGCGCGCGCGGCAGTGAACTGCATCGAGTTGATGCGCACTGCGCTCAACAGGTCGGAACGGGGCACGAGCTGCGGGACGAACGACTGCCACGCGGCGGTGGTGACGCCGGCGCCGAGCCCCGAGATGATCACACACACGAAGATGATGGCGGTCGTGGCGGTACCGGTCGCCCACGTGACCCAGAGCGCGCCCGCCATCACCATCATCACCACCTGCGCCCAGATCAAGACGTTCCGACGGTCGTGCCGGTCCGACAGCGAGCCGGCGAGCGGGCCGATCACCGTGGCCGGGAAGAAGGTGGCGAAGGCGCTCAGGCCGACGAGCGCGGTGGAGTGGGTGAGCTGGTCGATGACGAACGGCACCGTGACCGTCTGCATCCACGTGCCGGTGTTCGACAGGAACCCCGCGGTGAAGAACACGGAGAACTCGCGCGAGCGGAAAGCGGCGAGGGCACCTGATGTCGACGCTCCGGACCGGGGGGCGGCGGCGCGTCCGGGTTCGGCTGCCGCGTCGACCACGGCTCTCGAATCTACCCGCCGGTTGGCGTCGAACACCTGTTCGGATACGCTGGCGCGGTGCTTCCCCACCAGCGCTCGCTGCTCGCGATGGGCGAGCCCGCGGTCCGCGACGACGCGGCCACGGAGCGGATCACGCTCGACGACCGTTCGTGGGTCGACGTCGCGCGTCACTGGGTCCGAGGTGCCGACGAGGTGCTCGAGGTCGTGGTCGACACGCT
>DASPTH010000144.1:0-6585 GCA_035623515.1 Acidimicrobiia bacterium
CTCGATGAACGTCCAACGCTCCGGCAGTTGCCACCGCGCCACCCGTGCGCCGAGGAACTCGCGCAGCTCGTCGGCCGTCGGCCCGTCGCCCGCCTTCAGCACGACGCACGCCAGCGGACGCTCCGACCACTTCGCATCCGGCACCGCGATGACGGCCGCTTCGAGCACGCCCGGGTGCGCCATCAGGTGCACCTCCAGCTCGACCGAGGAGATCCACTCCCCGCCCGACTTGATGACGTCCTTCGCCCGGTCGCTGATCTGGATGTAGCCCCGCTCGGTGACGCTCGCGATGTCGCCGGTGCGCAGCCACCCGTCGTCGAACTTCGCGGGGTCGGCGTCCTTGTAGTAGGCGCCCGTGACCCAGGGCCCGCGCACCTCGATCTCCCCGACGCTCTGCCCGTCCCAGGGGAGCACGTTGCCGTCGTCGTCGACCAACCGCAGCTCGACACCCGCGATGAGACGCCCCGTCCTCGCCCGCCAGTCCATCTCGGCGGTCGTGCCGAGCTCGACACCCTTGGGCGGCCACGACACGGCCGCGAGCGGGCTGGTCTCGGTCATACCCCAGCCCTGCACGATGCAGACACCCAACTGCTCCTGGAACCGCTCCATCAACGCGCGCGGCACCGCCGATCCCCCGCAGCACACCTGCCGGAACGACGAGACGTCGGTCGGGTGCGTCTCTGCGTAGTTGAGGAGCTCGGTCCAGATCGTCGGCACCGCACCCGCGCACGTGGGCCTCTCCTGCTCGATGAGCCGGGCGAGCGGTTCGGCCTGCAGGTACCGATTCGGCATGATCAGGTCGGCGCCCGCCATCCACGCGGCGTACGGCAAGCCCCACGCGTTGGCGTGGAACATCGGCACGATCGGCAGCACTCGATCTCGGTCGGTGAAGCCGAGGACGTTGGCCTGGAGCACGCCGAGCGAGTGCAGGAACGTCGACCGGTGCGAGTACACGACGCCCTTCGGGTTGCCGGTGGTGCCGCTCGTGTAACACATGGCGGCGGCGGCCCGTTCGTCGATCTCCGGGTACGTGATGCCCGGCGGCGCCGACGCGAGCAGCTCGTCGTACCGCAGCACCTCGGCGCGGTTGCCCTCGAGCGCCGCGGTGTCGGCGTCGCCGACCACCACGTAGTACTCGACCGTCGTGAGCTCCGGCGCCAGCTTCGCCAGCAGGGGCACGAGATCGCCGCCGACGATCACGATGCGGTCCTCGGCGTGGTTCACGATGTACGCGAGTTGTTCGGGGAACAGCCGGATGTTGAGGGTGTGGAGCACGCCGCCCACGCACGGGATGGCGAAATAGGCCTCGAGGTGCTCCTGGGTGTTCCACATGAACGTCGCGACCCGGTCGCCCGACTCGACGCCCAGTCGACGCAGCGCAGCCGCCAGGCGGTCGACCCGCTCGGACACCTCGGCGAAGGACGCCCGCCGCGTCGTGTCACCCTCGAAGGTCACCACCTCGCTGTCGCCGAAGACCGTCCGGCCGTGCCGGAAGATCATCCCGACCGACAAGGGGAAGTCCTGCATCGTCGATTGCATGTGACAATCCTCCGTGCCCGTCCCCGCCGACCGCGGGAGCGTACCCGTCACCCCATTTTCCCGTCACCCGACTGAGCGCCGGGGAGGTGCCGGAGCGGGGTTTCGCCCGTCCGCAGCTTCCGAGTTGCGCGTCTCGCTCGTTCCGGTGATCTCACGGACGGTGCGCTGAGCCATCGCGACGAAGGCCGGGTTGCTCTCCCGGTAGTACGGGATGACGAGCAGCGCCTGGTGAAGGGCGAAACCACGGGCTCGGGACCAGGTGGCGTCATCGGCGTCGAGCGCCCCGCGGAAGGCGTCGCGGCCATCCTCACCCAGGATGGTCCACGCCGCGATCAGATCGACGGCGGGATCGCCGACACCCATGTTCCCGAAGTCGATGACCGCGGCGATCCGTCCGTCGACGAGCAGCGCGTTCGGCGGCAGGAGATCGCCGTGCGTCCACACCACGGTGCCGTCCCACTCCGGCGCCCGGAGTGCGGCGTCCCACGCCTCCGTGACTGCCTGCGTGTCCACGAGGTCGCGCGCCGCGACGATTGCCGCTCGCGCCTCGGCATCCCTTGCTTGCATCGGCCGGTCGCGCCGCGATCGCGGTGCACCCGAACTGTCGATGCCGCGCAGCTCTCCGACGAACTGCGCGAGGACTTCGGCCGTTCGGCGCTCGTCAGCAACGCGCATACGGTCGAGCGGCTCGCCTTCGTGCCACCGGTAGATCGCCCAGGTGAACGGGAACCCGAACTGCGGCTTGCCTGCCGAGATCGGCTCCGGCACGTCGACCGAGAGGCGCGGAGCGAGCACCGGCAGCCATTGCAGCTCCTTCTCCAAGTCGGCGGCCCACGACCGGAGGCGAGGCAATCGTACGTACAGGTCGGCACCCAGCCGCCAGATGGCGTTGACGGTCCCCGTCGAAGCGACGAAGTCGAGAACGAGATTCGCCCACTGCGGATGCTGCGAGACAAGCAGACGACGCACGAGGTCGACGTCGATGTCGACCTCGTCGGGGTGCATTCGCGGCGCCGACACCGACGTGAGTCTGACCCGCGATCGTGCGCCGCCGACGGTGATTTCGCGACCTCGCCGAATCGCGTCCTTCACCGCCGAGTCGGCAGCTCCCGCGACCCGATACAGATCACGCGCTGGTGGCCACCTCGATGATGGCAATCGAGTTGCCGTCGGGATCGAGCACAACGGCCTTCCGACCTGCATCGCCGTCGCGCTCGATCGGCCCGGTCGCAATGCCCCGATCGCGGAGCGCCGAAGTCGCCGCTTCGATGTCCGACACCGCTGCGGCCACGATGCCGTGCCCCGCATGGTCCACATCGCGAACGATGAAGAGCCAGCCGCGCTCCGTGACCTGCCACACCACCTCGCTGTCGTGGGCGACGACGTCCGCGGCACGGGCGAAGAAGCGTTCTTCCTCCACCACTGGTCAGACACCCGCCTGCACGCCGCACCTTCACCCGCCGTAGTTCATGCGGGTGTCTTCCTCCACCACTGGTCAGACACCCGCATGCACGCCGCACCTTCACCCCCCGTAGTTCATGCGGGTGTCTTCCATGCGCAGGACGGGGGTGTCTTCGGGTTTCTGGAAGTTGGCGTCGACGATCTCGCCGAGGAAGAGCGTGTGCTCGCCGACGACGACCGACTCCCGCACCTCGCAGTCGAGGTACGCGACTGCCTGATCGAGTATCGGCGCACCCGTCATCCCGTCGTGGTACGGGAACCCGTTGAGCGTGTGCGCGTCGAGGTCGACGTCGACCGGCTTCGTGAACTTCCGAACGATCGCACGGTCCTCTCGATCGATGACGTTCACGCTGAACACGCGACCCTCGGCAACGAGCTCGTGCGTGAACGCAGCAACCTCGACCGCGACCGCGACGAGCTTCGGCGCGAACGACACCTGCGTCACCCAGTTCATCGTCATCGCGTTGCGGCGCTCGGACTGGTCCGTGCTGCCGAGCACGTACAGCCCGCTCGGCATCGTCCAGAGCACGCGCCGGCGCAAGCGGTCGTACTCCTCGGGATCGCTCCCCGGTGGGAACGGACCGACCGGACCTTCGCGAAGGGGCATGCCGCGGACACTAGGCCGCGTCACGGACATCGCCGTCGGACCAGACTGCTGCCATGCCGAACGACACAACTCTCACGATCGCCGAGCTCCTCGAGGAGGTCGGCGAGACCCACCATGGGGTGTTCCGCATCACCGACGGCGTCGACGACGACCGGGCATCGTGGTACGCCGACTGACCCGTGCTCCACTCCGAGCTCCCACAATGCTCGGCAGCACACCCGTGAGGAGCGAAATGGTGCATCTCCTGGTCATGCTCGACAAGGAGTACGCATCGGCCGCGCCCGACGGACGTCGGCAGGATTGGTACGGGCCGCGCATCGCCGCGCACTTCGCGACAAAGTGAGCACATCGGACGGGGTTCTGCTCAACCGCCGGTGATTGTGCGACGATGTCGTGCGGTGCGGCTGACGCGGGGTGTGTGCTCGTTCCTTCTTGTGTGCGCGGTCTTGTGCGTACCTGTCGTCGCGACCACAAGTTTGATCAGCACGCCGACCGCATCGGCCGACGTCGGCGCGCCGAGTTGGTGGAACGGCGACTGCGACGCGAACAACTGGAACGCGAAGGCCGCGGCCGCGGGATGGACCGGTGTCGGCGCGTACCGCCTCGGCGCGGTGTACCTCGGTGTGCCGGTGTGCGGTCCACGCCCGGGCGCCGACGGCGCGCCCGACGTGCAGTGGAGTCGACCGGGTTGGGGCCACCTCGAGTGGGAGTGCACGGAGCTTGCCTTCCGGTTCATGGCGCAGCTCTACGACGTCACCGCGTACGGCGCCGACGGTGGCACCGTCGTCAGCAACTACTCGACCGCGTACGGCGGCGGGCTCGTCACGGTGTCGAACGGCACACCGGGGACCGCGCCGGTTCCGGGTGACGTCATCTCCTTCACGAACCCGGGCCAGCCCGGCCATGTTGGGGTCGTCGCGGCAAGCGCGGTCGACGGCAACGGCAACGGCACGGTCACGATGTTGTCGCAGAACGACACCGCCGACGGGTGGCGCGTGCTCACCGTGTCCGGATGGACCGTGCAGGGCTTCGGCACCTACACGCCGTACGGGTGGTTGCACGACCCGCTCGGTCGTGGCGCGCCCCCGCCGCCACCACCTCCGCCACCGCCTCCCCCGCCGCCCGTGGAAGGACGCTTCCATCCCCTCGCTCCCGCGCGCATCCTCGACTCTCGTAACGGGACCGGCGGCTACAACACGCCGTGGACGAGCACGACGGCGCGGCCGCTGCTCGTCGCCACGCAGGGTGGCGTTCCGGTGAACGCCACCGCCGTCTTGCTCAACATCACCGCGACCGACACGACCGCCCCGTCGTACCTGACGGCGTGGCCGGCGGGTGTGGACATGCCGACCGCGTCGAACCTCAACTGGCCCGCGGGCGACACGAGGCCGAACCTCGTAGTCGCGAAGATCGGTGCGTACGGGGCAGTGATGCTCTACAACTTCGCCGGGAACGCCGACTTCGTGGCCGACGTCGAGGGTTGGTACGACGACGGCACGGTCGCGGGTGCCGACGCGCTCTTCCCGCTGCCGCCCTCGCGCATCCTCGACTCCCGTGACGGCACCGGTGGCTACAACACACCGTGGGACGCCGGCACCGCCCGCAACCTGACCGTCGCCGGGGCCGGCGGCGTCCCCGCGGGCGCCGACGCCGTGCTCCTCAACGTGACCGTCACCGACACGACCGCGCCGTCGTACCTCACGTTGTGGCCCGCTGGAATGGCCATGCCGACCGCATCGAACCTCAACTGGCCGGCCGGTGACACGAGACCGAACCTCGTCGCGGTGAAGCTCGGCGCGGGCGCGGTGTCGATCTTCAACTTCACCGGCTCCGCCGACGTCGTCGCCGACGTCGTCGGCTACTTCGGCGCGTCGGGCGGCGGTTCGGTCACCGGCTCCCTCAGCCCGTCACGGGTGCTCGACTCGCGAGACGGAACCGGCGGCTATTCGACACCGTGGTCGTCGCTCACCGCGCGCACGATCACGGTGGCCGGGGTCGGGGGCGTACCCGCGGACGCGACCGCGGTGATACTGAACGTCACCGTCACCGATGCGACGGACGGCAGCTACCTGACCGTGTGGCCGACCGGTCAAGCGCTGCCGCTCGCGTCCAACCTCAACTTCGTCGCGGGGAGCACGGTGGCGAACCTCGTCGTGGTACCGATCGGCGCCAACGGCACGGTCGCGATCTTCAACCACAGCGGCAACGCCGACGTGGTCGCGGACGTCGTCGGTTACGCGCACTGATCCGCCACCACCGCGGCAAGCTCGCGCTCGCGAGCGAGTCCCTCCGCCAGGGGTAGGTCGAGCGCGGCCCACACCGCCGCCTTCGCCGCCCGCACCGCCGCGACCGGTCGGTCGGCGATCTCGCGCGTGAGCACGACGGTGCGCTCCCGCAGCCGCGCCCGCGGCACGACCTCGTCGACGAACCCGCGCGCGAGCGCGTCGCGCGCAAGGATCCGATCGCTCAGCAGGATGGTCGTGAGCGCGGCGCTGGTGCCGGCGACACGGGGCAGCGTCTGCGAAGCGCCGCCCGCCGGGATCATGCCCACCCGCGCCTCGGGAAGTGACACCACACAATCGTCGGCCGCCAGCCGGTAGTCGCACTGGAGCGCGAGCTCGAAGCCGAATCCGACCGCGTAGCCGTGCATCGACGCGAGCATCGGCGCCTGGACCGCTCTGAGCAATCCCCAGACGTCGCGTCCCCAGCGAGCGTCGCGCATCGCCCACACCGACGGCGCGGTGCCGAACTCCTTCAGGTCGGCACCCGCGGAGAAGTGGTCGCCGGCGGCCGTGAAGACGAGGAGTCGGAGTCCGGGATCGGCCACCGCGGCCACCAGCACGTCGCAGAGGTCGTCGCGGGTGGCGACGTCGTAGATGTTGATCGGCGGGTGGTCGAACACGACCTCGGTCACGCCGCCTCGTGACGAGACGTGGAGCCGGTCAGCCACGTTGCGCCTCCACCCTGAACAGGTGGCC
>DASPTH010000152.1:0-12727 GCA_035623515.1 Acidimicrobiia bacterium
AGACCTCGACACCGGGTCGCCTTCACTGAGCGCGTCTATCGGGCCTCACGTCTCGATCGGAACGCCGCGGTGCCGGCGAGCCGGGATACGCGACGCGAACGCGCATCACCAATGTGCCGATCCGAAACAGGCTTCGGGAGCAAGACCCTGCCGTCACCGCCTGGGGCCGCACGTCGCAAGCAACGGTTCGAACGACGAACGTCCGGTTCCGGATCGGTGGAGACGATGGGACTCGAACCCACGACCCCCTGCTTGCAAAGCAGGTGCTCTAGCCAGCTGAGCTACGTCCCCGGGGGAACCACGAGCCTACGCGGACGCGCCGGACTCGGGCACGAAATGACCTCGGCCCCCTCGCACCGCCCGCGTCGGCGAACCACGGCATGCACAGGGCGCGGGTAACGTTCGCCGCCGTCCGTCGGCTCGACTCCGCGGGAGCTGGTGATGCAAGCGCTCACGAGAGCTGCGCGCGTACGCAGCGTCGCATTCGTCGTGGTGGTCGCCTCGCTGGTGGTCGCAGCCGCAACACCGCCCTCGGGGGCCACGTCACCGGAACCTTCGACCTGCACTTGACGACGTAGAACGAAGGAGAAGGAGGAGCGCAACACGATGGCGCGTCCGATTCGAGCACTGGTAGCGGCCCTCCTCGCGGTTGGCCTGTCCGGCGCGGTCGTCGCCACGGCCGGCACGGACGCGGGCGCGGCGTCGAAACCGCGCACGTTGACCATCGGTGTGATCGCCCCGATCGACGCCGGTCTCACGAGCTTCGGGCAGGGCATCCGCAATTCCGTGCAACTCGCGGTCGACCAGGCCGACGCCGACAAGACGATCCCGGGCTGGACGGTCAAGCTGCGCGTGCTCGACGACTCCTCGGATCCGGCCAAGGGCAAGGCGGCCGCCGCCAAGCTGGCGGCCGACCCGAACGTCGTCGCCGTCGTGGGGCCCTACAACTCGGGCGTCGCCGAGCAAGCCGCGCCCGTACTCGCGAAGCGCGGCATCGCGCTCGTGTCGCCGTCGAACACGCTCACGTCGCTGACGCTCGGCGCCGATCCCACCCACCCGAAGCGGCCGTGGAAGACGTACTTCCGCCTCGTCGGGCCCGACTCGCTCCAGGCCGAGTTCCTGGCGTCGAAGGCCCACGCGCTCGGCTTCTCGTCGGCCGCGGTCGTGAGCGAGACGAAGGCCGTCTCGAAGGGGCTGGCCGACCGCTTCGCCGACGCGTTCACCGCCGACGGTGGGACGGTGACGGTGCACCAGACGGTCCCTGACAACGCGACGGACTTCACGACGTTCCTCCAGGCCGCGGCACCGACCACGCCGAGCTTGATCTTCTTCGGGGGCGAGTACAACGTCGCGGCAACGCTCCGGACGGCCGCGACCTCCGCCGGCCTCACCGTGCCGGTGATGGGTGGCGACGGGATGAACGACCCCGCGTACATCTCGGGCGCGGGCGCTGCCGCCGCCGGCTCGTACGCGAGCGGTGTGGGGGCTCCGCTCGCGACCCTTCCCGGGGCCAACGAGTTCCTCGCGGCGTACAACCAGGCCGGCTTCACGAGCGCCCCCACCGACTACGGCCCCGACGCCTACGACGCGGCGAACGCGGTGCTCGCGGCGCTGAAGCCCGTGCTCCAAGGGAAGCAGTCACTCCCGTCGAACACGCGTGCGAGTGTGGTGAGCGGCCTGCAGAAGACGCATACCACCGGCGTCACCGGCGACATCTCCTTCGACAGCTACGGCGACCGGGTCGACCCGACGTTCACGCTCTACACGGTGGCGGGATCACCACTGGCGTGGACGCCCGTGCCCTGATCGTCTCGCGCGATTCATTGCACCGCTGACCGCTCATTTTGACGGCTATCGCGCGTCACGTCGGCGGAACGCGTCTCACGAGCGTCGGCCGAACTCCACCGGCAACTCGTCGACGACGCCACTCAGCGCGGTGTGGACGCGCACGCCCGTGCCCAGCCGCGGCGACGTCCAACGCGAGATGACGGCGCGCAACACCTCCTGCACCTCCATGCGTGCGAGCGCGGCTCCGATGCAGTAGTGGCGCCCGATCCCGAAGTTGAGCTGCGGGGCTGGCAGGCGACGCGTGACGTCGAAGCGGTCGGGATCGTCGTAGACCGCAGGGTCGCGGTGGGCGGAAGCCAGGAACACGGTCACGAGGGTGCCCGCCGGTACCGGGTGCCCGAGCAGCACGGTGGTGTCGTCGTTCACATGGTTCCCGTGCCGGATCACCGGCTCGAACCGTGCGCACTCCTCGATCGCGCCGTCGAGCAGTCCCGGATCGCGCGCCAGCACGGCCCATTGCTCGGGGTGGCGGCACAGCAGCCACAGCGCGAGCCCCATCGAGTGTGTCGTGTTGTCCACCGACGCGCTCAGCAGCTCGGTGAGCAGGGAACGCACGTCGCGCGCCGTGAGCACCCCCTCGCCCACGCCCGCGAGCAGGGCGCTCGTGATGTCGTCGCCGGGGTGGGCGCGCTTCGCCTCGATCAGGTCGTCGGCGAAGCGTCTCAGGTGCCGGATCGCCTCGGTGACGTCGTCCATCACCGCGGGATCACCGGAGAACGCCTGCAGGGCGATCGCCGACCAGTGCGCCAGCTCGGGCCCGCGCTCGACGTCGCACCCGACCATCCAGCAGAACACGGCCGGCGGGATCGGCCGGGCCACCTCGGCCATGAACTCGCAGCTCCGGGCGCCGGACGCGCGGCCGACGAGCGACGACGCGAGGGCGGCGGTCTGCGCGCGCAGCCGTTCGATGCGACGAGGCGTGAACCACGGCATCACGACCCGGCGCAGCTCCTGGTGGTCGGCACCCTCGGAGCCGAGCAACGTGCGACCCGCACCGACCGGACGGCGGTCGCCGGTCGCGCGGCTCATGAGCTCGAACACCCCTGGTCGGAACGCGGGATCCACGAGCACCGCATTGCAGCCTTCGTAGGTGAGCACACCGAGGCCGGTCGGCGTGTCCACGATCCACGACTGCTCACGGGCCCGCCGGAGCACGCCGTGCGGGTCGGCCGCGAAGGCGGGGGTCGAGTTGTCCACGAGCGGGAGCACGCGGCGGCAGCGTACCGACGTGCGCTGGCTTACGCTCTACGTCGTTGCGGCCAACCGGGAACGGAGGGAGTGATGGCAGACGACGAGCGGCGTCCGGTGATCATCTCGTGCGACGGCCACGCGACCGGTCGCCCCGACGACTACGTGCCCTACATCGAGCCCGCGTACCGGGCGCAGTACGACGACTTCGTCCGGGCACTGGCGGCGGGACGGGCTGCGCACCGGCAGGCCACCGAGGAGGACCGTTCGCTCTTCTCCAAGGAGGGCAGCGACGCGTTCCAGGCCGAGACGGGAGACGCGCGCGACGGGGAGTGGAACTCGACGGTGCGCACGCAGGTGCTCGAGGGCGAAGGCGTCGTCGCCGAAGTGCTGTTCCCGAACGCGGGCGTGCCCTTCGGCGGCTTCGGCGAGTCGGCCGCGCACGAGCTGCGCGCCGCCGGCAACCGCGCGTACGACCGGTGGTTGGTCGACTTCGCCGGCGACACTCCGGGTCGCCGTGCGGCCCTGGCCATGCTCACGGTGCACGACCTCGACGCGACAGTGAGTGAGATCGCGTGGGCACGCGAGCACGGGATGCGGGGTGTGATCGTCCCGACCGTTCCGGGCGAGGGCCTCCCGCCCTATTACGACCCCGTCTACGACCGGCTGTGGGCGGCGTGCCAGGACCACGAGCTCCCGGTGCACATCCACGGCGGCAGCGGCACACCCGACTACGGCGACTACGGCGCCGCGAGCATGCTCGTCTACGCAACGGAGACCGTGTACTTCGCGCACCGGCCGCTGTGGTTCCTGATCTGGGGCGGCGTCCTCGAGCGGTTCCCGCGCATGAAGCTCGTGTTCACCGAATCGCGTGCCGACTGGGTGCCGAGCACGCTCTTCTACCTCGACGGCATCTACTCACAGCGCTTCTTCAGCCACATCCGCCAGACGGTGAAGCTGAAGCCCAGCGAGTACTGGCAACGCCAGTGCTACGTCGCCGCGTCGTTCATGGGACCGGACGAATCGGCGATGCGTCACGAGATCGGGCTCGACAAGCTCATGTGGGGTGCGGACTACCCGCACCTCGAGGGAACGTGGCCGCGCACGCGGAAGTCACTGGCGCGTTGCTTCCGCGGCGTACCGCTCGACGAAGCGCGCATGATCCTCACCGAGAATCCTGCGGCGCTCTACCGCTTCGACGCCGACGCCTTGCAGGCGGTGGCCGACCGCGTGTGCCCCACCGCGGCCGAGCTGACCGGCGCGGCGTAGACGTCTCCTCAGGGCTGGAGCGTGTACGTGGGGCCGTCGACGGCATCGCTGTCGATGTTGACCGTCACGTTACCCCAGGTTTCGTTGTGCCCGCCCTTGAACTGGTGGACCCGCTGTTGGAACGCCCAGTAGTCGTCAGAGAGCGCGCACGAGCCGGTGCCGAAGCCGAAGATGTTCGGTGTGTTGTTCCAAGCTGCGATCCAGATCGCGTTCAGCACGTACTTCGCGGTCGGCAGCCCTGCCAACTGGTCGAGGATCCCCGAGCACAGGCTGCTGTACATGCCTGCCAGGTACCCACGTGTATTGAGGGCGTAGGTCCAACCGTTCATGAAGGACTGCGCGGCCGCGGTACACGCCGAGTTCTGCGGGTACGCCTCCAGGTCGTAATAGACAGGCGCGAGCCATGGGAAGCCGAGCGCCGTCATGCGGTCGGCGGCGGCCGTTCCCTCCGTGTACCCCTGCACGAGCGCGATGAACGCGTCGGAAGACATGGTGGTGGTGCCGCTCAACGTGGTGCACGACGCCTGCGGCCCGACCCAGATCGGGAGCAGCGCCCACCCCTGATCGGTCACGGTCGTGACCCAGGTGGCGGTGAGGTTCGGCTGGGCGCAACCCATGTTCGCGCCGCCGACGTAGATGCCGATGCTGCTGTACGGCGACGATGCCCACCACTGCGTCATCGTGTCGGTGGACGGCGCCGCGCAGGTGTCGAAGCCCTGCGCGATATCCGAAGGTGACGGCGCCGGCTTCGTACTGGGCGTGCACGCGGCCAGTCCCAGCGCCAGCACCACCGCGAACACGGGGAGGAGGCGCTTCATCGGGCTGCCTCGAACGAGTCGACGATCTGTTGGGCGTCGGCGTCGGAGTTGGCGTAGGTCACCGTGACGGTCACGCCCGCCGCCGGGACGTCGGCGTGCACCTGGCCCTCCACCGCCGCGCCCTGGTCGACCTCGATCGCGAGGTCGTTCACCTGGCTCGCGGCCATCGCGCCGACCTGTGGTGTGGCGGCGCCGTCGAGCGGTTCCACGAGGACCGCCTCGGTCCGGCCGAGCACCCGGGCCGGGCAGTTCATGTCGGCGCCCGGGTGCCCGAGGTACACGGCGTGGACGTCGAAGCGCACGCACGTGGTGGGGTCGGCGGTGAGGTCGTGGACCGGCCAGTCGCCGGGGACCGTGAACTGCAGGCCGTGATAGCGGACGGTCTGCGGGCCGGGTCCGGCCGCTTGGGCAGGCGAGGCGTGCCGGGACCGGGCGGTGACGCCGGGGCCCGACGCGCCACAGCCTGCGACCCCGATCGCGACCGTGGCAGCGGCCGCGACCAGTCCGGCGATCCCCCGACGCGTTCTGCGCTCTCTCGTCATCGGCCCCATCCCAATCAATCGTCGCATGCTCGGGTCGCAATTCAGGCGACCGCCACCCCCTCGAACACCGCCGCCTTCACTCCCCGCCGTGCCAGTTCGGCAAGAAAGGGCACGGGCTTGACCGCGCCGCCGAGCCCGAAGGCCCCGGCGCGAGGCTCCCCGATCTCCGGGAGCGCACCGGCGAGCCACGCCGTCGCCACGCCGAGCACCGTTCCCGCGGCGACCGCGGTGCGCTCGATCACCCCGTAGACGACCGTGGCGCGCGCGCCCCCTTGCCAGCCCCACACCTCCGCGCGCACCGCTCCGAAGCCGGCGGCCGGATCCCGCCGCCCGCGGGCCGAGAACGCGAGGATGCCGGGCGCGGCCAGACGACGGAGCGGTGGCGCGCCGAGGCGCATCGTCACGCGCTCCACGCCGGGCAGCGCCGCCGTGAGCAACTCGACGCCGGTCGCGACGAGCGGGCACTCGCGCGCGCCCACGGGGTCGGGGAACCAGATGAGCTCAGAGCCGCGGTGCCGGTCGTGCACCAACTCGCCCGCGTGCCATTCGGTGTTCGGCTCGCGCTGCGTCTGGCGCGCCACTGCCGCGCACGCGGGACCCGCCACACCGAAGCGCGCCACATGGACCTCGTCGACCGAGTCGAGCATGTCGGCCGCGTGCCTCACCAACACGTCGGCGAGTCCGGGCGCGAGGCCACAGCCGGCCAACAGGCACGTGTCGCGCGCGCGAGCCGTGTCGTCGAGCGCGCGCAACGCGGAGATGGCCGCGTCGTGGTCGGCGACGGACGCGTACGGCACGCGTCGCTCGATCGCCGCGCGCGCGAGCTCGGCGTCGGCCCTCGCGGGTACCGCCGACGCCACCGCGTCGATGCGGTCGGGGAAGGTCGCGTCGTCCTCGATCGACCACGGTTCGGCGCCGTCGTGCAGAGCCTGGGCGACACGGCGCGCGGCGTCGCCGTTGCGCGCGGCGACGTACACGCGATCGATGCCCGGCGTGTCGAGCAACTGTCGCGCGGTGCGCACACCGGTCTCACCGAGACCGGCGACGACAACCGACGTCACCGGAAATCAGGCCCTTGCAGCTCGCGCCAGCCGCCGCTCACCGGCGGTACCGGACCCTTGCCGCGCAGTCGTACGACCGCGCTCACGGCAACAGCGATGGCCGCGACGAGTAACGCACGTTGCGACGCCTTCATCAGACGCGGGAGTTTACCGACCGGCTCCACACCGCGAAGACAGGGTCACCCGCAACACCACGCGGCGTCCGCTGCTCGATCACCGGTTCCTCGTAGCCGCCGGCGCTCCGGAAGTACTGAGCGACGATCGCACAGTGCTGCTCGTCGGACGTGTACAACCATCCTCGGATCGCTTTGGTCGGAAAGCACCGATTCGAGAAGGTGCACACGAACGGTCCACCGGCGCGCAAGACGCGCGCTACATCGCGAAACACCGTTATCGGGTGCACCAGGTAGTCGACCGACACACAGCACACCACCGCGTCGAACGAGTCGTCGTCGAACGGAAGGGTCGGTCGAGCGTTGAGATCGTGCACGACGCGTGCACGCGCTTGAGGGTTCGCGGCCAACTCCGTCGGGTTCATGCCGAGCACGGTGAGCCGCTCGGGAGCGCGACGGAAGTGCGATACCCAGGAACTCATCACGTCGAGGACGTCACCGTCGATCTCGAGCTCCTCGTAGAGCACGCCGACGGCCGCGATGGCGCCGTCGTCGATGTGGGTGACGAGGCGGGGTACGGAATAGAAGCGGGCATCGTCGCTCTCGTCGGCCCGTTCGAAGAAACCGTCGGGGAATTCGTGTGCCATGGTGGGGCGATGCCTCAGTACTTCGACGAGGACCCGGCGGTCGCCTCGCGTCGCGCCACGCTAACGCTCGACATCGGTGGGCGGACGCTGACGCTGCTCGCCGACCGTGGCGTGTTCTCGCACGGTCGCGTCGACCCGGGCACCGCCGTGCTGCTCCGGAAGGTACCTCCGCCTCCTGCGGACGGTACCGTCCTCGACCTCGGTTGTGGGTACGGCCCGATCGCGCTTGCGCTCGCAGTGCAGGCGCCCGCGGCGCGCGTCTACGCGGTCGACGTGAACGAACGCGCGCTCGCCCTCGTGCGGGACAACGCGCAGGCCAACGAATTGCACAACGTCATCGCGGTCGATCCCGACGAGGTCCCTGTCGGACTCGAATTCGACGCGATCTACAGCAACCCGCCGGTGCGCGTCGGCAAGACCGCGTTGCACGACCTCTTGCTGCGTTGGCTCGCCCACCTGCGGGTCGACGGCGCGGCGTACCTTGTCGTGCAGCGTCACCTGGGGGCCGACTCGCTGCACGCGTGGCTCGAGCACGAGGGTTTCCCCACGAGCCGCGTTGCGTCGAGCAAGGGCTATCGGGTGCTGAAGGTCGTCCGGTGAAGCAGCTGAAGAGCGTCGAGCAGAAGCGCCTGCACCGCTCCTGGCAGCGCCGCACCGAGCAGCGCCTGGCCCTCCTGCTCGACGGCGTCCAGGACCCTTTCAACGTGGGCAGCATCGTGCGCACGGCCGCGGCACTCCGCGTCGAGCATCTCTACCTGAGCGCGCACGCGACCGCGCCGTCGCACCAGAAGGCGGGGAAGACCGCGCTCGGCACGGAGCGGTACCTCGAATGGAGCGTGTACGAGCGGGTGACCGCCGCAGCCGATGCCGCGCGTGAAGACGGCTTCCGGGTCGTGGGTCTCGAGCTCGCCGACGAGTCGGTGCCGTTCTTCGAGCTCGACCTCACCGGCGCCGTCTGCATCGCGCTCGGCCACGAGAGCAACGGCTTGAACAACACCGCGCTCGCGTGTTGCGACGCGGTCGGCTACATCCCGCAACTCGGACGCGTCGGATCGCTCAACGTGGCCGCCGCCGCTGCGATCGCCATGTACGAGGCGCGCCGGCAGGCCTGGGAGGCGCAGTGACCGCCCGGCTCGCTCATCAAGATCCCGCAGACGTCGTCGCCTACAAGCGCGCTGGATGGTGGGATGAACTCACCGTCGGCGACTACGTCGGGCGGTGGGCACGTGAACGGCCGGAGGACGTCGCGTTCGTGATCGGCGACGAGCGCTTGCTGTGGCAGCAGTACGACGAACGAGCCACCGATCTCGCGTCGGCGCTCGTTGCGGCCGGTCTGCCGCGCGGCGCGCGCGTCGCCGTGCTGCTGCCCGACGGCGCCGCGGTGCACGTCGCCTTCGTCGCCGCCGAGCGCGCCGGGCTCACCGCGGTCGGCATCGGCTACCGCGCGGGAACCGCCGAGGTGGCGCACCTGCTCACCCGCACCGACGCAGCCGCAATCGTGCGGCTCGACACCGACGTCGACCGGCTGCCGGCCGGTGTCGAGATCGGCGACGTGATCGTGGGACGCGACGGCCAACCGTCGGCATCGGCGCCTCCGGTGCCGTCGTCCGACCTGGCCGAGCGTGCGCTCGGCGCCGATGAGCTGTTCCTCGTCAACTCGACGTCGGGCACCACCGGCCTCCCGAAATGCGTGATGCACAACCAGAATCGGTGGATGTTCTTCCACCAACTTGCGTCCGCGGCCGGTCGCTTCACCGCCCACGACGTCTTCTTCAGCGCCCTGCCCGCACCCTTCGGGTTCGGGCTCTGGACGTCGCACGTCACCCCGGCGGTGCTCGGGTGCACCACCGTCGTGCAAGAGCGCTTCGACGCGGCAGATGCGCTGCGGGCGATCGAACGCGAGCGCGTCAGCGTGCTGGCGTGCGTGAGCACCCAGTTCCTCATGATGCTGAACGTGCCCGAGCTCGAGCGCTACGACCTCTCGTCGCTGCGGTGCATGTTCACCGGCGGCGAGGCTGTCCCCCCGGACCGGGCGGCGCGCTTCGAGGACGTCACCGGCGCGCGCGTGTTGCAGTTCTACGGCTCCAACGAGACCGGCGCGCTGAGCCGCACCACGATGGACGACGACCGCGCCCACCGGCTGGGCAGCGCGGGACGGATCATCCCGGAGATGCACGTGCGCCTCCTCGACGACGACGGTCACGACATCTTCGCCGCGGGCGTGCCGGGGCATCCCGTGTGCAGAGGACCCGCGACGTGCTTCGGTTACCTCGACGACGCCCTCGCGAACGAGGAGCTGTTCACGCCGGACGGCTGGATGCGGATCGGCGACGTGTGCGAGATCGACGCCGACGGTTACCTCCGCGTCGTCGGCCGCACGTCGGACATCATCATCCGCGGGGGGAAGAACCTGAGCGCGCCGGCGATCGAGGCCGCGGTCGCCGAGCACCCGGCGATCGCGATTGCTGCGGTGGTGCCGATGCCCGACGAGGTGTTCGGCGAGCGCGTGTGCCTCTACGCCGAGCTCCGACCCGGTGTGAGTCTCACGCTCGAGGAGCTCACGAGCCACCTGGAAGGTCGCGGCGTCTCGCGGGAGTGGTTCCCCGAGCGGCTCGTCGTGCTCGACGCCCTCCCGCGCGCGTCGGGTGGCAAGGTTGCCAAAGGGACGCTCCGCGACCGCCGCGGCACGTAACGCCGCCGGCCCTCGGTTGGTTACATGGGCTTCCAGACCGGGTCGCGTTTCTCGCGGAAGGCCTCTCCCGCCTCGGTCATGTTGCCGGTGAAGGTCCCGAGAACCTGCGTCCGGTTCTCGAGCTCCATGGCGGCGCGGAGGCTCGACGCGTCGATGTTCGCCCAGAGCCCGAGCTTCGTCATGTAGACGCCGTACTCGCTGTTCTCGATCACGCCGGCGGCGAGCTCGCACGCCACGTCGAGCAGCTCCTCGCGCGGCACCAAGCGGTTCAGCATGCCCATGCGGTCGGCCTCGGATGCGGTGAAGCGCCGGCCCGTGAGCATCAGCTCTGCCGCGTACGTGGCGCCGACGATGCGGGGGAGCAGATAGCTGGTCCCGACGTCGCACGAGGAGAGACCGACCCGGATGAAGTGCGACGCGAAGAAGGCGTCGTGGCTCGCGACCCGCAGGTCGCAGGCCAGCGCCAGCGCGAGGCCGCCTCCGACCGCGGCCCCGTGCACGGCCGCGACGACCGGCTGCGGCAGCTCGTGGACCGTGAGCACGAGCTCGGCGATGTGCTCCTGCATGAACTGGACGAGCCCGACCGGCCCGCGGTCGCGCGCCCGCTCCGGCAGTTGGTCCCCGCCGCCCATGTTCGCACCGGAGCAGAAGCCGCGGCCGGCGCCGGTGACGACCACCGCGCGTACGTTGCGGTCGTCGCGCAGCGCTACGAACGAGTTCTTCAGCTCGGTGACCATCGCGCTCGACAACGCGTTGTACCGCTCCGGATCGCCGAGGGTCACGATCGCGACGCCCGCGGGCTCGCCGACGCTGGTGCTGACGAGTGGCATCAGCCGAAGCCGTACAGCCGAGCCGCGTTCCCCGCCAGCAGCTTCTCCCGCTCGTCGTGCGGCACGCCCGACATCGCGGCCTGGATCGATCGCCAGGAGTACGGCCAATCGGCGCTGATGTGCGGGTAGTCGCTCGACCACAGCATGTTGTCGACGCCCACGTCGTAGCGGCTGCGGATGCCGAACGCGTCGGTGATGAAGGTGAAGTGCACGTTGCGGTCGACGTACACGCTCGGCAACTCACGGATCGTGAACCCGCTCGTGGGCTCGAGCCGCTTGTAGTTGTTGTCGATCTGCTCCTTGAAGTACGGCACCCACCCGCAATCGACCTCGGCGATCACGACGGCGAGGCTCGGGAAGCGATCGAAGACGCCGGCGAAGACGATCTCGACGATGCGGTTGGGGGCATCGAAGAACCGCCCGTAGCCCGGCAGCGGCGACCGGTGCGCCGACGGCAGCGCCTGCGTGAGCGACACGTGGATCGACAACGGGATGGCGGCGTCGGCGAGGTAACCGAACACCGCGTCGTCGCCGGGATCGATGGCGAGCGTTCCGTTCGGGTAGCAGCCCATCACCACGCCGCGGATGCCGGGTCGGCCCTGGACCCGTTCGATCTCGGCGACGGCCCCGTCGGCGCCGCGGTTGGGGAGCATCGCGAGGCCGGCGAAGCGGTCGGGCGCGTACGCGACGTACTCCGTCAGCCAGTCGTTGTACGCGCGCACGAGCGCGTGGTGCAGATCGGCGTCGGTGTACGCGAACACCGCCTGACTGAGCCTGGGAGTCGGGTACAGCACCTCGGCGTCGACCCCGTCCTGGTCCATCTCGTCGAGTCGCGCGGCCGGGTCGTAGCCGCCGCGTCGGATCTCGTCGAACCGCTTCCACCCGGTCATCTGCTCCGGCGGCAGACCGGCGCACGCGTTCATGCCGAAGTTGATGGGATCGGCGACCCCGTCCAGGACCCAGGCGTCGCCCTGCTCGAACGACTCGATGCGCGGTGCGCGATCCGCGAACTCGCGGGACACTCGCGCGGTCCACAGGTCACCGGGCTCGTTCACATGACTGTCGGCCGAGATCAACCGGTAGCGGGACCGCTCGCGGAGCGCCATCCGGGCCGAAACTACTCTCTTGGTCCGCAGCCGACCCGGGAGGTGAGGACGATGGACGATCCGTTCTTCGGGCCCGCGTTCGTCGACGTCGACGAGTGGCGTGACGCTCCGGTACGCCACCGCTACGTGCACGGCGGTTTCGAAGGAACCGACACGCGGTTCTCGTACTACTTCCCTCCCGCCGGGCAGTGGCGCGGCCGGCTGCTGCAGCCGCTCGAGGGCGGCAACGGCGGTCACGAGCACACCGCGCAGGGCCCGATGGGGGGCACCGGTGGCGTCGCGTTCGCGGCGGCGACGGGCTGCTACCTCGTCGAGTCGAACCAGGGGCACTTCGGCGACGATCTGCGGATCCTCCTCCGCGAACCGACCGTGGGCGCGTACCGGGCGAGCGCGCAATCGGCGCGGTACTCGTGGGTACTCGCCGAGGCCATGTACGGCGCGCCGCCACACCACGGCTACGTGTTCGGCGGCAGCGGCGGTTCCGCGCGCTGCCTGCTCTGCCTCGAGCAGTGCCCGGACGTGTGGCAGGGCGCGGTGCCCTACATCATGGGGCACTCGACGTCGTGGTCGTTGGGGTTCTCGGTGCAGGCGCACGCGGCGCGCGTGCTCGGCC
>DASPTH010000154.1:0-12468 GCA_035623515.1 Acidimicrobiia bacterium
GGTGATGCCGAGGTACGCGCGCGGGTCTTCGCCCCATGACGCGCACAGGTTCACACCGCGGCTGGTGATCTCCATGGGCCAGAGGTACTTGTTCGCGTGGAACCCGGTGGCCAGGACGAGTACGTCGATCTCGTGCGCCCCGCCCGACCCCGTGACGATCGCATGGTCGGTGAGCTTGGCCACGCCGTCGGTCACGAGCTCGACGTTGTCGCGGAGCAGGGCACGGAACCAGCCGTTGTCCTGCAGGATGCGCTTCCCGAGCGCCGGGTAGTCGGGCAACGTCGCGTCGACGAGCTGCGGCTTGGCGGCGAGCTCACGGCGGAGATGGTCGGTCATGATCTGCCGCAGCTTGTCGTTCTGCCGGCTGATCGCGCGCTCCGGATGCGGCCACGCCGGATCCCGACGGAACGCCGGGTACATCCGGTCGGAGTTGTTCCAGAACTGCAGGAATCGGTACCAGCCTTCGTACGCCGGGACGTTGGCGAAGAGCCACTGCTCGCCGGC
Organism: Acidimicrobiia bacterium; assembly: GCA_035623515.1. Classification (GTDB taxonomy): domain Bacteria; phylum Actinomycetota; class Acidimicrobiia; order IMCC26256; family DASPTH01; genus DASPTH01. The sequence continues at coordinate 505 of DASPTH010000154.1, forward strand.
GCTGACCGGTCGGTGGTAGAGCGGGTTCGGCGTCACCCAGTGCCGCGATCGTTGGAACACGAACAGTCGCCCGACCTTTGGTGCGAGCTCGGGCACGATCTGCATCGCGCTGGCGCCGGTACCCACCACCGCGACCCTGCGCCCCGCAACGTCGACGCCGTGATCCCAGCGCGACGAGTGGAACCACGGGCCTCGGAAGGTGTCGAGGCCGTCGATCGGCGGGAGAACCGGTCGGTTGAGCATCCCGACCGCGCTGATCACGACGTTCACCGCGAGGATCTCGTCGGCTTCCGAGTCGGCGGTGCGGAGCCGCAGCGACCAACGCGCAGATGCGTCGTCGTAGCTCGCGCCGACCACCTCCGTGCCGCAACGAACCCGTGACAGGACGCCGTAGCGGCGCGCACACCGCTCGACGTACTCGGCGATCTCACGCCGTTCGGCGTAGTAGCTCGACCATCCGGGATTCGGCGCGAACGAGTACGAGTAGAAGTGGTTGGGGACGTCGACCCGGAGTCCCGGGTACGTGTTCTCGAACCACGTGCCACCGACGCTCGGGTTCTTCTCGATCACCACGTACGGGATACCGAGCTGCTCCAGGCGGACGGCCGCGCAGACACCCGCCAACCCGCCTCCGATGATCGCAACTCGGAAGTCGGCGAGCTCTTCCGGCGCCGGGGGCCGTACCCATTCGTAGCGGCGTGTGTCGCGGCCGTCGAAGTTCGATTCGGCGACGACCAACGGGACGTAGTCGGCGGGGACGTCCTCGCCGGCGCAGTAGCAGACGATGCGTTGGAGGAGCGCGTCCGTCGGCGGACGTACGGAGTTCGCGTCCAGGTCGAGCGAAGAGAGGACGTCGAGCGCGAGGGCGCGGATCTCGTCGGCTTCGGCGTCGTCGATCGTCCCCGCGCCTCGCCCATGATCGAGTGCTGCGGCGTCGTACCGCTCGAGCAGCGAGGCGTCGTGCGTGAGGTAAGCGAGCGTCGAGAGCAGCACCGCGAGGTTCGCGTCGGTGAGCGCGGTCGCGAGCGCGACGCGAGGAATCACCGCGCGTCGGCGAGCTCGTGGGTTCGCTCGAGGACCTCGCGGAACGGGAGTCGCCGGTTGGGGTCCGGCTCGCGCGGGAGACCGAGCGCCCGCTCGCCGATGACGTTGCGCTGGATCTGGTCGGTGCCGCCGTAGATCGACGATGCGGCCGCGAACACCAACGCCTCCGCGTACCGACCGGCGACGGGACCGTCGGGCTCCCACAACAGCGCATCGGGCCCGAGGATCTCACAAGCGATCTCGGCGGAGAGCTTGGCGATGCGGGTCTGTGCGAGCTTGCCGACGTTCGGGAGGCCGGCGCCCCCTCCACGAGCACGGGCGTGCTCAGCGCGCTTGGCCGTCCATTCGCCGGTCTTCACGTAGCTGAACAGTCGAGCGAGTTGCTGGCGCACCAGCGGATCGTCGAAGCGAGCGCGCGACCGGGCGAGGTCGAACAACTCCTGGACGTCGAGCACCTTGCTCGTCGTCTCCGGTGGCCGTCGCTCGGCCGCGTCGCCCGCGCGCAGGGGGAGGAACCCGCCCTTCGGGCCGGGCGGTGGGAAACCCGTGTGGATCCCGCCGGCGCCGATGCCCGCCCGTTCGAACAGGAGCGTGGTCTGCGCGACCGCCCACCCGTTGTTCAGCCCGCCGACGAGGTTCGCGTCCTCCACGATCGCGTCGTCGAAGAACACCTCGTTGAACAGCGCGTGACCGGTGGCCTCGCGCAGCGGTCGGATCGTCACCCCGGGCTGGTCCAGCGCGAACGCGAACCAGGAGATGCCCGCGTGCTTCTCGACGTCGAAGTCGGTGCGCGCCAGCAGCATCCCGTAGTCGGCCTCCATCGCCATCGAGCTCCACACCTTCTGGCCGCGGACGATCCACCGGTCGCCGTCGCGCGTCGCGCGCGTCGTGAGGCCGGCGAGGTCCGAGCCCGAGCCGGGCTCGCTGAAGAGCTGGCACCACGCGACCGACCCGTCGTAGATCGCAGGGACGAAGCGGTCGATCTGTTCGGGCGTGCCGTGGGTCAGGATCGTCGGGGCCGCCATGAGCAGACCGAGGCCACCGGGAGGTTGGAGCGCGCCGAAGTCCGAGAACGCAGCGCGCACGACGCGCGACGAACGCCGCGAGTACCCGCGCCCGCCCCACTCGGCCGGGAAGTGCGGCGCCGTCCACCCCGCGCCTCCGACGCGTGCCCACCACTCGTGCACCGAGAGGTCCGGGTCCCAGTTCGCCGCGAGCCACGCGCCGACGTCGTCACGCAGGCCGGCCTCGGTGTCGACTGCCTGCTCGCTCGTGACGGTCAACTCCCCACTCCGTCGCCGAGGAGCGCGAGCGCGTTGTCGCGCATGACGAGCCGGACCTCGTCGTCGGCGAAGGCGTGGAGCTCCTTCAAGAAGTCCATCGGGTGCGCGAGACCCTCGCCATGGGGCCAATCGGAGCCGAACAGCACGTGCTCCACGCCGATCGTGTCGGCGAGCTTGCGCATGTCCTCCTCGTAGTAGGGAGTGATCCAGACGTGCCGACGGATCGTCTCGAGTGGGTCCTCCTCGAACCACCACGGCGTCTGGTTCGCCTGCTTGCGGAGGCGCTTGATCAACGTGTGCACCCAGTCGGAGCCGTTCTCGATGCTCGCCACCCGCAGCTTCGGGTGCCGCGCGAAGACGCCGTGTACCACCAGGTTGCCGATGGTGTCGTGGATCGCGCGGTCCGACACGACGAGCTTGTCCATCGGGTCGACCGCCCGGAACGGTTCGAACCGGTCACGGCCGCCCCACGCGGCCGACAACAGCTCGTAGCCGCTGTCGCCGAGATGGAACGCGACGGGGATCGACGCCTCCGCCAGCCGCGCCCACACGGGATCGTGGCTCGCGTGCCCGAAGGACCGTCCACCGCCATGGCCGTCGGGCACCGGCGCGGGCCGAAGGTGCACGATGCGCGCTCCGTGCTCGATCACGTCGTCGAGCTCCTCGAGCGCGGCGTCGGGATCGGCCAGCGACAGCATCGGTGCCGCGATCAGCCGGTCGGCGTACGCGAATCCCCAGTCGTCCTCGAGCGCGCGATTGAAGGCGCGTACGGTCGCCACGGTTGCCGGAACATCCGAGCGCAGCACCTGCTCGACACCGCACCCGAGCGTCGGGAACAGCAGCGCCCGATCGAGCCCCTGCTCGTCGAGCACCGCGAGCCGCGCGTCGGGATCCTGGTACTCGGGATGGATGGGTTCGACACGGGTGAGCGACCGCGGGTCGACACCTTCGGGTACCTGCCCCCGGAACATGGGGTCCATGCATCCGGGCACGATGACCGGGTCGAACGTGGGGTTCGGGATGAACCGGAACAAGCGGCCGCCGGCCAAGAGGAGCTTGTGCGTGCCCTGCTCGACGACCTGGATGCCGCGATCCTTGAACTTCGGGTCGAGGTGTCGAGTGCACGCGTCGATCCGCTCGTAGTAGTGCTGGTCGGAGTCCACCGGGCGAAACGTCGGGTCCATGCGGTCGCTCCTCGGGAGGGTCCTGCCGACGACGACGGCCTGCGCGCAGAAAGGTTATAACTTTTCCGGCGGGTCAGCTCATCGTGAAGACGTCGACCGCGTCGAAGTCGAGACCGAGCGCCACCATGACCTTGTCGCTGCTGAAGCCCATGAGCTTGAGCACCAGCTCGACGATCTGAGCCGCGCTCAGCTCCGCCGCCACTTCCCGCCTGGTCGCCTCGGTGGTGTCGGCCGGCGCGGCGAGGTACGCGTCGGCCAGCCTCAGCGCCGCCCGCTGCGCCGGCGACAGGTCGCTCTCTTCGTAGCGGTCGACGAGCGAGAGCATCTCCTCGTCGACACCGTGCTGCAACGCAACTGCGCTGCGGGCACTCATTCAGAAGAAGCAGTTCTGGTAGCGGGCGTTCCGGATCCGGACGAGCTCCGTGGTCGCCGGATCGACCGTGCGCATCCGGAAGGCGACGCGCCGGAGCTGTTGACGCGCGGCGGCGATGCTCGGCGCCATCCCGGCGGTGTCGGCCAGCCCCCACTGGTTGACTGCATCCGGGTCCAGAGGAATTCTCGGTTTCACCGCGGCACCTCCTCGACGCCGAGGGTGAGGCACGCGCGCTGGAACGTCTCCAACACCGAGACCGCCTCGACGAACGCACAACAGCCCGTGGCACCGAGGTGTTCGGTGACGTCGGCCACCTGGGTGTCGGTGACGCCGTTGGCGTCCACGACGAACTGCTCGACCAGGGTGAGACAGGCGCGCTCTCGCGCCGAGAAGAGCGGAGACGTGGGCCACACCTCCAGGTCTGCGAGCTTCGCGGCGCTCGGCGCGACGTCGCCGACGTGCACGCCGGGCCGCGCGAGCTCCGCGGTGTGGCCGAGCAGCTTCGCGATCCGGAGCCGCGCCAGCTCGAGCAACGCGGGGTCGGTGTCGCGCCATGCCGCGGCGACGACGTCGGACAACGCGCTGGTCGCCTCGGGACAGAGCGCGGTCAACCGGTCCCAGTCGGTCTTCCCGTCGGGCAGGCCAGGGAGCCAGGTCATGAGCGAACCTCGAACGACGAGCAGGCGCACCAAGTGTACGAGCGCCGGTCGGTGCGGCGCCGCTACGGGGTGATGCCGATCCGCGCGACGGGCGCGGCGGGCGCCTGCCGTCGCGAGAGCGCGCGCTCGAGCGAGTGCAGGAGGACGTTGCGGATCTCACGCGGATCGATGAGCTCGTCGAAGCCGAGGCTGCTCGCCGACCGGTACGAAGCCTGGACCTCCGCGTCGCGGAGCCGTGCCGCCTCGTCGGCGTCGGCGCCCTTCGCGCGCGTCATCGCCGCCGCTCCCATGGCACCCATCGTCGCTCCGGGGAAGCCGAACACGCCGGACTGCCGGTCGAAGCCGATCATGGCCATGACCATCGACCCGAAGCCGTAGGCCTTCCGCAGCGTCACCTCGAACTTGGGCACGTCGGCCACCGTTTGCGCCGCGAACATGCGCGCCCCGCTGCGCAGGATGCCCCGTCGCTCGGAAGCGCTGCCGGGCAGCACCCCGGGGTTGTCGGCGAGGAACACCAGCGGCAGGTGGAACGAATCGGCAACGGTCACGAAGTGTGCGGCCTTGTCGGCGCCGTCGCCGTCGATGGAACCGGCGAGGACGTCGGGCCGGTTCGCGACCACGGCCACCGGATGACCGCCGAGCCGGCAGAGCGCGCAGATCACCGATTGGCCGAAGTCGGGCTGGACCTCGAGGCAGGAGTCGGCGTCGAACACGACGTCGACGACGTCGTGCATGTCGTAGACGCGTCGGCCGTTCCTCGGCACGACCTCGAGCATCTCGGGAACCAGCCGCGGCTCGACGTCACCCTCGAAGGCGTCGGGTGGATACGACCACGCCGACGGTGGGAAGTAGCGGAGATACAGCCGCACGAGGTCGAGCGCGCCCTCGTCGTCGTCGGCGCCGTTGTGGACGAGGCCACTCGTCAACGCGACCGAGGGCCCACCCAGATCCTCCTTCGTGATCTGTTCACCGAGGGACTCGAAGACGACCGGCGGGCCGGCCGTGAAGATCGCGGCGTGGGCGCTCATGACGGTGAAGTCCGACATGGGCGCGACGAGCGCGCCGTGTCCGGCCGAGCTGCCCAGCACGGCGGTGACGAGCGGCACCCGCCCGGAACAGCGCGCCTGCGCGAGGAGATCGGTCGGCGACCGCCCGTGCGCGCGGCCGTCGGCGCGGAAGCCGGCACCCTCGAGCATCATCACCAACGGGATGCGATCGAGGACGGCCAGCTCGGCGACGCGATACCGCTTCGAGTTCGCGGGCTGGCTGATCGTCCCGGCCTTCACGGTGAAGTCCTCGGCCGCGACCATCACCGGGCGGTCGTCGATGCGCCCGGAGCCGATCACCACCGCGTCGGCGGGCGCCTCGTCACCGCCGACGAGCGTTCCCAGCTCCTGGAAGGAGCCGGGGTCGAGCAGGTAGTCGATGCGCGCGCGGGCGTCGAGCTTCCCCGCGGCGCGGTGCTTGGCGAGCCGTTCCTCGCCGCCCATCCCGCGCGCCGCGCGCCGCCGCGCGCGCAGGTCGTCGAGTACCGGCTCCCAGTCCTCGGTCGTGTCGGACATGCCGTGCGAATGCTCGCGTGCCGAAGGCGCCGGCGCCACCTCTTCCATTGTTGGCTCTTCCACTCTTGGCTCTTCCACTACTGGCACTTCCACTGGGGCTCGCGGCGCTCCAGGAACGCTCGCGGGCCTTCGAGCGCGTCTTCGGTGTGCAGGACGCGCTCGCGAAAGGCCTCCGCGAGGATCTCGGCCTCGTGGAGGGGGAGCCCGAGACCCTTGCGGATCGCCAACCGCGTGCCCCGGACCGCGAGCGGAGCGTTGCGGTTCACCATCTCGGCGATCTCGCGCGCACGGGGGAGGAGCTCCTCGCGCGGGACGATCTCGGTGACGAAGCCCAATTCGTAGGCCCGTTGCGCGCTCAGGCGCTCGTGCCGGCCGACGAGCGCCATCCGCATCGCCACGTTGACGGGGAGGGCGCGGGCGACGCGCACCATCTCCCGACCCGTGACGAGGCCGATGCTCACGTGGGGATCGAAGAACTCGGCGTCGTCCGACGCGATGGTGATGTCGCCGGTCGTGACGAGATCCATCCCGGCACCCGCGCAGATCCCGTTCACCGCGACGACGATCGGCTTCGCCATCGAACGGAACGGCGGAGTCGCTTCCTGTGGCGCCTCCCATTCCTTGTACTGCGAGAGGTACCGACCCTCGTACGGGACCTTGCCGTCGGCGGGGATCTTCTCCACGTCGGCCCCCGCCGAGAACGCGCGACCGGCGCCGGTGACGACGAGGGTCCAGACGTCGTCGTCTCCCTCCGCCCGGGCATACGCGTCGTTCAGTTCCGCGATCATCTGCTGGTTGATCGCGTTCAGGCGGTCGGGACGGTTGAACGTGATCGTGGCGATGCGGTCGGCGACCTCGTACCGGATCGTCTCGTAGTCCATCCCTGGGTCCTTTCTCGACCTTGCGGCGTCCGATATGTCTGACATATTGTGGTCCGCCGGGCCGCCGCCGCACCACACTCGCGCGGCGGCCGGAAGGAGCCGGGATGGCCTCGACGACCGACCTCACCACCGAGCTCGCCGCGCGCGTGTTCACCGACCCGTCGGCCTACGCCGACGAAGCGCGCTTCCATGCCGCGTGCGCGCGCCTCCGTCGCGACGACCCCGTGCCGTACGTCGACGTGGACGGCTACGAACCCTTCTGGGCGGTCACGCGCCACGGCGACCTCATGGACGTCGAGCGCGATCTGCGTGGGTGGTTGGCGGGGCCGCGGCCCGTGCTCGGTCCGAAGGGGTACGGCGACCCGGCCGAGGTGCCGGTGCGCACGCTCGTGCAGATGGACCCACCCGACCACACCAAGTACCGCCGCATCAGCGCCGACTGGTTCAAGCCGAGCAACATCGCGCGTCTCGGCGACCGCGCCGCCCGACTGGCGAAGCGCTCCGTCGACCGCATGGCGGACCTCGGCAGCGAGTGCGACTTCGTCACCGACGTCGCGGTCCACTATCCCCTCTACATCATCATGGCGATGCTCGGCATCCCCGAGTCCGACTACCCGTGGATGCTGACCCTCACCCAGGAGCTCTTCGGCAGCAACGACCCCGAGATGGCGCGCGGTGGGACCAAGAGCGAGCGTGGCCCGAGCGGATTTGGAGTGTCGGAGCCGCCGAGAGCGGGGAGCGTGGGCGACACCGCGCGAGCCACCCTCCTCGACTTCTTCGAGTACTTCCAACGCTTGATCGACGACCGGCGCGCGAACCCCACGGACGACCTCGCGTCGGTGATCGCCAACTCCGAGATCGACGGCGAGCCGATCGGAGTCCTCGAAGCGGTCGGCTACTACGTGATCATCGCTACCGCGGGCCACGACACTACGAGCTCCGCGATCAGCGGGGGTGTAGCCGCTCTCCTCGCGCACCCGGACCAGTTGCAGCTCCTGACCGACGACGTGTCGCTCGTGCCCACTGCTGTGGAGGAGATGCTCCGCTGGGTCTCGCCGGTGAAGCAGTTCGTGCGCACAGCGGTACACGAGCACGTGATCGGCGGGGTCACCATCCCCGACGGCGGCCAAGTCCTGCTGTCGTTCCCTTCCGCGAACCGCGACGAGGCCGTCTTCGAGCACCCCGACACCTTCGACGTGACGCGCGACCCGAACCCGCACGTCGCTTTCGGTTTCGGTGCCCACTACTGCCTCGGCACCCACCTCGCCCGGCTCGAGACGCGCGCGTTCTTCGACGAGCTCGTACCGCGCATCGTCGAGCTCGAGCCCGCATGCGAGCCGGAGTTCATGCGCACGCTGTTCGTCGGCGGGCCCAAGCACGTGCCGGTGCGGTACCGGCTCCGCTGACCGGCCGCTCGCGTCGCCGGATCCAGGTGGCCAAAATGTTAAGATCATTCGAGCGCGCGGACGCCCGACCGATGTGGCCCGAACCGATGTGGCCCAACCGATGTGGGGAGGAGTCGTGATGAGCGACACAGGTACCGACGAGCGCGTGCACCTCGAGCGCGATGGTGCCGCACACATCGCGCGCATCACGCTCGACAACCCGGAGCGGCGCAACGCGTACGACCCGCCGATGCGGCGCCAGATGCGGGCCTACCTCGAGGAGCTCGCTGCCGACGACGACGTGAAAGTGGTGATCCTCCGCGGCGCCGGCAGTGTGTTCAGCACGGGCGCCGACATGCGCAACGCCTACGCGTGGTACGGCAACGGTGAGAACCGCCGTCCGAGCCAGCGCCGACGCCTCGGGGTCGACCGCGAGAGCTTCGCGTTCTACCACGAGTTCCTGCACTTCCCGAAGGTCACGTTGGCCCAGGTCGAGGGCTATGCGCTCGGTGGGGCGTTCGAGCTCGCGCTCATGGCCGACCTCGCGGTCGTGGGGCGCGAGGCTCGGATCGGCATGCCCGGTGCGCAGCTGCTGGGGCCGGCGCTCGGGAACCTCCACCTCTTCTTCTACCGGCTGGGCCCCGTGCTGGCGCGCCGCCTGTTGCTCACCGGCGACACCGTCGAGGCGAGCGAGCTCGAGCACCTCGGGATCTTCACCGAGGTGTGCGACACCGACCGAGTGGCGGAGCGCGCCGAGCGGTGGGCGGCCAAGGTCGCACGCATGCCGGCCGACGGCCTCGCGATCGCGAAGTCAGGGTTCGGCCTCGTCGAGCAGACGCAGGCCTACGTGGGCGAGGAAGCCACCGGCTTCATGCTGCACGCGTTCGCGACGAACCTCCGCTTCGAGGACGACGAGTTCAACTTCGTCAAGACACGGGCCGAGGTGGGGACGAGCGAGGCGTTCAAGCTGAGAGACGAGCACTTCACGGTCGACGACTTCGCGTGATGCTCCGCGAGCGATGACCTACGAGACCATCCTCTACGACGCCGATCCGGCGACCGGTGTCGCGACGGTCACGCTGAACCGGCCCCAACGACTCAACGCCTTCAACCGCCGGATGTGCGAGGAGATCGAGCACGTGTGGCGGGCCATCAAGGACGACGAGACGTTGCGCGCGGTGGTGTTGCGCGCGTCGGGCGACCGCGCGTTCTCGGCGGGACTCGACGTGCAGGAGCCGTTCGGACAGCCCGCGCTGGTGTGGAACCACACCGATCCCGGCACGCTGCTCTCGCCCAAGGGCAACGAGCTCTGGAAGCCGGTGGTGTGCGCGGTGCACGGGATCTGCACGGCCGGCGCGTTCTACTTCGTGAACGAGGCCGAGATCGTGATCTGTTCGTCGGACGCGACGTTCTTCGATTCGCACGTGACGTTCGGCATGGTCTCGGCCATCGAGCCCATCGGTCTGATGCGGCGCATCGGCCTCGGTGAGACGCTGCGCATGGCGGTCCTCGGCAACGGCGAGCGCGTCACCGCGGAGACCGCGCTGCGGATCGGGATCGTCACGGAGGTGGTGGCGCGCGAGGAGCTGTGGGCGCGCGCCGACCAGCTCGCGCGCACCATCGCGTCATTCCCTGCTGCCGCGATCCAGGGGACGGTGCGGGCCATCTGGGAGTCGCTCGACAAGCCGTACCGCGCCGCGGTCGAGCAAGGGCTGATGTACACGCGGCTCGGGAACCCGCTCGGCGCGGCCGAGCTCGAGGGCGCCCCGATGGCAGAGCAGGCACCGGAGATGCGATGAGCGCGCTCGCGGCGCGCATCCGCGCGGTGCTCGAGCTCGACCCGGGCGCACCGGCGATCGAGTTCGGCGACACGTGGTACTCCTGGCGCGACGTCGCGCGCGCGGCCGACGAGGTCGACGCCGCGCTGGGCACACTCGGTGCCGGCGCCGGCGCGCCCGTCGGAGTGCTGTTGGCGAACCGTCCGGCGGCGGTCGGCTTCCTGCTCGGCGTGCTCCGGGCCGACGCCTGCGCCGTCACGCTGAATCCCCACCTCGGCGCCGAGCGCGTCACGCGCGATGTCGACGACCACGACCTCGCGCTCGTCGCCGGCGCCGCGATCGACGTCGACCACGCCGGCGTCACCGGCACGGGCCACGCCGCGCTGTCGCTCACCGAGCTCGGCGCGCCCGCCTCGTTGACCCTGCCCACCGGTGGCCGGCCACCCGCCGCGCGCCCGCTCGCCGGCGTGGCGGTGCGCATGCTCACGAGTGGCACGACCGGTCCGCCCAAGCGCGTCGACCTCTCCTACGCCACCCTCGAGCGGGTCATGGTCGGCGCGAAGCACTACGAGACGAACGCGCGTTCCGATCTCGCGCTGCGCGAGGGTGTGGTCATCGTGAACGCGCCGCTCGTGCACCTGAGCGGCGTGTTCCGGGTGCTCCAGGCGGTGCTCGACGGGCGCCGCATCGCGTTGCTCGAGCGCTTCACCGTCGGAGCCTGGGCCGACGCCGTACGGCGCCACCACCCCAAGACCGTGAGTCTCGTGCCCACCGCGCTGCGCATGGTGCTCGAGTCCGACGTCGAGGACGACCTCCTCGCCGAGGTGAAGTCGGTGGTCTCGGGTACCGCGCCACTCGACCCGGAGGTTGCCGACGCCTTCACCGCGCGCTTCGGCGTCCCTGTGCTCACCTCCTACGCGGCCACCGAGTTCGGCGGCGGCGTGGCCGGGTGGAACCTCGGCGACCACCGGGCGTTCGGCGCGGCCAAGCGCGGCAGCGTCGGCCGGGCCCACCCTGGCTGCGAGCTCCGCGTCGTCGATCCCGACACGTTCATGCCGCGGCCACCCGGCGAGGTGGGATTGCTCGAGGTGCAGGCGGCGCAGCTGCCCGACGACGGCTGGATCCGCACCACCGACCTGGCTCGCATCGACGACGACGGGTTCCTGTGGATCGTGGGTCGCGCCGACCAGACCATCCTTCGCGGGGGCTTCAAGGTGCAGCCCGACGTCGTGCGCAGCGCGCTGGAGCGGCATCCCGAGGTACGCGGCGCGGCGGTGTTCGGGGTGGACGACGAACGGCTCGGCCAGGTCCCGGTGGCCGCGGTGGAGCTGAGGGCCGGCAGCCACACCGACAGCGACGACCTCCTCGCGCACCTGCGTCCCTTCCTCGCGCCGTACGAGCTGCCGGCGCGCATCGTCATCGTCGACGAGCTTCCCCGGACACCGTCGGCCAAGGTGGATCTCGCCGCCGCGCGCCACCTGGTGTCGGATCCGGCCGACGCCTGACCGAGGAGCAACCGTGGAACGTTGGACCTTCGGTGAGGCGCCGCTGGACGAGACGCGCGAGCTGGCGACGGTGCTGCGCGACCTCATGGGTACCGCGCTCGCGCTCGAGCGTCCGGTTCCGGAGTTGCGTGAGCTCGTCGTCGACCTGCAGGCCGCGCAGCGGCGTCTCGCGGCGCGGGCGCCGGCCGACCCACGGCCGCGACTCGGCGACGCGCCCGACCGCGAGCGGCGCGTCTATCTCGATCACTCCCGTGACGTCGGCGAGTACAACGCGTGCTTCCCGGTGTACGAGCTGCGCGCGCGTGACGAC
>DASPTH010000156.1:0-4424 GCA_035623515.1 Acidimicrobiia bacterium
TGATGTTCGATGTGTTCATCTCGTATTCGCACGACGATGTCGTGCTCGTCGAGGCGCTCGCGTCGGGACTGGCCCGCATCGGCAAGCCCTGGTGGCGGCGGCGCTCCCTCCACGTCTTCCGCGACACCAACGTCATGTCCGCCAGCCCCGACCTGTGGGACTCCATCCGCAGCACCCTCGACGACTCCCAATGGTTCGTCGCCGTCCTCAGCCCCACCGCCGCCGCCTCCCCCTGGGTCACCCGCGAGCTCGACTGGTGGGTCACCCACCGCGGCGACGACCACCTCCTCCTCGTCCTCGCCGACGGCACCTGCGCCTGGGACCCCGACACCGGCGACTGGGCCGCCGACGCCACCGCCATCGGCCCCACCCTGCGCGGCGTCTTCAACGGCGAACCCCGCTGGGTCGACGCCACCTGGACCCGCGACCAACCCCGCCTCCACCGCCGCGACGGCCGCTTCCTCGACCTCCTCGCCGAGATCGCCGCCCCCGTCCAGGGCACCACCAAAGACGCCATCGTCGGCGAAGAGCTCCGCCAACACCGCCGCACCCTCCGCACCGCCATCGCCGCCGCCACCGGCCTCGCCGTCCTCGCCGTCGCCGCCGTCATCGCCGCCGTCATCGCCCTCGACCAACGCAACCAAGCCGAACACCGCCGCCAACAAGCCCTCTCCCAAAGCCTCGCCGGCCAATCCGCCGAACTCGCCACCCACCGCCCCGACCTCGGCATCCTCCTCGCCCTCCAAGCCTGGCGCCACGCCCACACCACCCAAGCCGAACAAGCCCTCCTCGACGCCGCCGGACTCGAAGGGCAACTCCCGCGCGTGGTCGCACGCGGCGCGCCCGTCCTCTCGACCGCGTACGACGCCGGCGTCGGCGCGTTCGTCGTCCTCCATGCCGACGGGTCGCTCGCGACGTGGTCGCCCGGCTCGGACGCGCCGGCCGCAACCGGGCTGCGGATCCCGCAGCTCATGTCGCTCCTGCCGCTCGGGACACGCGTCGCCGGCGTGACCACCGACGGCACCGTGTACGACTTCGACGCCGCGCTGCGCCACGCCACCGACCACTGGTCGACGTCGACCGGCCCGCGCTGGACGGCCATGTCCCCCGATGTCGCCGGCACGCGTCTGGTCGTCGGCGACGAGCTCGGGCGGCTGCAACTGTGGTCGGTGGCCGACCACACCCCGATCGGACCACCGGTCACCGCCGATGCCGGGCCGGTGCTCGCGGTCGGGATGAGTCCCGACGGCAGCGCCGCGGTGTCCTCCGTGAACCGTGAGCACGTGGCGACGCTCTGGGCGGTCACGCCCTCCGGCCTCCAGGCCACCGGGAACGCGCTGCTGCAGGCGTCGGCGTCCTCGGCGGTCTTCACGACCGACGGGCGCACCGTCGCGGTGGGCGAGGAGAACGGCGTGGTCGAGTACTTCGACGCCGCCACCGCGGCGCGCCGCGCCGACGTCGGGTCGCAGGGCGCGCAGGCGTTCGGCACCGCGCCGATCAACGGGATCATCCCCCTCGCCAACGGCGGACTCCTCACGGTCGGCGCCGACGGGTGGGTCCGCCACATCGGCTCCGATCCGTTCCCCTACCTCAACGCCCGGCGACCGCCGGCGTCGACGCCGATCGTGGCGGCGGTCGACCCGACCGGCACCGTCACCCTCGTGGGCTCCTACGACGGCACGCTCTCGGTCGACGACGCGACGACGCGCGCGACCTTCGGCAAGCGGATCGTCGCGTCTCCACAGTTCCTCGTCATCGGGCAGTCGACGGCGGCCGACCGCGTCCCGATCCTGCAGTTCCTGCCGTCGGACGGCGCCCACCCGCCGGGCGCGGTCACCGTACGGACGGTCGAGGCGTCGGGGCGGTGGAGTAGCACGGTCGCGAAGACCGGGCCCGTCCCCGACGCCGCGGGCGCCATCGCGATCGGCGGCTCCGACAGCGTCGTCGTCGACTGGAACGGCGTGCTGCACCGCTACCACGGGTCGACCGACACGCGGCACACGCTCCGGCTCGCGCAACCACCGAACGGGGTGCCGACACTGGTCCCGCTCGGCCCGACCCGGTTCGCCGTCGTCGACCGGACGGCGATCGAAGTGATCGGCGTCCGCAAGGACGGTTTGCGGCGTGTGCGGGTGTACGACCAGCAGCACTACCCGGCCGGCTTCTCGGTCGCCGGCGGGTTCGGCGACGGGCGGAGGATGGTCGTCGCGATGGGCGACGCGACGCTCCGCGTGTTCGACGTGACCACGGGCAAGCAACTCGTGAGCAAGAACACCGGCGGGCTGTCGCTCGCGGTGTCGGTGTCACCCGACGACTCGCTCATCGCGTACTCCGACTCGCTGACCGGCCAGGTGTCGATCCGCGACGCGAGGACGCTCGACAGCGTGGGGAGCGACATCGTGGTGCCCGGTCTCGTCACCGACATGGCCTGGCTCGACGGCGGCCGCCGGCTCGCGCTCACCTCCACCGACGGCGTCCTGCACTACTGGGACGTCGCCGAGCGAAAGGAGTTGGCCGCGCTGAACCACGGCACGGTCGCGCAGATCGTCACCGCGCGTCCGAGCGGCTTCTACGCCTACTCGATGGGCATCGAGCAGGTGAACACCGTGTTGAGCACCACCGTGCGCGAGTGGAACCTGAGCCCGGAGCGTGCCGCGCAGGCCGCGTGCGACGAGGCCGGGCGCAACCTCACCCGCGACGAGTGGAACCGTTACCTGGGCGACGAGCCGTACGAGCAGTCGTGCGCCGAGCCCCGCTCGACCAGCGCGGCGCGGTAGGCCGTCCTCCACCCCCCCACCCCCGAAGTTGCGTCACTCACCGACGCCATACGTCGGTGGCTGACGCAAGTTCGCAGTTCGGGGCTGTGTCCTCCGTCACCCGTACTTCCGCTCGGTTCAGCGCGCGATCGGCTCCCGCCGATGCAAGCAGTGCAGGAAGACGTGCAATTGGCGCGGAGGGGGCAAGACACGATGGGACGCCTCTCGCACTCGTCGGTCGTGGTCGCACTGGTCGCCGTGCTCTCGGTGCTCGCGACCTCGGCCCTGATCTCGGCCGGCGTCGCCACCGCCGCGGTGAACGACGCCTACTCGCAAGCAGTGATGGCCGCAGGCCCGGTCGGCTACTGGCGTCTCGGTGACACCGGCGGGGTGGCGACCGACGAGCTCGGCGCCGATCCCGGCTCCCTCAACGGTGGTGTCACCACCGGTGTGCCGGGCGCGATCGGCGGCAGCACCGACACTGCGACGCGCTTCGACGGCACGAGTGGCTACGTCTCGCTCGGCAGCAGCGCGGCCCTCCAGCCGCAGCAGTTCACCATCGAGACGTGGTTCCGCTCACTCGGGCAGCCGAACGCCCCCGGCTACCTCGCGCGCTGGCGCACGTTCGGGTGGAGTGCGGTGATGTCGCAACGCGGGACGATCAACGGCACGGTCTACGGCACCTCGGGGACGCAGTACGTCGCCGAGTCGCCCGGCCGCTACGACGACGCGCAATGGCACCACCTCGTCGTCTCGCGCGACGCGGCGTCGCTGACCCTCGTGATCGACGGCGTGCAGGTTGCGTCGGTCGCGGTGCCGGAGGCGACCCGCTACGAGTCGGGCGCCGCCGCCATCGGGCGCGACGGCAACGCCAACGACTGGTACTTCAACGGTGACATCGACGAGGTCGCGTTCTACTCACGACCGCTGTCGCTGTCCGAGGCCATCGCGCACTACTGCCTCGGCGGCGGAACCGGGGCCGTGTGCAACCACCCGCCGATCGCGTCGGCGGGCGCGGACCAGACCGTGCCCGAGGGCTCCACGGTGACGCTCGACGGTTCCGGGTCGAGCGACCCCGACGGCAACCCCCTCACCTACTCGTGGCAACTCCTCGACACCACCGGCCCGGCCATCGCCCTCGCCAACGCCACCTCCGCGCAGACGACCTTCTCCGCCAACGACGACGGCGTCTCGCACTTCCGCTTGACGGTCGGCGACGGCCTGACCACCTCGACCGCCGACACCACCGTCACCGTCACCAACGTCGCGCCGACGGTGTCGGTCAGCGCCGATCCGTCCGCGCCCCCCGGCACCGCCGAGGTCACCGCCACCTTCGACGACCCCGGCCCCCTCGACACCCACACCGTCACCTTCAACTGGGGTGACGGCTCCACCCCCGACGTCGTCCCCGTCCCCGACCCGCTGCACGGCGAAGCCTCGCTCTCCCACACCTACACGACCCCCGGCGACTACCCGGTCCAGGTCAACGTCACCGACAACAACGGCGGCAGCACCACCACCGGCCTCACCGTCACCGTCGCGCCGGTCCCGCCGATCGCGTCGGCGGGCGCGGACCAGACCGTGCCCGAGGGCTCCACGGTGACGCTCGACGGTTCCGGGTCGAGCGACCCCGACGGCAACCCCCTCACCTACTCGTGGCAACTCCTC
>DASPTH010000159.1:0-3546 GCA_035623515.1 Acidimicrobiia bacterium
TTCCCGTCTGCGGTGATGGGCGACGCGTCGAGGTCACCCTCCTGCACCCGGTTGCCGTAGGGGAGGTACTCCATCGCCTGGTGGATCCCGCCGAGCTCGCGTCCGGGGATGGGGAGATCACGCCACGCGGTGGCGCCGCCCGCGAGCACGAGGGCGTCGAACTCCGCGAGCACCTCGTCGGCGGCGACGTCGACGCCGACCTCGATCCCGGTGCGGAACTCGGTGCCCTCCGCGCGCATCTGCCCCAGCCTGCGGTCGAGGTGGCGCTTCTCCATCTTGAACTCCGGGATGCCGTAGCGCAGCAGCCCACCGATGCGGTCGGCGCGTTCGAAGACGACGACGGTGTGGCCCGCCCGGGTGAGCTGTTGCGCGGCGGCGAGCCCGGCGGGGCCGGAGCCGACGACGGCGACGCGCTTGCCCGTCGTCACGTCGGCCACCTGCGGCTCGATCCACCCCTCTGACCACGCGCGGTCGACGATCTCGACCTCGACCTGCTTGATCGTCACGGGATCCTGGTTGATGCCGAGCACGCACGCCGCCTCGCACGGTGCCGGGCAGAGCCGGCCCGTGAACTCGGGGAAGTTGTTGGTGGCGTGCAGGCGCTCGATGGCATCGCGCCAGTGGTCGCGGTAGACGAGGTCGTTCCAGTCGGGGATCAGGTTGCCGAGCGGGCAGCCGTTGTTACAGAACGGGATGCCGCAGTCCATGCACCGCCCCGCCTGCCGCTGCAGGGCGTCGCGCGCGAACGGCTCGTAGACCTCCTTCCAGTCGAGCAGCCGCACGGGCACCGGGCGACGCGTCGGCGTCTCACGCGACCACTGCAAGAAGCCCGTGGTCTCACCCATGCGCGGCTTCCATCACTCGTTGCAGCGTCCCCGCCTCGGACAGACCTTCGGCCTCGGCGTCGCGCATCACGTGCAGCACACGCCGGTAGTCCTTGGGCATGACCTTGCGGAAGGACTCCACCTCGCTCTCCCAGGACGTGAGCAGACGTTCCGACACTGCCGATCCCGTGAGCTCGCGGTGGCGTTCCACGGTCGCGCGCAGCCACTCGCGCTCGGTGTCGTCGAGCGGCTCGAGGTCGACCATCTCGTAGTTGACCAATGCGGGAAACGCGTCGACCGGGTCGTGGACGTAGGCGATCCCGCCCGACATACCCGCGGCGAAATTGCGCCCCGTCGAGCCGAGGACGACGACCCGGCCGCCGGTCATGTACTCGCACCCGTGGTCGCCCACGCCCTCGACGACCGCGGTCGCGCCGGAGTTGCGGACGCAGAACCGCTCCCCGGCCACCCCGCGCACGTACGCCTCGCCGCCGGTCGCGCCGTACAGCGCGACGTTGCCGATGATGATGTTCTCCTCCGCGACGAGCGTCGCGTCGCGATCAGGCCGGCACACGACGATGCCGCCCGAGAGGCCCTTGGCGAAGTAGTCGTTGGCGTCGCCTTCGAGCCGCAGCGTGATCCCGCGCGGGACGAACGCGGCGAAGCTCTGACCGGCCGAGCCGCGCAGGCGGATGTCGATGGTGCCGTCGGGCAGACCCTCTCCGCCCCACCTCCGCGTGACTGACGAGCCGAGCAGCGTCCCGACCGTGCGGTTGACGTTGCGGATCGGGAGCTCGATGCGCACCGGCTCGCCACTCTCGATCGCGGGCGCGGCGAGCACGAGCAGCTCCTGGTCGAGCGCTCGGTCGAGCCCGTGGTCCTGGGCTCTCGTGCAGTAGCGGTCCTGCCCGTCGTAAGGATTGTCGGCGGGCATCAGGATGGGCGTGAGGTCGAGGCCCTGCGCCTTCCAGTGGTCGATCGCGGCGCGCACGTCGAGCACCTCGGCGTGCCCCACCGCCTCCGCCACCGACCGGAACCCGAGCGCCGCGAGGTACTCGCGCACCTCCTCGGCGACGAACTCGAAGAAGTTGACCACGAACTCGGGCTTGCCGCTGAAGCGCTTCCGCAGCTCGGGGTTCTGCGTCGCGATCCCGACGGGACACGTGTCGAGGTGGCAGACGCGCATCATCACGCAGCCGCTCACCACGAGCGGTGCCGTGGCGAAGCCGAACTCCTCGGCGCCGAGGAGGGCTGCGATCACGACGTCGCGGCCGGTCTTGAGCTGGCCGTCGCACTGCACCACGATCCGGTCGCGCAGCCCGTTGCGCATGAGCGTTTGTTGCGTCTCGGCGATCCCGAGCTCCCACGGCGCGCCCGCGTGCTTGATCGACGTGAGCGGTGACGCGCCGGTACCGCCGTCGTGACCGGAGATCAGCACGACGTCGCTGTGTGCCTTGGCAACCCCCGCCGCCACCGTGCCCACACCGACCTGCGCGACCAGCTTCACGTGGACGCGCGCGCGCGGGTTGGAGTTCTTGAGGTCGTGGATGAGCTGTTTGATGTCCTCGATGGAGTAGATGTCGTGGTGCGGGGGCGGGCTGATCAGGCCGACGCCGGGCGTCGAGTACCGGGTCTTCGCGATCCACGGGTAGACCTTGGCCCCCGGGAGCTGCCCGCCCTCGCCGGGCTTGGCGCCCTGGGCCATCTTGATCTGCAGGTCGTCGGCGCTCACGAGGTACTCGGACGTCACGCCGAAGCGCCCGGACGCGACCTGCTTGATCGCCGAGCGGCGCGAGTCGCCGTTCGGGTCGGGCACGTACCGGTCGGCGTCCTCGCCGCCTTCACCGGTGTTCGACTTGCCGCCGATCCGGTTCATGGCGATGGCGAGGTTCTCGTGCGCCTCCTTCGAGATCGAGCCGTACGACATCGCGCCCGTCGCGAACCGCTTCACGATCTCCGAGACCGGCTCCACCTCCTCGATCGGGACCGGCGGGCGCGCGCCGTCCTTGAACGTGAAGAGGCCGCGCAACGTCGCGAGCTTCGTGGACTGGTCGTCGACGAGCTTCGTGTACTCGCGGTACACGTCGAAGCGCTTGGCGCGAGTGGCGTGTTGGAGCTTGAACACCGTCTCGGGGTTGAAGAGGTGGAACTCACCTTCCCGCCGCCACTGGTACTCACCGCCGAGGTCGAGGTCGCGGTGGGCTCGCTCGTCGGGACGGGGCGGGTACGCGAGCAGATGGCGGCGCGCGCACTCTTCGGCGATCTGGTCGAGGCCCACGCCTCCGATGCGCGAGACCGTCCCGGTGAAGTAGTCGTCGACGAGGTCGCGGTCGAGGCCGATCGCCTCGAACACCTGGGCGCCGCGGTACGACG
Organism: Acidimicrobiia bacterium; assembly: GCA_035623515.1. Taxonomy (GTDB): domain Bacteria; phylum Actinomycetota; class Acidimicrobiia; order IMCC26256; family DASPTH01; genus DASPTH01. Next base: position 3,198 of record DASPTH010000159.1, read on the forward strand.
CGACGGTGGAGATGCCCATCTTCGACATCACCTTGAGCACGCCCTTGCCGGCTGCCTTGATGTAGTTCTTCACCGCCGTGTGCGGGTCGGCACCGCCGAGCCCGTACCACGACTGTGCGATGAGGTCTTCGACCGACTCGAACGCCAGATACGGGTTGATCGCACCCGCCCCGTACCCGACGAGCAACGCCATGTGGTGCACCTCGCGCGCATCGCCGGTCTCGACGACGAGACCGACCATCGTGCGCGTCTTCTCGCGGATGAGGTGGTGGTGCACCGCGGAGGTGAGCAGGAGCGAAGGGATCGGCGCCCACTCGCGGTTCGAGTCGCGGTCGGAGAGCACGAGGAT